>NZ_FYDT01000087.1:0-13168 GCF_900187585.1 Pseudomonas sp. Irchel 3E19
GGATTTGCTGGCGGCCAACCAAGCGTTGATGACGGTCTACTTGATGAAAGCTGAACTCAAAACGCTCTGGACGCCAAGTACCGCCTGGGGCTGGAGATCAGCCTGGAAGCAATGGCTGCGCCACGCTGATGAAAGCGCGATACCGGCTCTGATCCTGTTCGCCAAACGGCTAAAGGGTTACTGGCGGGGAATCGTCAGCCGGGTTCGCTGGCCGATGCACACGGGGCAGTTGGAAGGCATAAACAATCGAATAAAGGTTATCAAACGGATGGCGTACGGTTACCGGGATAGCGAATTCTTTTTCATGAAAATCAAGAGCGTCTTTCCCGGTAATCCGTGAAGAACCTTTTTTGTGGGCGCTGTTCTTGGCGACCTTTGGGCCGACCATGCTCTGGTTGGTTGGGTGAATATCCGTTGCTGCGGTGAGGGCGGCTTAGGGTTCCGCCCTGACGGCGGGTCACTTTTGACAAACGCCTCAAAAGTAACCAAAAGGGCTTTACCCTGACGTACGGCCCTCGCTTAGGCTCGGGTTCCTTCGTTACGGAATTGATCCGGGCGCATCGCCTCCGGTTTGCTTCGCTGCACCTCCTCTCGATGTGTTTGGCTTCGCCAAACGGTCGCTGCGCTCCCACCCCCGGATCAATCCCTCCACTCAGCCTGCCGACGGGCTCCGAGATCAAGATCAAGATCAAGAGCGGTACTCGAGCTTGCGCTCATTGTGTTGAGTGGGGCGGCATGCGCCGCGTACGGGGTGTACTCATTTTCTTGTGGGAGCTGGCTTGCCAGCGATGGCGGCCTGCCAGCCGACCAGGCTCTGGCGGGTGTACTCGATCCCATTGTGGGAGCGAGCCTGCTCGCGAAGGCGGCCTGCCAGCCGACCAGTTTCTGGCGGGTGTACTCGATCCCATTGTGGGAGCGAGCCTGCTCGCGAAGGCGGCCTGCCAGCCGACCAATATCTAACAGATGTAATCAACCCACCTGTAGGAGCTGCCGAAGGCTCGGGCCGCGATCGGACGATCTTTTGATCTGCTTTGGCTTTGGCTTTGGCTTTGGCTTTGGCTTTGGCTTTGGCTTTTGATCTTGCTCTTCAGGCCCATCGGCAGGCCGAGCGAAGGTGTTCATCCGGGGGGTAGGCGCGTAGCGCCGTGCGGCGAAGCCGCATTCATCGAGAGGAGGTGCAGCGAAGCAAACCGTAGGCGATGCCCCCGGATGGACACCGTAGCGAGGGAACACTGAGCCTAGGCGAAGTGCCGTACGTCAGGGTAAAGCCTTTTGGGTTACCTTTTCGGCGTTTGGAAAAGGTGACCCGCCGTAATGGCGGAACCCTAATCAGCCATCACCGCAGCAACGGATATGCCCCCAAACCCCAAACCCCAAACCCAAAAAAACAAAATCAAAAGATCAGCAATGGCGGCCTGTCAGCCAACCGACATCTATCTGGCTCAACATTGATGCAAAAAAAAGCCCCCGACAAACCAGAGGTCTGTCAGGGGCTTTTTTCATTCAGGTGTCTTTCGGCACCTGAACGGGCTCAGCTTATTGGCAAGCTTCGCAATCCGGCTCGTCAATCGCGCAAGCCTTTGGCACTGGAGCAGGACCGGCAGGTGCTGCCAGAACCGAATCGTCGCCGTGGTTGCCGCCGCTGGAAACAGCGTTCAGCTTGCCGGTGTTGATGGTCGACTTCTCGGTGCTGGTCGCGGCCAGGGCACGGAGGTAGTAGGTGGTTTTCAGGCCACGGTACCAGGCCATGCGGTAGGTCACGTCGAGCTTCTTGCCCGAGGCGCCGGCGATGTACAGGTTCAGCGACTGGGCCTGGTCGATCCACTTCTGACGACGGCTGGCGGCGTCAACGATCCACTTGGTGTCCACTTCGAAGGCGGTCGCGTAGAGCTCTTTGAGTTCTTGCGGGATGCGCTCGATCTGCTGAACCGAACCGTCGTAGTACTTCAGGTCGTTGATCATGACCGAGTCCCACAGACCGCGAGCCTTGAGGTCGCGAACCAGGTACGGGTTGATCACGGTGAATTCGCCCGACAGGTTCGATTTCACATACAGGTTCTGGTAGGTCGGTTCGATCGACTGCGATACGCCAGTGATGTTGGCGATGGTCGCGGTCGGTGCGATGGCCATGATGTTGGAGTTACGAATGCCTTTCTGAACACGGGCGCGAACCGGTGCCCAGTCCAGGGTTTCGTTCAGGTCAACGTCGATGTACTTCTGGCCACGCTGTTCGATCAGGATCTGTTGCGAATCCAGCGGCAGGATGCCTTTGGACCACAGCGAACCGTTGAACGTCTCGTACGCGCCGCGCTCGTCGGCCAGGTCGCAGGACGCCTGGATCGCGAAGTAGCTGACCGCTTCCATCGACTTGTCGGCGAACTCGACGGCAGCGTCGGAACCGTAGGCGATGTGCTGCAGGTACAAAGCGTCCTGGAAGCCCATGATGCCCAGACCTACCGGACGGTGACGGAAGTTGGAGTTCTTCGCTTGCGGCACCGAGTAGTAGTTGATGTCGATCACGTTGTCGAGCATGCGCACGGCAGTGTTCACGGTGCGTTGCAGCTTGGCGGTGTCCAGCTTGCCGTCGACGATGTGGTTCGGCAGGTTGATCGAGCCCAGGTTGCAAACGGCGATCTCGTCCTTGTTGGTGTTCAAGGTGATCTCGGTGCACAGGTTCGAGCTGTGAACCACGCCGACGTGCTGCTGCGGGCTACGCAGGTTGCACGGGTCTTTGAACGTCAGCCATGGGTGGCCGGTTTCGAACAGCATGGACAGCATTTTGCGCCACAGGTCTTTGGCCTGGATGGTCTTGAACAGCTTGATCTTGCCCGGGTACTCGGACAGTGCTTCGTAGTACTCGTAACGCTCTTCGAAGGCTTTACCGGTCAGGTCGTGCAGGTCCGGTACTTCGGATGGCGAGAACAGGGTCCACTTGCCGTCATCGAAGACACGCTTCATGAACAGGTCAGGGATCCAGTTGGCAGTGTTCATGTCGTGGGTACGACGACGATCATCACCAGTGTTCTTGCGCAGTTCGATGAACTCTTCGATGTCCATGTGCCAGGTTTCCAGGTAGGCACACACAGCGCCTTTGCGCTTGCCACCCTGGTTAACGGCAACGGCGGTATCGTTGACTACTTTGAGGAACGGAACCACGCCTTGCGACTTGCCGTTGGTGCCTTTGATGTACGAACCCAGAGCACGAACAGGCGTCCAGTCGTTGCCCAGGCCGCCGGCGAATTTCGACAACATGGCGTTGTCGTGGATCGCGTGGTAGATGCCCGACAGGTCATCCGGAACGGTGGTCAGGTAGCAGCTCGACAGCTGTGGACGCAGGGTGCCGGCGTTGAACAGGGTCGGCGTCGAAGCCATGTAGTCGAAGGACGACAACAGGTTGTAGAACTCGATCGCACGGTCTTCTTTCTGCTTCTCTTCGATCGCCAGGCCCATGGCCACGCGCATGAAGAAGATCTGCGGCAGTTCGAAACGCACGCCATCCTTGTGGATGAAGTAACGGTCGTACAGGGTTTGCAGGCCCAGGTAGGTGAACTGCTGATCGCGCTCGTGGTTGATCGCCTTGCCCAGTTTTTCCAGGTCGAAGGTGGCCAGCACAGGGTTCAGCAGTTCGAACTCGATACCTTTGGCGATGTAGGCCGGCAGGGCCTTGGCGTACAGGTCGGCCATTTCGTGATGGGTGGCGCTTTCGGCGACTTCAAGGAAGTTCAGGCCTTCGGCACGCAGGGTGTCCATCAGCAGGCGGGCGGTCACGAACGAGTAGTTCGGCTCACGCTCAACCAGGGTACGGGCGGTCATCACCAGGGCGGTGTTGACGTCGGTCAGGGCCACGCCGTCGTACAGGTTTTTCAGGGTTTCGCGCTGAATCAGGTCACCGTCTACTTCTTCCAGGCCTTCGCAGGCTTCGGTGACGATGGTGTTCAGGCGGCCCATGTCCAGCGGCGCGAAAGTGCCGTCGGCACGGGTGATGCGGATCGACGGATGCGCGTTGACCGCTTCTTCGGCCGGAGCGTGGGCAGCGCGTTCTTTCGAACGACCGTCACGGTAGATCACGTAGTCGCGAGCGACTTTCTGCTCGCCGGCACGCATCAGGGCCAGTTCGACCTGGTCCTGGATTTCTTCGATGTGGATAGTGCCGCCCGAAGGCATGCGACGTTTGAAGGTCGCGGTGACTTGTTCGGTCAGGCGGGCAACAGTGTCGTGGATTCGCGACGAGGCGGCAGCGGTGCCGCCCTCAACTGCGAGAAACGCTTTGGTGATAGCGACGGTGATCTTGTCATCGGTGTAAGGAACGACAGTGCCATTGCGCTTGATCACGCGCAGTTGACCAGGCGCGGTAGCTGCCAGATCCGAATTCGAATCAGCGGCCTGCGGCAAGGTGCCCTGCGGGTTCTCGCGAGTTGTGTCGGTTTGCATGGGGGATTTTCTCCACATTCTCTATGTTTGTTTGGGCACCATCATGGTGCTCACCGTTCTGTCCCGAAGCACTACAACCGACGAGCGTCGGCCTAACAACTTCGGAGCAGTAGGAAAAAGGCTACATCGCCGCATCCCTGCCGAAGTTTTGGTTACGAGCCTGCGCTCGAACCGGATTCCTTCCCGGGTGACAGTAATGACTGCAACACCCATACCGTTCTTTGCCTTTTGCAGCTAAAAAAACGGTGCCATCCGCAAGCGCGGTTTGGGCTTCGAAAAACTTGTTTCGTTCAACTGGAAACTTGCCATAAAGCGCTTGAGTTTCAGGTCTGAAATGTGGTTGGGCTTTTTAGTCGAAAACCCCATATGTAGGGTCTCTGTTTTCGCCGTGCTACAAGATAATGCGTTTCAGGGGGGGAATGCAACGGACAGCCTGTGGATAAACCTGTGCGTAAATTGTGTAAGAAAGCAGGAAAACGCGTGTAGGCCACGAACCCACTGAGCTAGACCGTTTGTCACTGTTTTTTCACCCGGAAAAACGCTTCAGCGGATTTTTAAGGGCGCGAACCCTATCACAAAAAACCGCCTTGTCCGAACGCATTTACCGACTTGTGTTCTGGCTGTACGCCGTTTATACAATCAGGCCATGTGAGCGCGATTTTATCCTCCAGAAACATGACAAAAACACGGGAGGATTGAAAACTGTGGGAGCGGGCTTGCTCGCGAATGCGGTATGTCAGATGACTAAGAGGTTGGCTAACACGACGCCTTCGCGAGCAAGCCCGCTCCCACAGGGAACTGTGTTGAGTCAGACGTTCCTTCTTATTAATAACAATAGAAAGCAGAGGTCACCGGTGGAGCAACAAGCCTTTGAGGTATTGATAGTCGAGGACGATCAGCGTCTGGCCGAACTCACTCGCGACTACCTGCAAGCCAATGGACTGCGCGTCGAAATCGAAGGCAACGGTGCGCTGGCGGCGGCGCGGATCATCAGCGAGCAACCGGATCTGGTCATTCTGGATCTGATGCTCCCCGGCGAAGACGGCTTGAGCATCTGCCGCAAGGTGCGTGACCGTTATGACGGGCCAATCCTGATGCTCACCGCGCGTACCGATGACGCAGACCAGATCCATGGCCTCGACCTCGGCGCCGATGATTACGTGTGTAAACCGGTGCGCCCGCGCCTGTTGCTGGCGCGAATCCAGGCGTTACTGCGACGCAGTGATACACCGGAGCCGAGCGCGGAGAAAAGCCGTCGCCTGCAATTCGGCCCGCTGGTGGTCGACAACGCCTTGCGCGAGGCGTGGCTGAGCGACAACGGCATCGAGCTGACCAGTGCCGAATTTGACTTGCTCTGGCTGCTGGTGTCCAACGCCGGGCGGATCCTGTCCCGTGAAGAGATCTTCACGGCGCTGCGCGGCATCGGCTACGACGGCCAGGACCGTTCGATCGATGTGCGCATCTCACGCATCCGCCCGAAAATCGGCGACGATCCCGATCACCCGCGACTGATCAAAACCATCCGCAGCAAAGGCTATTTATTTGTCCCTGAAGCCTGCGCAGACCTGGCGCTGTGAACTCGATCTTCCTGCGCATCTATGGCGGCATGTGTGCAGCGTTGATTCTGGTGGCGGTGCTCGGCGTCCTGGCGCTGAACCTGCTCAATCAGGTGCGCAGCGAGCAATACCGCGAGCGCCTGGCCCATGGCACGTTCTCGCTGATGGCCGACAACCTGCAACCGATGAATCAAACCGAGCGCCACCGGGCGCTGCTCGTGTGGGAGCGTTTGCTCGGGATACCGCTGGCGCTGAAGACGTTTGCCGAGACCGGCCTCGACCTGACCCAGCGCACCCGTGTGCTGCGCGGTTCGGCGTTGGTGGAACAGACCGGCCCGCACGCTGCAAAGGTCTATCGACTGGTCAGTGACAAAGAACAGCTAGTGCTGGTCGGAGAGGTACAGCAGATCAGCGAGCAACTGGCGCGGGCGACTATTTATCTGCTGGCCGATGAACTGGTGCGCGTGCCTGTGGCCGATCAGCCCAAGCGGTTGGCGCAGATAAAGGAAGAGAAGGGCTTCGGTTTCGATCTGCGTCTGGTCACAGTGAACGACGCCGACATGGACGAAGACCAGAGCCGTCGCGTGGCCGAGGGCGACACGGTGATGGCGCTGGGCAAGGGCGGTGATTCGATCCGGGTGTTTGCCGGCATGGTCGGCACGCCGTGGGTGCTGGAAATCGGCCCGCTGTATCAGATGAACCCGTATCCGCCGGAGTGGCTGGTGTTGATCGCCGCGCTGGGCCTGAGCCTGATCGGTCTCATCGTTTATTTGCTGGTGCGCCAACTGGAGCGCCGCTTGCGCGGTCTCGAAGCGGCGGCCACGCGCATCGCCAAGGGCAGCCTGGAAACCCGCGTGCCGGCGCGTGGTGCCGACTCGGTCGGGCGGCTGGCTTCGGCATTCAACGGCATGGCCGAGCACTTGCAGCAATTGCTGGCGATCCAGCGGGAACTGGTGCGCGCGGTGTCCCATGAGCTGCGCACGCCGGTGGCGCGCCTGCGTTTCGGTCTGGAGATGATCGGCTCGGCGACTACGCCGCAAGCGCTGGAGAGGTACCGTGAAGGCATGGATCACGACATCGAGGATCTCGATAAGCTGGTCGATGAAATGCTCACCTATGCACGACTGGAGCAAGGTTCGCCGGCGCTGACGTTCCAGCGCATCGACCTTGATGCGTTGGTCAATCAAGTGATCGAGGAGTTGGCGCCGTTGCGCGCCGAGGTCACGGTGCAGCGCGGCTTGTGCTTGTCGGCTGCCGATAATGACGACGCCTGGGTCGAGGCCGAGCCGCGCTATCTGCACCGGGCGTTGCAGAATCTGGTGAGCAACGCCATGCGCCATGCGCATTCGAAGGTCACGGTGAGTTATCAGGTCGGGCAGTTGCGCTGCCGGGTGGACGTCGAGGACGACGGGCCCGGTGTGCCGGAAGTAGCGTGGGAGCGGATTTTTACCCCGTTCCTGCGCCTGGATGATAGCCGCACCCGGGCCTCGGGCGGGCATGGGCTGGGGCTGTCGATTGTGCGGCGGATCATCCATTGGCATGACGGCCGGGCGATCATTGGCAAGAGCAAGAGTCTGGGTGGGGCCTGTTTCAGTTTGAGTTGGCCGAGGAATCAGGAGCGCCGCTGAACCCCGTAGTGGCTGGACGCTAGCTTTCGCGAGCAGGCTCGCTCCCACAGGTGAAATGCATGCCAAATGTGGGAGCGAGCCTGCTCGCGAAGAGGGCTGCACAGGCGCCGAAGATCTTCAGGCCTTGATGCTGACCAGACTCAACAACTGCCCATCCTGCACCCCGAACTGCGCATCCAGTTCAGTGCCGCTGCACCACTCACTCGACAGATCCGTCAACAGGCGCAAGCGCACATTACCGTCGTCAGCCCACTCCAGCACTTCGGCATGCTCGAAGTAAAAGCGCTTCTGCACGATCGGGTAGAGCGCCTTGAACAAACTCTCTTTCACCGAAAACGTCAGCGTCACCCACAACGCCATTTGGTCTCGCGATCCCGCCGCCATGCGCTGCATTTCTGTTGGCGTCAGGATTTCCCCGGCCAGGCGTTCAGCGCGTTCTGTGTTGAGCAGGTTTTCCAGGTCCATGCCCAAGCCTCGCCAATGCTGCTTGTTGGCGACAATCGCCGCCGCGCGGCCGGTGCTGTGGGTGATCGAACCGCAGATGTGCGTCGGCCACACCGGAGCGCGGTCCTCACCAATCTCAGGAACCAAACCGCTGCCTTCCAATTGGTGCAACGCTGCACGAGCGCAAATTCGCCCGGCGAGAAATTCCGCCTGCCGTTTGGCCACCGAGCGCTGAATGCTTGGTGGCGGCTCAATGGCGCTGCGCTGGAAGTCATCGCCGAGCAGTTGCGACGGGTCGAAATGAGTGCTGAGCAGCACGGTGTCGGGCAACACCATGGGCAACGGCCAGTGGGCATCGAGCGGGGTGCAGCAAGCGGGGAGGGCGGGGGTGAGATTCATGGCGGGCATTTTGCCGGTTAGTCGAGACAAGGTCGAGATCAGCGGTGCGGCTTTCGCGAGCAGGCTCGCTCCCACACTGGATCAATGTCGCACAGAAGATCCTATGTGGGAGCGAGCCTGCTCGCGAAGGCCGCGCCGCGGTTTCTACAGACTCAACCAAATATCTTCTGGAAGAGCGCTTTCATATCCGCCCAGGATTTTTCATCTGCAGCCTTGTTGTAGCCGATATCCGGGCCACCGTGCTCGCCATGGCTCAGACGATCGGCATCCGGATTGGTGAAGCCATGCTTGGCGCCATCCAGGCTGACGAACTTATAGTCTGCACCGGCCTTGTCCATTTCCGACTTGAACGCGGTGACGTTGTCCGGTGTGACCATGCTGTCCAGCGCGCCATGCTCCACCAGAATCTTTGCCTTCACACTGCCAGGTGTCGCCGGTGTCTTGGTCGCCAGTGCGCCGTGGAAACTCACGACCCCTGCCAATGGCTCACCCTGTCGCGCGGCATTCAGCACTACGGCACCGCCGAAGCAGTAACCGATGGCCGCGAGTTTATTCACGTCGGTCTGCGGCTGTTTCTTCAGCAGATTCAGCCCGGCCTCGAAACGCTTGCTGGATGCGGCGGCGTCCTGGGTCGCCTCCTGCATGAACGCCATTGCATCTTTCGGGTGCTCGGTGTTCTTGCCTTCGCCGTACATATCAATCGCCAGTGCGCTGTAGCCGAGTTCGGCCAGATCCCGCGCGCGGCGCTTGGCGTAATCGTTCAGGCCCCACCACTCATGCACCACGACAACGCCCGGGCGTTTGCCTTTGATCGCGTCGTCGTAGGCGTAGTAGCCAATCAACTTCGTGCCGTCGGCGCTCTGGTAGGGGATTTCTTCGGTCTTGATCGCCGCTTGGGTGAGGCTGCTGACAGCCAGCAAGGTGAGGGCGAGGAACAGGCGCATGGTCGGTCTCCATATCGAAAAGTGGTCAGGACAGCCTAGTCGATTTGGTTCAGGTCAGGTTCAGAGAGCGTTCAGGGGCGGTACAGGGGCGGGTCAGTAACCTTGCGCCATACCCAAACAGCACTGTGAAAGAGGAAATACCATGACTCGTTTAAACAAACTGCTGCTGGCATTTACTGTAATGAGCGCCAGTATCGCCGCCCATGCCGACACCACTTCGAACTTCGCCGGCCTGACCTTCGGCCAGACCAGCGACAAAATCGACAAGTCCCATGCGCTGAACAACAACCTCGATCACCCTAACGCCACCGGCGCGATCGACGGCAACAACACTTACGGCGTACGCCTTGGTCAGCAAAACTCGCAAGGTCGCTACTACGCCACCTACGACAACGTGTCCGGTTCGCACAATGGGATTAAACTGCGCCAGGAAAACCTGCTGGGCAGCTACGATCTGTTCTACCCGGTGGGCAGCACCACCAAATTGTTCGGCGGTGCAACGGCGGGTTTGACCAAGTTGACCCAGGAGTCGCCAGGCTATAGCCGCGACAGTGACATCGGTTACGCCGTCGGCGGCCAGTTCGGTGTGTTGCAGCAAGTGGCGCAAAATGTCTCGGTGGAACTCGGTTACCGTTACCTGGTGAGCAACGCCAGCACCGAGATGAAAGAACGTGGTGGCAGCAAGCAAGGCTCGCTGGATCTGGACAGCAGCGCGCAGACTTACCTGTCGGCCAACTACGCTTTCTAAGGAGTTGCCGCCAGACTGAAAGTGGCAGCGGGCTTGCTCGCGAAGGCGATGTGTCAGTCGACATCTTTATTGACTGATCCACCGATTTCGTCGGATCGCCGCCCGGAGCAAGCTCGCTCCCACAGGTGTGTTTTTGGAGATTTTGATTCGCCCGGGAGAGCGTCATGAAACTATTGGTCGTCGAAGATGAAGCGCTGTTGCGCCATCACCTGCAAACCCGTCTGACGGAAAGTGGTCACGTGGTCGAATCCGTGGCCAATGCCGAAGAGGCGTTGTACCAGACCGGACAGTTCAACTTTGACCTGGCAGTGATCGACCTCGGTCTGCCGGGCATGGGTGGTCTCGACCTGATCCGCCAGTTGCGCTCGGGCGGCAAGACCTTCCCGATCCTGATCCTCACCGCGCGCGGCAACTGGCAGGACAAGGTCGAAGGCCTGGCTGCGGGCGCCGACGACTACGTGGTCAAGCCGTTCCAGTTCGAAGAGCTCGACGCGCGCCTGAATGCCTTGCTGCGCCGCTCCAGCGGCTTCACCCAGTCGACCATCGTCGCCGGCCCGCTGTTGCTTGATCTCAATCGCAAGCAAGCGAGCCTTGACGAGCAACCGCTGGCGCTGACTGCGTACGAGTACCGCATCCTCGAATACCTGATGCGCCATCACCAGCAAGTGGTGCCCAAGGATCGTTTGATGGAGCAACTCTATCCGGACGACGACGAGCGCGATCCGAACGTGATCGAAGTGCTGGTCGGCCGCTTGCGCCGCAAACTCGAAGGCCCGGCCGGGTTCAAACCGATCGACACCGTGCGCGGCCTCGGCTACCTGTTCAATGAGCGCTGCACTTGATTCGTTCTCTTCGCGTCCGGTTGATGCTCGCCGCCACCACGTTGGCGGTGTTGTTCATGCTCGCCTTGCTTCCGGCGATGCAAGGCGCGTTCAGCCTGGCGCTACAGGATTCGATTGAGCAGCGCCTGGCCTCGGACGTCACCACGCTGATCTCTGCCGCGCGCATTGAAAACGGCAAACTGGTCATGCCCTCGCAGTTGCCGGATGAGCGTTTCAACCTCACCGACTTCCGTCTGCTGGGTTACATCTACGACCGCGAAGGGCATCTGGTGTGGCGTTCGAAAGCCACTCAGGAAGAGCAGATCAACTACAAACCGCGTTACGACGGCCTCGGTAACGAGTTCGCGCGAATTCGCGAGGCCAACGGACAGGAATTCTTCGTTTACGACGTTGAGGTGAAACTGCTTGGAGGCAAAAGCGCGGCGTTCAGCATCGTCGCCCTGCAACCGGTGCGCGAGTACGAAAGCACGCTGCAAGGTCTGCGCGAGAATCTTTATCTGGGCTTCGGCGCCGCTTTGTTGGTGCTGCTGGCGCTGTTGTGGATTGGCCTGACGTGGGGGTTGAAAGCCTTGCGCCAACTCAGTCAGGAGCTGGATGAAATCGAGGGTGGCACGCGTGAAAGTCTTACTGAGCAACATCCGCGTGAACTGTTGCGTCTGACGGGCTCGCTGAACCGTTTGCTGCTCAGTGAGCGTCAGCAGCGCAGTCGTTATCGCGATTCTCTGGATGATTTGGCCCACAGTCTGAAAACGCCGTTGGCGGTGTTGCAGGGTGTCAGTGAGGACATGGCGCAGCGGCCCAAGGATGTTGATCAGGCGTGGGTGCTGCAAAGTCAGATCGAGCGTATGAGTCAGCAGATCAGCTATCAGTTGCAGCGGGCGAGTTTGCGTAAAAGCGGGCTGGTGCGGCATCAGGTGCGGTTGCAACCGGTGCTGAAAAGCCTGTGCGATACGCTGGACAAGGTCTATCGCGACAAGCGCGTGCAGGTGGCGTTTGATTTGCCCGAGCACTGTTATGTGCCGATCGAGCAGGGCGCGTTGCTGGAGATGATGGGGAACTTGCTGGAGAACGCTTATCGGCTGTGCCTTGGCGAGGTGCGGATCAGCGTGCGTGAGAGTCTGGCCGGGGTTGAGTTGTGTGTTGAGGATGATGGACCGGGGGTGCCGCCGGATCAGCGGGCGCGGATTCTTGAGCGTGGGGAGCGTTTGGATCGCCAGCATCCGGGGCAGGGGATCGGGTTGGCGGTGGTGAAGGACATTATTGAGAGTTATAACGCGAAGTTGATGTTGGGGGATTCGCCGATGGGGGGGGCTGCTTTCAGGATTCATTTTCCTGCTGTGTGATTTGGTTTTGGGTGTGTATCCGTTGCTGCGGGTGTTGATGATTAGGGTTCCGCCCTGACGGCGGGTCACTTTTGACAAACGCCTCAAAAGTAACCAAAAAGGCTTTGCCCTGACGTATGGCCCTCGCTTAGGCTCGGGTTCCTTCGTTACGGAATTGATCCGGGCGCATCGCCTCCGGTTTGCTTCGCTGCACCTCCTCTCGATGTGTTTGGCTGCGCCAAACGGTCGCTGCGTTCCCACCCCCGGATCAATCCCTCCACTCAGCCTGCCGACGGGCGCTCTAAGATCAAAAGCGGTACTCGAGCTTGCGCTCATTGTGTTGAGTGGGGCGGACTTCGCCGCGTGCGGGTTGTACTTGTCTCCTCTGTAGGAGCTGCCGCAGGCTGCGATCTTTTGATCTGGCTTTCGCTGTTTTGTGGGAGCTGGCTTGCCAGCGATGGCGGCCTGACAGCCGACCAGGCTCTGGCGGGTGTACTTGATCCCATTGTGGGAGCGAGCCTGCTCGCGAAGGCGGCCTGCCAGCCGACCAATATCTAACAGATGTAATCAACCCACCTGTAGGAGCTGCCGAAGGCTCGGGCCGCGATCGGACGATCTTTTGACCTGCTCTGGCTCAGGCTCAGGCTCTGGCTTTTGACGTTGCTGTTGATCTCCAGGCCCATCGGCAGGCCGAGCGAAGGTGTTCATCCGGGGGGTAGGCGCGAAGCGCCGTGCGGCGAAGCCGCATTCATCGAGAGGAGGTGCAGCGAAGCAAACCGTAGGCGATGCCCCCGGATGGACACCGTAGCGAGGGAACACTGAGCCTAGGCGAAGTGCCGTACGTCAGGGTAAAT
>NZ_FYDT01000087.1:13266-13518 GCF_900187585.1 Pseudomonas sp. Irchel 3E19
AGCGCCGTGCGGCGAAGCCGCATTCATCGAGAGGAGGTGCAGCGAAGCAAACCGTAGGCGATGCCCCCGGATGGACACCGTAGCGAGGGAACACTGAGCCTAGGCGAAGTGCCGTACGTCAGGGTAAATGAACGAGCCCCATGAAAGACAGGACACCGTTTCCCCCTTACGATAAGGGATAGGCAAACGGTTATGTTTATGACTAATAGCAACGATAAGAGTGGTGAGCTTTTGGGCCAGGAGCGGCGTCGT
>NZ_FYDT01000065.1:0-28271 GCF_900187585.1 Pseudomonas sp. Irchel 3E19
AAGTTGTGGGTGAGTTCCAGTGCCCGAGCCAGACGCATAAAAAAATCCGATGCCTATTCAGGCATCGGATTTTGATTTCTTGCGGCCAAAGGTCAAGCAAAAGGGCTTAACTGATCGGCATTAGCCCTTGAGCCGGTTTATTTGTTTTCAGGCCGCCTCAGCCGCCTGCGCCCGACGCACCACCGCCGCCAATCGCTTGAGCCCCTCATCCAGCCGTGCGGGATCGATGTGGCTGAAATTCAAACGCAAATGCCCGAGGTTTTTATCGGGATCGGGGAAGAACGGCTCACCCGGCATAAACGCCACGTCATTGGCCAGCGCTTCGTCGAGCAAGGTGCGCGTGTCCAGCGGCTGCTTCAGCGTCAGCCAGAAAAACAACCCACCCTGCGGCACGTTCCAATCGGCCAGATCGGCAAAGTGCGTTTCCAGCGCTGCTTGAAAGCCATCACGCCGCTCACGATAGAAACCGCGCAATTCACTCAAGTGCTGCTGGTATTTCTCACTGCCGATCCACTGCAACGCCTGCCACTGGCCGATGCGATTGGTGTGCAGATCCGCTGACTGCTTGAGCTTGAGCAAATGCGGGAACAGATCAGGGCTGGCGATCAGATAACCGACGCGCAAACCGGGCAACAAGGTTTTTGAGACGGTGCCGGTGTAGATCCAGCTCGCTGTCTTCAAACGCCCGGCAATCGGTTTGGCGCTGCCGCCGTCGAAGGTCAGCTCGCGGTACGGCTCGTCTTCGATCAGGGTGACGCCGAACTCGTCGAGCAAGGCGGCGACCGCCGCGCGCTTGGTTTCGCTGTAGCGCACGGCGGAGGGGTTCTGGAACGTCGGGATCAGGTAGATAAACGCCGGGCGATGCTGCTCCAGACGATTGCGCAATTGCACTAGGTTCGGACCATCGGACTCTTGCGGCACGGTCAGGCAGTCGGCGCCGAACAGTTGAAATATCTGCATCGCGGCCAGATAGGTCGGCGCCTCAAGCAAGATCTCGGTGCCCTTGTCGATGTACAACTTGGCCGCCAGATCCAGCGTCTGCTGCGAGCCGCTGACCACCAGCACCTGGCTCGCTGCGCAATCGAGTCCCAGTGCCCTCGCCTCCGCTGCCAAGGCTTCGCGCAGCGCCGGCTCGCCTTCGCTCATGCCATATTGGCCGAGTGAAAGCGGCATGTCGGCCCATTCGACTTTCGGCAGCATGGCTTCAGCAGGCAAGCCGCCAGCGAACGACATCACTTGCGGACGCTGGGCGGCGGCGAGGATTTCACGGATCAAAGAACTTTTAAGGCGCGAGACACGTTCGGAAAAAGCCATGGAAGTCACCGGTAGCGAGGCATGTGAAAAATAAGTCAAACTGGTTGACTGAAATTACGCCAGCTTGAGCGAGTACGTCAATATGCTTGACCTTAAAAACCCCAGCAGTCAGCAACAGGCCATGGAAGCGTTTTTCTTCGGCTACCAGGCCTTCACCGCCAAGGCTGATGAAATGCTGGAGCGCCGCGGCTTGTCGCGGGTGCATCAGCGGATTGTGTTTTTCATCGCCCGTTATCCGAATTTGAGTGTGAAGGAGCTGCTGGCTTTGCTCGGGGTGAGCAAGCAAGCGCTGAACATGCCGCTGCGCCAGTTGCAGGAAATGCATCTGGTCGACAGCGTGGCGTCACAGGCGGACAAGCGTAAGCGGCTGCTGGAGTTGACGGCCGAAGGGGCGAAGTTTGAGCAGGCGTTGCGCCGTGAGCAGGTGAAGTTGCTGGAGCGGGTGTTTGCCGAGGCTGGGGAGACGGCGGTGAATGGATGGTTGGCGGTGAATCTGGCCTTGGGTGAGAGTCAGGCACATCTCGATTGACTGGACTGGCCTCTTCGGGAGCAAGCCCCCTCCCACAGGGGAACGCATTTCAAATGTGGGAACGGGCTTGCTCGCGAAGGCGTCCGAACAGGCGATATATCCCTATCGACGGACCTTTCGTAAACAAAATCAAAAACAATATTTGCTTTATTTGTACACAAAAGCATAATCCACAGCGTGCGAGTTCCTGACCGCATGGTCAACAAATTCGCGTATGCCTCAAAGGGCCGCTGCCACCCCTCATGGGTCCGGCCCTGGAAATAACAATAAAACTCTTGAGGAGTACTCGCTGTGGAAAGCCGCAAATCCGAAGCATCGACGCTGGATCTCTCGCCGCCACTACGCACTGGCCTGCTGGAGCGCCTGTTTAAACTCAGCTTGCATGGCACCACGGTGAAGACCGAGCTGATTGCCGGTCTGACAACCTTCATCACCATGGCCTACATCATCTTCGTCAACCCGAACATCATGGCCGATGCCGGGATCGATCACGGTGCAGCCTTCGTCGCCACCTGTATCGCCGCGGCGCTGGGCTGCCTGTTGATGGGCCTGTACGCCAACTGGCCGGTGGGCCTGGCACCGGGCATGGGGCTTAACGCGTTCTTCACCTACACCGTGGTCGGCACCATGGGCTACAACTGGGAAACCGCGCTCGGCGCGGTGTTCGTCTCAGGCGTACTGTTCATGATCCTGACGTTCTCGCGGATTCGCGAATGGCTGCTCAACAGTATTCCGGTCAGCCTGCGCTATGCGATGGGCGCGGGGGTCGGTCTGTTCCTCGGGCTGATTGGTCTGAAAACCGCCGGCATCGTCGTCGATAGCCCGGCCACCCTGATCAAACTCGGTTCCTTGCGCGAACCCGGCCCGCTGCTGGCGTCCATCTGCTTCCTGATGATCGCGATCCTCTGCTATCACAAGGTGTTCGGCGCGATCCTCATCAGCATCATCACGGTAACTCTGGCCGGTTGGGGCCTGGGCATCGTGCACTACGAAGGGATCATGTCGACCCCGCCAAGCCTGGCGCCGACCTTCATGGCGATGAACGTGGCCGGCGTGTTCAACGTCAGCATGATCAGTGTGGTGCTCGCGTTCCTCTTTGTGCACATGTTCGACACCGCCGGCACCCTGATGGGCGTCGCCCAGCGCGCCAATCTGGTCAACGCTGACGGCCGTATCGAAAACCTCTCCCGCGCGATGAAAGCCGACAGTGCGTCCAGCGTATTCGGCGCCGTGGTTGGTGTTCCTCCAGTAACAAGCTATGTCGAAAGTGCTGCCGGGGTGGCCGCTGGTGGTCGGACTGGTCTTACCGCAGTCACCGTAGGTGTGCTATTTATAGCGGCGATGTTTTTTGCACCGCTGGCCGGCATGATTCCCGCGTATGCCACTGCCGGTGCACTGATCTACGTTGCGATGCTGATGATGGGCGGCATGGCCCACATCGAGTGGGACGAAGCCACTGATGCCATTCCGGCGATCGTCACGGCAATCATGATGCCGCTGACCTTTTCGGTCGCCGATGGCATCGCGTTGGGCTTTATCACCTACGTGGCGTTGAAGGCCGGTACCGGCAAGTACAAAGAGATTTCCGTCAGCCTGTGGGTGCTCTGCGCGATCTTCATCGCCAAGTTCATCTTCTTGTAAGCGTCACGCGGTTCAAGCTTCAAAACGGCCTCACCCTCGCGGGTGGGGCTTTTGCACATTCTTGAGTACAACAAAAAAGGAGCGAGTGATGAGTCTGGAAACCTGGCTGCTGTTCAGTGGCGCTGCATTGGTAGTGATCCTGATTCCGGGACCGCTGTCGTTGTTGATGATCAGCAACAGCCTGAATTACGGTTTGCGCCGTTCTTACCCGGCGTTTCTCGGCGGCGTGATTGCGTCGATCTGCCTGCTCAGTGCATCGGCGCTGGGGCTGGGTGCCTTGTTGTTGGCCTCGGAGCAATTGTTCAGCGCCCTGAAGATCGTCGGTGCGCTGTACCTGTTCTATCTCGCCTGGCAGAGCTGGCAGCAATCACGCCAGCCATCGGTGGGCCCCGAAGTACCTGAGGCCGCGCCGGTACCCCGCTTTCGCACGCTGTTTGGTCGAGCCTTCGTACTGGGCGCGAGCAACCCGAAAGACATCCTGTTCTTCGCCGCGTTCCTGCCGCAATTCCTCAGCGCGCAACAGCCCTTCCTGCCGCAGTTGCTGATCATGATTGTCACCTGGGTGGTGCTCGACCTGTGCTGCAAGCTGGCTTACGGGCTGGGCGCGCATGGTGCGGCGCGGTATCTGCGCAGCGGCAAGGGGCAGAGCTGGTTCAACCGGGTGAGTGCCGGGTTGTTCAGTGGTGCCGGCGCTGCGTCGCTGTTGAGCCGCTAAAAGCCAAAGCTTCGCGAGCAAGCCCGCTCCCACATTTGGAATGCGTTCCACCTGTGGGAGCGGGCTTGCTCGCGAAGGCATCAGACCAGACACCACTTTCTCAAGGACGAAAAAAAGCCCGCAGTGTGAGCGGGCGAAAGACCAAAGAAGCTATATGCGCAGTCGCTTCCCGGTAGGGGCAGCCGCTTGGGGGTCAGCTGCCCCGATACGTGGAGTAGCTGTAAGGCGAGATCAGCAATGGAACGTGGTAGTGATCCTGTTCTGCAGAGATGCCGAAGCGCAGCACCACCACATCCAGAAATGCCGGCTCCGGCAGTTGCACACCACGGGCGCGGTAGTAATCGCCGGCGTGGAACTGCACCTGATAGACCCCGGTACGGTAGTCATCGCCTTGCAGCAGCGGCGCATCGACCCGGCCATCGCTGTTGGTTATCGCACTGGCGACCAATTCCAGGTGCGAACCTTCAACGCGGTACAGCTCGACCTTGATCGAGCTGCCCGGGCAACCGTGTGCAGCGTCCAAAACGTGTGTAGTCAAACGTCCCATTGATTCTGCGCGCCTGCCTGCATGGTGCAGTCAGACTTCGCGCCTCCCGAAGTCAGTTGAAAAGGAGACCGCACCGATTCGGAGCACGAAAAGCTGCGGCGAGCGACTGATTAAGACACTTTTCAAAAAAATTGTACACAATAAAAACGACATTTTTCACACCGCCCCCGCCATCCGGGCATTTACTGCCGATCTGCCCCTCAAGCAGCTGAACATTGAACCTCCCAGCCATTAGCTGACTGTTCAGGCAGGTTTCTTGCAGGCTCACGCCATTAGCAGCAAAAGATGACAGTCGGTGAAAAATGCAAAAAATCAGGCTTACAAATTGCGAATAAAGTTGTATACAATCAGCCCATCGCTGTGACGCCAGCCTGCACACTCACCGCCAGGCCGCCACGTAATATCTGTCAACGAACAAGAAGGAAGACTGCAGTGAGCGCTGACTACCCACGCGACCTGATCGGTTACGGCAGTAACCCTCCTCACCCACACTGGCCGGGCAATGCGCGCATCGCCCTGTCCTTCGTACTCAATTACGAAGAAGGCGGCGAGCGCAATATTTTGCACGGCGACAAAGAATCCGAAGCCTTCCTCTCTGAAATGGTTGCCGCCCAGCCGCTGCAAGGCGCGCGCAACATGAGCATGGAATCGCTTTACGAGTATGGCAGCCGCGCCGGCGTCTGGCGGATCCTCAAGCTGTTCAAGGAATTCGACATCCCGCTGACCATCTTCGCCGTCGCCATGGCCGCTCAACGCCACCCGGACGTGATCCGTGCGATGGTCGATGCCGGCCACGAGATCTGTAGCCACGGCTACCGCTGGATCGACTACCAGTACATGGACGAAGCGCAGGAACGCGAGCACATGCTCGAAGCGATCCGCATCCTCACCGAACTGACCGGCGAGCGCCCACTGGGTTGGTACACCGGCCGCACCGGTCCGAACACCCGTCGCCTGGTCATGGAAGAAGGTGGTTTCCTCTACGACTGCGACACCTACGACGACGACCTGCCCTACTGGGAACCGAACAACCCGACCGGCAAGCCGCACCTGGTGATCCCGTATACCCTCGACACCAACGACATGCGCTTCACTCAGGTGCAGGGTTTCAACAAGGGCGACGACTTCTTCGAATACCTCAAGGACGCGTTCGACGTGCTCTACGCCGAAGGTGCCGAAGCGCCGAAGATGCTCTCGATCGGTCTGCACTGCCGCCTGATCGGCCGTCCGGGTCGCCTCGCTTCGCTCAAACGCTTTATCGAATACGCCAAAAGTCATGAACAGGTGTGGTTCAGCCGTCGCGTCGACATCGCGCGCCACTGGCACGAAACCCAGCCGTACCAAGGGGCCGCAAAATGAGCCGCTTTCAAACCCTGCAACCGTCGACCCTGAGCCGCGACGCTTTCGTCAACGCTTTCGCCGACATCTACGAACATTCGCCATGGGTGGCCGAGAAGGCCTACGACCTGGGCGCAGACGCCTCGATCGACGAGATCGAAACCCTGCACCAGCGTATGAGCGACATCCTGTTGAGCGCCGATCACGCCAGTCAACTGGCACTGATCAACGCTCACCCGGACCTGGCCGGCAAAGCTGCCGTCCAGGGCCAACTGACCGAAGCCAGCACCAATGAACAGGCTGGCGCCGGTATTCACCAATGCACGGCCGAAGAGTTTTCGCGCTTCACCGAGCTGAACGACGCCTACAAAGCCAAGTTCAAGTTTCCCTTCATCATGGCGGTAAAAGGCAGCAACCGGCATCAGATCCTCGCGGCGTTCGAAACGCGCATTCACAACTCGGTGGAAACCGAATTCAAATGCGCGCTGGCGGAGATCAACAAGATCGCCCTGTTCCGTTTACTGACTCTCTAGCGAGCATGGCCCGAGCGTGTCAAACGCGGAGAACGCCCAGGGCCTCGCAAGCATCCCAAGCCACTTATTTAAAGGCAGACAAGAAGAATGAAAGCTTACGCCGTACCTTTCGAGAAGTTCGTCAACCTGGCCGATGCCCGTCTGGGCACCAAAATCATCTCGGTCACCGATGACTGGTTCGCAGACGCCAATCGTCTGTTTCAGCCGACCCCGGCCGTATGGAAGGAGGGCGTGTTCGATGACAACGGCAAGTGGATGGACGGCTGGGAATCGCGCCGCAAGCGCTTCGAAGGCTTCGACAGCGCCGTAATCCGTCTGGGCGTACCGGGCTCGATCAAAGGCGTGGACATCGACACTTCATTCTTCACCGGCAACTTCCCGCCATCGGCCTCGCTGGAAGCGTGCTTCCTGGCCTCGGGCGAGCCTGACGAAAACACCCAGTGGACTGAAGTGCTGTCGGCCGTCGAGCTGCAAGGCAACAGCCACCACTACCACGAAATCAGCAACGACAAAGCCTTCAGCCACCTGCGCTTCAACATCTACCCGGACGGCGGTGTGGCTCGTTTGCGCGTGTACGGCATTCCGTTCCGCGACTGGTCGGCTGTTGGCGACAACGAACAGGTTGACCTCGCTGCCGCCCTCAACGGTGGCCGTGCGCTGGCCTGCTCCGACGAACACTTCGGTCGCATGAGCAACATCCTCAACCCGGGCCGTGGCATCAACATGGGCGACGGCTGGGAAACTGCCCGTCGTCGCACGCCAGGCAATGACTGGGTCATCGTCGCGCTGGGCCACCCGGGCGAGATCGAAAAAATCGTTGTCGACACCCTCCACTTCAAGGGCAACTACCCGGACACTTGCTCGATCCAGGGTGCCTTCGTGAAGGGCGGCACCGACAGCCAGATCGAAACCCAGTCGCTGTTCTGGCGCGAACTGCTGCCGAGCCAGAAGCTGGAAATGCACGCCGAACACACCTTCGTCGAGCAGATCAAGGCGCTAGGCCCGATCACTCACATCCGTCTGAACGTGTTCCCGGATGGTGGTGTGAGCCGCCTGCGCGTACTGGGCAAGGTCGCTAAGTAAGCGCTGAAACCATTCGCGAGCAGGCTCGCTCCCACATTTAGAATGAAATCCCCTGTGGGAGCGAGCCTGCTCGCGAAGGCATCAAAACAGTCAACACAGAATCCGGATAAGAAGAACAGCATGCGCACACTACAGATTGAACCGCTGACCAAAGAAGCCTTCGCCCCTTTCGGTGACGTGATCGAAACCGACGGCAGCGATCACTTCATGATCAACAACGGTTCGACCATGCGCTTCCATAAACTGGCGACGGTCGAAACCGCTCAGCCTGAGGACAACGCGATCATTAGCATCTTCCGCGCCGACGCGCAGGACATGCCGCTGACCGTTTGCATGCTGGAACGCCATCCGCTGGGCAGCCAGGCTTTCATTCCGCTGCTCGGCAACCCCTTTCTGATCGTGGTCGCGCCACTTGGCGATGAACCTGTATCAGGCTTGGTCCGCGCCTTCGTCACCAACGGCAGGCAGGGCATTAATTACCATCGCGGCGTCTGGCACCACCCGGTGCTGACGATCGAAAAGCGGGATGACTTCCTGGTGGTTGATCGCAGTGGCACAGGCAATAACTGCGATGAGCATTTTTTCAAAGAGGATGAGCGTTTGATCCTCGCCCCCCACCAATAAGAGAAGGTCTGATCACTCGACAACAGAGTGACAGGCGAGAGGTAAAGACTGTGGAAGCACATCTGTTGGAATGGCTGAACCTGAGCGTGCGCTGGGTTCACATGATCACTGGCGTGGCCTGGATCGGCGCGTCGTTCTATTTCGTCTGGCTGGAGAACAACCTCAACCGCGTCAACCCGAAAACCGGTCTGGCCGGTGATCTGTGGGCGATCCACGGCGGCGGGATCTATCACCTGGAAAAATACAAACTGGCTCCACCGACCATGCCGGATAACCTGCACTGGTTCAAATGGGAGGCCTATTTCACCTGGTTGTCGGGGATCGCGCTGCTGTGCGTGGTGTTCTACTACAACCCGACGCTTTACCTGCTGGCTCCGGGCAGCACCCTGAGCGGCCCTGAAGGCGTGGCCATCGGTATCGGCTCGCTGTTCCTCGGCTGGTTCATCTACTCCTTCCTGTGCGACTCGGCCTTGGGCAAACGCCCTGCCCTGCTCGGTTTCATCCTGTTCGTGCTGATCATCGGCGCGGCGTATGGCTTCAGCAAGGTATTCAGCGGTCGTGGTGCGTACCTGCACGTCGGCGCGATCATCGGCACCATCATGGTCGGCAACGTGTTCCGCATCATCATGCCGGCACAGCGCGCGCTGGTCGCGGCGATTGCCGAGAACCGCACGCCGGATCCGGCGCTGCCAGCCAAAGGCTTGTTGCGTTCGCGTCACAACAACTACTTCACCCTGCCGGTGCTGTTCATCATGATCAGCAACCACTTCCCGAGCACTTACGGCAGCCAGTACAACTGGTTGATCCTGGCCGGGATCGCGGTGTTTGCAGTGTTGGTGCGTCACTACTTCAACACCCGTCACGACAGCCACAAGTTCGCCTGGACCTTGCCTGTTGCAGCCGTTGGCATGATCACTCTGGCGTACGTCACCGGCCCTGTGCCGATGTCCACCGCACCGGAAGTGGCGAAGGCGCCAGCGAAAATCGAGTACCAGCCTTTGCCGGAAACTGCAGTGGGCGGTGGCTTGAAACCGGCTGAAGCGGCGCAACCGGCTGCACCTGCCGAACCTGCAGCAGCACCGGCGCAAGCCTCCAACGCCGGCCCAGGCTTCGACAAAGTGCACAACGTGATTCAAGAGCGTTGCACAGTTTGTCACTCGGCCAAGCCGACCAGCCCGTTGTTCAGCGCAGCTCCGGCCGGTGTGATGCTCGACACTCCTGAGCAGATCCGCCAGAACGCGGCGCGCATCCAGGCGCAAGCCATCACCACGCAGATCATGCCACTGGGCAACATCACGCAGATGACCCAGCAGGAACGTGACCTGATCGGTGCATGGATCGCGCAGGGAGCGCAGACCAACTAAGCCACAAAAGCTTCGCGAGCAGGCTCGCTCCCACAAGGACGCCCTTTATCCCTGTGGGAGCGGGCTTGCTCGCGAAAGCGTCGGGGCAGTCAACGTGATGTTGAATGTTATGGCCTCTTCGCGAGCAAGCCCGCTCCCACAGGTTTGCCTGATGCAAATGACAGCTGTGAGCCACCCGGCAGCTGTTCAATCACAAGAATAAAAAAGATCCGAGGTGTTGCATGTCCGAGCTGTCCAAAGCGCGCATCCCCGACGCACCCGCCATTCAGCGTTTGCCCCTTTTGCAACTGATCCTGGTCGGTTTGCAACATGTTCTGCTGATGTACGGCGGTGCCATCGCGGTGCCGTTGATCATTGGACAGGCCGCTGGCCTGAGTCGTGAAGAAATCGCCTTCCTGATCAACGCCGACCTGCTGGTCGCCGGTATCGCCACCATCGTGCAATCGCTCGGTATCGGCCCGATGGGTATTCGCATGCCGGTGATGATGGGCGCCAGTTTCGCCGCCGTCGGCAGCATGGTCGCCATGGCCGGCATGCCCGGTATCGGTCTGCAAGGGATTTTCGGTGCCACCATCGCCGCCGGATTCTTCGGCATGATCATCGCGCCGTTCATGTCCAAGGTCGTGCGCTTCTTCCCGCCTCTGGTGACGGGCACGGTCATCACCTCGATCGGTCTGTCGCTGTTCCCCGTGGCCGTGAATTGGGCCGGTGGCGGTGCCGCCGCTGCGCAATTCGGCTCGCCGATTTATCTGGCCATCGCTGCTCTGGTGCTGGCCACCATCTTGCTGATCCACCGTTTCATGCGCGGTTTCTGGGTCAATATTTCCGTGTTGATCGGCATGTGCTTCGGCTACCTGCTGTGCGGCGCCATCGGCATGGTCGACTTGAGCGGCATGGCCAGCGCGCCATGGATTCAGTTCGTTACCCCGCTGCACTTCGGCATGCCGAAATTCGAACTCGCCCCGATCCTGTCGATGTGCCTGGTGGTGGTGATCATCTTCGTCGAGTCCACCGGAATGTTCCTCGCTCTGGGCAAGATCACCGGTCAGGAAGTCTGCCCACGCATGCTGCGGCGCGGCCTGCTGTGCGATGCCGGCGCCTCCTTCGTTGCCGGATTCTTCAACACGTTCACCCACTCCTCCTTCGCCCAGAACATCGGCCTGGTGCAGATGACCGGCGTGCGCTGCCGCTCGGTGACCATCGTTGCCGGTGGCTTGCTGATCGTCCTGAGCCTGCTGCCGAAAGCGGCGTTTCTGGTGGCCTCGATTCCACCGGCGGTGCTTGGCGGTGCAGCGATTGCGATGTTCGGCATGGTCGCCGCGACCGGGATCAAGATTCTGCAAGAGGCCGACATCGGTGATCGCCGTAACCAGTTGCTGGTGGCGGTGAGCATCGGCATGGGCCTGATCCCGGTGGTGCGCCCGGAATTCTTCGCCCATCTGCCGCTATGGATGAGCCCGATCACCCACAGCGGGATCGCCATGGCCACGCTCAGCGCGCTGACGCTGAACCTGTTGTTCAACATCCTTGGCGGCAAAGAGCGCGCCACGATCAACGACTGCCACGCGCACCCGCATTAACAGCAACACCCACAAAACCTTGTGGGAGCGGGCTTGCTCGCGAAAGCGGTATGTCATTCAACATTTGTAGCGACTGACACGCCTCCTTCGCGAGCAAGCCCGCTCCCACAGGGTAAGCAACAGCCCTGCGCCTGAAAAATAAAAACAAGAGGGAGCAACAGATGATTCGCACGCAAACCAACCTGCTGTTGAGCGGTGGCCTGCTGGCCGCATCCCAGGCCATGGCCGGCGATTTATTGCTGTGGCAGACCAACAGCCTGAGCTATCTGTACGGCAAGAATTTCGCGATCAATCCGTCGATCCAGCAGACGGTGACGTTCGAACACGCCGACAAGTGGAAGTACGGCGACAACTTCCTGTTCGTCGACAAGATCTTCTACAACGGCCAGGAAGACCGCAACAAAGGCCCGCACACCTTCTACGGCGAATTCACCCCACGCTTCTCGTTCGGCAAGATCTTCGATCAGAAAATCGAGTTCGGCCCGATCAAGGACGTGCTGCTGGCGATGACCTACGAGTACGGCGAAGGTGAAAGCGAGGCCTATCTGATCGGCCCCGGCTTCGACTTGAAAGTGCCCGGCTTCAACTACGTCACCCTCAACATCTTCCGCCGCCAGACCGAAGGCCCGCGCCCCGGCGATGGTGTCTGGCAGATCACACCCGGCTGGTCGTACAGCATTCCGGTGGGCAATTCCGATCTGCTGATCGATGGTTATCTGGACTGGGTCGTCGACAACGACGAGAACTCGCGCGGCACCTACCACGCCAACCTGCACATCAATCCGCAGATCAAATATGACTTGGGCAAAGCCTTGGGCTGGAGCCAGAAGCAGCTGTATGTCGGCACCGAATACAGCTATTGGAAAAATAAATACGGGGTCGAAAACAGCCACAACCTCGACACCCATCAAAACACCGCCAGCCTGCTGGTAAAGGTGCATTTCTAAGATGGCCCGCAACCGTGCCCCATCCCTGTCGTCGGTGCTCTGTTGCGGGGCACTTGAGAGCTGGCCGAGGAGTCAGTATTCTCCGCGGCCTCTTGAATTCGGTCTAAAAAAAAGCCCGGATTTAATTCCTGACCGAAAAGCCAACTTATCCCGGCCCCGGTCAGTACCGAGGCATCCCGAAAACACGCTCAATCGACTGTTTTTTCAGCAGCCGAACGGGCGTTTTTTGGCTTTCTGAAAGCCTTGGCCCAGCTCTTGCTATATCGCTTGCCACAAGCAGCAAAGCTGACCGATCGGATGATTTTTGCAGCAACGAAAAAAGGCGCCACACCAGAGCGCCGATCTTAAAAAAATAAACGTGGAACACCTACTTTGGGAGCAACCGAATGAAACGTATGTGCACCAGCCTGATGCTCGCGGGATCGATGTTGGCCGGGGGACAAGCCATGGCCGATGGTCTGCTGCAATGGCAGAACAACAGCCTGACCTACCTCTACGGCAAGGACTTCCAGGTCAACCCGCGCATCCAGCAGACCGTCACCTTCGAGCACGCCGATGCGTGGACGTACGGGGATAACTTCTTCTTCTTCGACAAGATCTTCTACAACGGTGGCAAGGACTTCAGCAACGGCCCGAACACCTACTACGGCGAATTCAGCCCGCGCATTTCGCTGGGCAAGGTCCTCGACCAGAAGATCGAGTTCGGCCCGGTCAAAGACGTTCTGCTGGCGATGACTTACGAGTTCGGCGAGGGTGACACCGAGTCCTACCTGATCGGGCCGGGCTTCGACCTGGCCATCCCGGGCTTCGACTACTTCCAGCTGAACTTCTACCAGCGCCACACCGAAGGTCCTCGCGCGGGTGACAACGTCTGGCAAATCACGCCGGTCTGGTCCTACACCATCCCGGTCGGCAAATCGAACATCCTGATCGACGGTTACATGGACTGGGTCACCGACAACGACTCCAACTCCAAAGGCGATTACCACGCCAACCTGCACTTCAACCCACAGATCAAATACGACCTGGGCAAGGCGCTGAATTTCGGCGAGAAGCAGTTGTATGTCGGTGTTGAATACGACTACTGGAAAGACAAGTACGGGATCGACGACACCGGTGCGTTCAAGACCAATCAGAGCAACACGAGCTTCCTGGTGAAGTTCCACTTCTGATCTTAAAAGCTTCGCGAGCAGGCTCGCTCCCACATTCGACCGAGTTCCAATGTGGGAGCGAGCCTGCTCGCGAAGGCCTCACCGCAAATCTCAGACTGGAACCACCGACTCGGATAGTCCGAGAAACCGGCACAACTCCTCACGCTTGGCCAACGCATCTCGCCGCCCCAGATCGATCAATTCGCTGCAATACCCCGCCTCGAACAGCAGATAACTCAACACCCCCGCCCCACTCGTCTTGGTTGCCCCCGGCCCGCGCAAGAACAAGCGCAGCGCTGCCGGCAATTCCTGGCGATGCCGCGCCGCGATCTCATCGATCGGCTGACTCGGCGAAATCACCAGCACCTCCACCGGCGCCACACCCAACTCGCGAGTCGGCGTGCCTTCAGGCATCAGATGGCTGAACTGATTGAGACGCTGAAGCAGCTCGATATCGCTCTCCAGACTGTCAATGAACGTGCTGTTGAGCATGTGCCCGCCGATCTGCGCCAGCGTCGGCTGTTGCCCGGTGTAAGTGCGTTCCAGCGGCTGCTGCGGATCGAAACCGCGTGGGTTGCCGCTGACGCCCACTACCAGCACTCGACTGGCGCCAAGGTGCAATGCCGGGCTGATCGGTGCCGATTGCCGCACCGCACCGTCGCCGAAATATTCTTCACCGATTTTCACCGGGGCGAACAACAACGGGATCGCCGAACTGGCCAGTAGATGCTCCACTGACAATTGCGTCGGCACACCAATACGCCGATGCCGCAGCCACGCCTCGATGGTGCCGCCACCCTGATAGAACGTCACCGCCTGCCCCGACTCGTAGCCGAACGCGGTCACCGCCACCGCATGCAATTGCTTGCGTGCAATGGACTCGGCAATGCCGGGCATGTGCAGTTTTTCATTGAGCAGCTCGCGCAGCGGCGAACTGTTGAGCAGCGCCACCGGCAGTTGTCGACCGAGGCCGAGCAGGCTGTGGCTGACAAAGCGGCTGGCCTGGCGGATCACGCCAGGCCAGTCACTGCGCAACACGCGGTGGCTGCGAAAGCCTTGCCAGAACAAGGTCAGGCGTTCGATGGCGGCGCGAAAATCCGTGGCGCCACTGGCCAGGCTGACGGCGTTGATCGCCCCGGCCGAGGTGCCGACGATCACCGGAAATGGATTATCGGCGCCCTGCGGCAGCAATTCGGCAATCGCCGCCAACACCCCCACCTGATACGCCGCCCGAGCCCCGCCGCCGGAAAGAATCAAACCTGTGACCGGTTCAGCTGGGCTCATCGCAACACTCCATGGTGCTTAAAGGGATGGGTGAATCAACCGCGTTTGGCGTACAACTTCGGCTCGCCCGGTGGGCGGCTCTTGAAGCGCCGATGCGCCCACAGGTACTGCTCGGGGCAGGCCCGCAATGCGCTTTCAACCCACTGATTGATGCGGATGCAATCGGCCTCTTCGGTCTCGCCGGGGAAATCTTCCAGCGGCGCATGGATCGTCAGGCGATAACCGCTGCCGTCGGCCAGACGCTCCTGAGTGAACGGCACCACCAACGCTTTGCCCAAGCGAGCAAACTTGGTGGTCGCAGTCACCGTCGCGGCCTGAATGCCGAACAGCGGCACGAAAATGCTCTGCTTGGCGCCGTAGTCCTGATCCGGTGCATACCAGATCGCCCGGCCCGAACGCAGCAGCTTGAGCATGCCACGCACGTCATCGCGCTCCACGGCCAGCGAATCGAGGTTATGCCGCTCGCGACCGCGACGCTGAACGAAGTCGAACAACGGATTCTTGTGTTCGCGGTACATGCCGTCGATGGTGTGCTGCTGGCCGAGCAACGCCGCGCCGATTTCCAGCGTAGTGAAATGCGCGGCCATCAGGATCACGCCCTTGCCTTCGCGATGGGCTTTTTGCAAATGCTCAAGGCCTTCGACGTGGGCCAGCTTGGCCAGGCGTTCGCGGGACCACCACCAACTCATCGCCATTTCGAAAAAAGCGATGCCGGTGGAGGCAAAGTTTGCCTTGAGCAGGCGTTTGCGCTCGGCGGCGGATTTTTCCGGGAAGCACAGCTCAAGGTTGCGCTTGGCGATGCGCCGCCGGTCGCCGGCCACGCGATACATCAACGCGCCCAAAACTCGACCGATGGTCAGCAACGCCGGATACGGCAATTGCACAATCAGCCACAAAAGCCCCAGACCGCACCAGAGCGGCCAGAAGCGTGGAGCAAGAAATGCTTTTCGAAAACGCGGGCGATCCATTAAAGCTTCCGTAAATACAGTGGCCGCGCATTCTACATCGTTCGACCCGGCTTGCGGCTCGCGGGCGTTCTCGTTATAAGTCTCGGCACTTTTAGTGACAAGCCGTTGTATGCCGACATGAGCCAAACCGAACCGTTAGACCAAGATCCCGTATTTCAGCTCAAGGGCAGCATGCTGGCCATCACTGTGCTGGAACTGGCCCGTAACGACCTCGAAAGCCTCGATCGGCAATTGGCCGCCAAAGTCGCCCAGGCGCCGAACTTCTTCAGCAACGCGCCGCTGGTTCTGGCGCTGGACAAACTGCCGCCGAGCCAAGGCGCGGTCGATCTGCCGGGTCTGATGCGCGTGTGCCGCCAGCATGGCCTGCGCACCCTGGCGATTCGCGCCAGCCGTATCGAAGACATCGCTGCCGCCATCGCCATCGACATCCCCGTGTTGCCGCCGTCCGGCGCCCGTGAGCGGCCGCTGGAAATGCCTGAAGCCGAAGCCAAAAAGAAACCGGAAAAGCCGCCTGAGCCGACCGTCAAACCGACCCGTGTCATCACTACGCCAGTGCGTGGTGGCCAACAGATATATGCCCAGGGTGGCGATCTGGTCGTGGTGTCTTCAGTCAGCCCGGGGGCGGAACTTCTTGCCGATGGCAACATCCATGTATACGGCCCGATGCGCGGTCGGGCGCTGGCCGGGGTCAAGGGCGACACCAAGGCACGGATTTTCTGTCAGCAATTGAGCGCTGAACTGATCTCCATCGCAGGCCACTACAAGGTTTCCGAGGACTTGCGTCGCGATCCGATGTGGGGCTCGGGCGTACAGGTCAGCCTGTCAGGCGACGTGTTGAACATCATTCGGCTTTAACGGATACTGCCGCATTTTCCAAGCATCTCTAAAACGTAGCGAAAACGGCTCAAACGAAGTAGGAAAAAGGCCAAAAGCCGAATTCCAGCCAAGGCTGTCCGACTGCAGTAGTTTTCAAGAGATGTTTTTCAGGGGCTAAAAAGTCCTTCTTCCTTAGGGGTGAAACACCTTGGCCAAGATTCTCGTGGTTACATCCGGCAAGGGTGGTGTGGGTAAGACCACCACCAGCGCCGCTATCGGTACCGGCCTCGCTCTGCGCGGCCACAAAACAGTGATCGTCGACTTCGACGTGGGCTTGCGTAACCTTGACCTGATCATGGGTTGCGAGCGCCGCGTGGTGTATGACTTCGTCAACGTGGTCAACGGCGAAGCCAACCTGCAACAGGCGCTGATCAAAGACAAGCGCCTGGAAAACCTCTACGTACTGGCCGCCAGTCAGACCCGCGACAAAGACGCGCTGACTGTCGAAGGCGTGGAAAAAGTCCTGATGGAGCTCAAGGAACAATTCGAGTTCGTCGTCTGCGACTCCCCGGCCGGTATCGAGAAAGGTGCGCACCTGGCCATGTACTTCGCTGACGAAGCGATCGTCGTGACCAACCCGGAAGTGTCTTCCGTACGAGATTCGGACCGCATGCTCGGCCTGCTGGCCAGCAAATCGCGTCGTGCCGAACGTGGCGAAGACCCGATCAAGGAACACCTGCTGATCACCCGCTACCATCCAGAGCGTGTTGAAAAGGGCGAAATGCTTGGCGTTGAAGACGTCAAGGAAATCCTCTCGGTAACCCTGCTCGGCGTGATCCCGGAATCCCAGGCGGTGCTCAAGGCATCCAACCAAGGCGTGCCGGTGATTCTCGACGACCAGAGCGATGCCGGTCAGGCTTATAGCGATACCGTCGATCGCCTGTTGGGCAAAGAAAAAGCCCACCGTTTCCTCGATGTCGAGAAGAAGGGATTCTTCGAGCGCCTGTTTGGAGGTAGGTAATGAACCTTTTTGACTTCTTTCGTGCCAACAAAAAGCCAAGTACCGCCTCGGTAGCGAAAGAGCGTCTACAGATCATCGTGGCGCATGAGCGCGGTCAGCGCAGCACGCCGGATTACCTGCCGGCCTTGCAAAAGGAACTGGTGGATGTGATCCGCAAGTACGTCAACATCGGCAACGACGACGTACATGTTGCACTGGAAAGCCAAGGCAGTTGCTCGATTCTGGAACTCAACATCACCCTGCCCGATCGCTGAGTCGATCCGGCAGGAACGACGGCGGTTCAGGGCCATTCCCACTGTGGAATGGCCCTGAACCGCCGTTGGCATTTGTTACGAGGCTGTTTTAATGCCGTTGTCCAACATCCGCATCATCCATCAGGACGCCGCCGTGCTGGTGGTCGACAAACCGACCCTGCTGCTCTCGGTGCCCGGCCGCGCCGACGACAACAAGGACTGCCTGATTACCCGCCTGCAGGAAAACGGCTACCCGGAAGCGCGGATCGTTCACCGCCTGGACTGGGAAACATCCGGCATCATCTTGCTCGCCCGCGATCCCGATACGCATCGCGAACTGTCACGCCAGTTTCACGATCGTGAAACCGAAAAAGCCTACAGTGCCTTGTGCTGGGGCCAGCCGGAACTGGACAGCGGCAGTATTGATTTGCCACTGCGTTACGATCCGCCGACCAAGCCCCGCCACGTGGTCGACCATGAATTCGGCAAGCACGCGCTGACCTTCTGGCGTGTGATCGAGCGCTGTGGTGACTGGTGCCGCGTCGAACTGACGCCTATCACTGGCCGCTCGCACCAGTTGCGTGTGCACATGCTGTCCATTGGTCACCCGCTGCTGGGCGACGGGCTCTACGCCCATCCGCAAGCGCTGGCCGCGTGGCCGCGCCTGTGTCTGCATGCCAGCATGTTGAGCTTCACGCACCCACAATCGGGCGAACGCTTGCGTTTTGAATGCCCGGCCCCGTTCTAGGCACTGCCCTCACGGCAGTTCAGCAGTCAGAAAAGGAGCTTGTTTCGGATGAGTTGTATTGAATCCCTGGCAACACCCCTGAAAAAAACCCGCCATCAGTTGCTGTATCTGATTTATGGCAACCAGGACGTCTATCGTCGCGAAGCCAAGTTCAGCATCCTGACGGTGCTGTCACAGGCGCAAAACGGCGAGCGCCCGGCCATCAGGATTCTGACCGATCGCCCCGACGACTACGCCGGCTGGCCGGTAGACACCGTGCTGCTCGATGAAGCGACCCTCAATCGCTGGCAGGGCGTGCATGGTTACCATCATCGCCGCAAGGCCTGCGCCATCGCAGCCGGCATGCAACTGGCGGAAAAGACGCTGTTCGTCGACACCGACACGCTGTTCACCAGCCACCCGAACACGCTCTTCGCGTCCATCGAGGCAAATCGTTCGGTCATGGATCGCTTCGAATACGACTGGAAAGATGTGCACCGACGCGCGGACTACCAGAAGCTCGGGCGCGATCTGAGTGCGCAAGGCGTGACACCGGACAACGGCTTCAAACTGTACAACAGCGGCCTGTGTGGTGTGACCGACAGCGATTCGGCGTTGTTCGAGGAGTCGATCCGCCTGATCGACGACTGGACGATTGGCGGTTTCGAGATCCACACCATCGAGCAGATCGCCCTGTCGTACGCCATGCGCGGGCGCCAGATCGTCGAAGCACGCAAACACGTCTATCACTATTTCGCAGAAAAACGCTTCTTCCATGCGATGCAGGCGTACTTCTTCTCTCAGCACGGCGAAACCTTCAGTCAGCGTCTGGTCGATCTGTGCACCGATGTGCCGCGGGTCAAACCGTTTCCTTCGGCCTGGCAACGCCTGAAAATCAAATGGAAGCTGCGCAATCAGAGCGGGGCCTTGCGCAAGGTCGGTCGCGATCTGCTGTACGGTAGCGCCGCGCCGGAAGATCCGTACTACGACGTTTGCCGACACGAATGGTGGGAATGTGCCTCTCGCGAGATTCTGCGCTGGGACGAAGCGCGGCAGAAAAAACTGCTGAACCAGAGCCGCTGGCCAAAGCAGCTGCCGCGCCCGGACAAACCAGAAGACGAAAAAATCATCATGAATTACCTGAAAAAACGCGTGGAAGCGGCGCGCTGATCCTCCGTTGTTGACAGGATACCTGCGCCCCCTGCAGAAGCTGCGGCACGCTGCGATCTTCTACTTTTGATTCAAGAAAATCAGGATCAAAAGATCGCAGCGCGCCGCAGTTCCTGGAACGACCACATGTCATGCCCCACCCCCTGAGCCGATGCGTTAAACTCCCGCCCATTGCTGTCTGGAGCTTCTTATGCGCGAAGAGTTGAACCAAGGCCTGATCGACTTCCTCAAGGCCTCCCCCACCCCGTTCCACGCCACCGCCAGCCTTGTACAACGTCTGGAGGCCGCCGGTTACGTACGCCTCGACGAGCGTGAGCCGTGGACCACCGAGGCCAATGGCCGCTATTACGTTACCCGTAACGACTCCTCGATTGTCGCGATCAAAATGGGCCGCAACTCGCCGCTGCACGATGGCATCCGCCTCGTCGGTGCGCACACTGACAGCCCGTGCCTGCGGGTCAAGCCGCAACCGGAACTGCAACGTCAGGGCTTCTGGCAATTAGGCGTGGAAGTCTACGGTGGGGCGCTGCTGGCGCCGTGGTTCGACCGCGACTTGTCGCTGGCCGGCCGCGTGACCTTCCGCCGTGACGGCAAGGTCGAGAGTCAGTTGATCGATTTCAAGGCACCGATCGCGATCATTCCGAATCTGGCCATTCACCTTAACCGTGAAGCCAATCAGGGTTGGCCGATCAATGCCCAGACCGAACTGCCGCCGATTCTCGCGCAATTTGCCGGTGACGAACGCGTCGACTTCCGTGCCGTGCTCACCGATCAGTTGGCCCGCGAACACGGCCTCAACGCCGATGTGGTGCTCGATTACGAGTTGAGCTTCTACGACACCCAAAGCGCTGCGGTGATTGGCCTGAACGGCGACTTCATCGCCGGTGCGCGCCTCGACAACCTGCTGTCGTGCTACGCCGGCCTGCAAGCTTTGCTCACTGCCGAGACCGACGAGACCTGCGTTTTGGTTGCCAATGACCACGAAGAAGTCGGCTCCTGCTCGGCCTGCGGCGCTGATGGTCCGATGCTCGAACAGACCCTGCGTCGTCTGTTGCCCGAAGGTGACGAGTTCGTCCGCACCATTCAGAAATCCCTGCTGGTCTCGGCCGACAATGCCCACGGCGTACACCCCAACTACGCCGAGAAGCACGACGCCAACCACGGCCCGAAACTCAATGCCGGCCCGGTGATCAAGGTCAACAGCAACCAGCGCTACGCCACCAACAGCGAAACCGCCGGGTTCTTCCGTCACCTGTGCATGGCCGAAGAAGTGCCGGTGCAAAGCTTCGTGGTGCGCAGCGACATGGGCTGTGGCTCGACCATCGGCCCGATCACCGCCAGCCACTTGGGCGTGCGCACGGTCGACATCGGCCTGCCGACCTTCGCCATGCACTCGATCCGCGAACTGTGCGGCAGCCACGACCTGGCGCACCTGGTCAAAGTGCTCAGCGCGTTCTACGCCAGCCGCGAGCTGCCTTAAAAGCTTCGTCGGATCGCCGCCCGGAGCAAGCTCGCTCCCACAGTTTGAAATGCATGCCAATGTGGGAGCGAGCCTGCTCGCGAAAGCGTCAGTCCAGGCAGCACAAATTTCATTTTGAAACCCGCTCAATTCTGATACACATCAGAACTGCTCCGCCAAAACCGACCTAGACTTACATCATTCATTTCGACAAGGCAGTCACCATGATCTCGATGTCATCCTTCCACGCCATGCTCATTCCCATCCTGTGCGGAATGATCCTGCTGGCCATCGGCTTCAACTTCCGCGACAAGAACCTCGGTGTGTTCGCCATGTGGATCGGCATGCTGACGATCCTCGCCACCGTGGTCTACAAGATCCTCGCCAAACTCAACGAATAAATCCGCGCCCGGCTCGCATTGATTCCAGCGGCCTCGTACACTCCAGCGAATCCGCCCCTTGCGAGGTTGACCGCCTAGTGTTTGCTCGTTTTTTTGCTCTGCCCTGCCTGTTCCTCGTCTGCCTGATGACGCTATTGCCCGTGGCGCCCGCCCAGGCGGTCGGTCTGCCGGGCCTGCTCAACACCACCAAGACGCAGCCCGAAGCCCAGGAACCGCTGGGGCAATCGCTCGATGAAGTCATCAAGTCGCTGGAAAACGACAAGCAACGCGCGCAGTTGCTGACCGATCTGAAGAAACTGCGTGACGCCACGAAAAAAGCCCAGGCCTCTCCGGAAGAAGGCGTACTCGGACTGATCGGCGGCACCCTGGCCAATTTCGAAAAACAGTTTTCCGGCGCCGACAGCCCGGTCACTCGCTGGTCCAACGAATTCGATCTGGCCAAAGATGAACTGAAAGCGCTGATGCTCCCGGCCAGTGAATGGCTGCCAATCATCTTCGGCTTCGCCATGATCCTGATGGTCTGGAGCCTGCTTGCCGCCGCGCTGATCTGGGTCAGTCACCGGGTGCGCATGCGTTTCGGACTCACTGAAGAACTGCCGCAACATCCCAGGGCCGTCGACATGCTGCGCTTTGCATTGCGCAAGCTCGGGCCGTGGTTGATTGCGCTGGTGATCACCGTCTACATGAGCTATGCACTGCCGTCGTCGCTGGGCAAAAGCCTGGCCATGGTGCTGGCCTATGCCTTGGTGGTTGGCACCTGTTTCTCGGCGATCTGCGTGATTGCGTTTTCTTTGCTCGACGGCCCGCACCGCCATCGTGCGCTGTACATCCTGCGCCATCAGGCATTCCGGCCGTTGTGGCTGATCGGCAGCTTCGCCGCGTTCGGCGAAGCGCTGAACGACCCGCGCCTGATCGAGAGCCTCGGTGCGCATCTGGCGCACACCGCCGCGACCATTGCCAATGTTCTCGCCGCGCTGTCGACCGGGTTATTCATCCTGCGATTCCGCCGGCCGATCGCGCACCTGATCCGCAATCAGCCCCTGTCCCGACGCCTGACCCGCCGCGCCCTCAGCGACACCATCGAAATCCTCGGCACCTTCTGGTACGTGCCGGCGCTGGTGCTGGTCGGCATCTCGCTGTTCGCCACCTTCGTCTCCGCCGGCGACACCAGCACCGCGCTGCGTCAGTCGCTGATCTGCACGGTTTTGCTGGTGTTGTGCATGGTGATCAACGGACTCGTGCGCCGCCATTCGCTCAAGCCGCAACGCGGGCCGAAACGCCACGCGCTGTACTCCGAGCGTCTGAAAAACTTCTTTTACACCCTCGCGCATTTGCTGGTCTGGCTGGTCTTCATCGAACTCGGCCTGCGCGTGTGGGGCCAGTCGCTGATCGGTTTTGCCGAAGGCGAAGGCCATGACATCAGCGTCAAACTGTTCAGCCTGATTGGCACACTGGTTTTCTCCTGGCTGATCTGGATCCTCGCCGACACCGCCGTGCACCACGCCCTCACCCGCTCGCGCAAAGGCCTGGCCAACGCGCGGGCGCAGACGATGATGCCGCTGATCCGCAACGTGCTGTTCGTGGCGATTTTCATCATCGCGCTGATCGTCGCCCTGGCGAACATGGGCATGAACGTCACGCCCCTGCTGGCCGGTGCCGGCGTGATCGGTCTGGCCATCGGTTTCGGTGCGCAGTCGCTGGTGGCGGACTTGATCACCGGCCTGTTCATCATCATTGAAGACTCACTGGCCATCGATGACTGCGTGGATGTCGGCGGCCACCTCGGCACCGTCGAAGGCCTGACCATCCGCACCGTGCGCCTGCGCGACATCGACGGCATCGTCCACACCATCCCGTTCAGCGAAATCAAAAGCATCAAGAACTACTCAAGGGAATTCGGTTACGCGATCTTCCGCGTCGCGGTGCCGTACAACATGGAAATCGACGACGCGATCAAACTGATGCGCGACGTCGGCCAGAAGATGCGCACCGACCCGCTGCAACGCCGCAATATCTGGTCGCCGCTGGAGATTCAGGGCGTGGAAAGTTTCGAATCCGGCAGCGCGATCCTTCGCGCGCGCTTCAAGACGGCGCCGATCAAGCAGTGGGAGGTTTCCCGCGCGTTCAACCTGTCGCTCAAACGTCATCTGGATGAGGCAGGACTGGATCTGGCGACGCCGCGGATGAGTGTGCAGGTGATTACGCCTGGAGTGGAAATCAAAAAGGAAAGCTGAACAGAGATGGTCCCCTATTGGAAGATAAAACCAATAGGGGGCTTTTTTTAATTGTCTTTGAAACCGGGTTTACCGTTAGCGGAGAGCCATTTTTTCACCTCGATTACAACTTCCTCAGGACCATCCTTACCTTCTTCCGGGTAGTAGATCAAATCTGAGCCAGAAGGGTGCTCAACTAGCCGCTTAAACTCAAGAATGGCAGCAATTTTCTGTTTCTCTGTACGAAATCCCGAGTTATAGATTTTTCTGACAAATTCAAGAAAACTTTTTTCGCTCATTTCTTGTATCGATTTCACATCAAAGCCCTTTATGAATTTCAACATGCACCTTAGGGGTGACAATACTTATATTGTCAGCATTATATAAATCTCCACCCTCTGCCAATCCCAACTTATGATGCAGCTAGTACTTCACTCTTTCTCCCGCAAAATCACTATCTCTTACTATCGGAGCTTTACCTTTTTTCATTTCGTTTAAACTCGCCGCATTGAACAACTCAGCTAATCTTTCCTCGTTGAAAACAGCCTTCCACAATCGCTCTCTAAAAGCCCTGAAGCTTTTGAACTGCCTCCCTCTCAACTTCTCAGCGATCTCCGATGGAATCGCCGCGCCCTCGCCTTGCGCAGCCGCCTCCAGCCATCTACTCGGTACCGGCTCTCCATAGCCGCTGGCAACCCCCGGATCATTCCGGCGATCCCGGAACATGACGTACTGCGGTGGCAGTCCCGATTCCGGCGGGAAAACCAGAATGAAGTCGTCGAAGTGAATGTTGCCCGGGACAGGATAGGTATCGATCCGTCCTTCAATCGGGACGAGATTGCCGCCGAAGTATCGCGGTGGAGCTGATTCTTCGACGGGCAACTGCGTTGAACTGTCAGTCGGCGTTACTGAAGGCGTCCAGACCACGGTTGTTGGCGGAAGGTCAGTAAGCGTGGTGCCGTAGGTGTTTTCCCCGGGGTTATAACCGGCTGCAATCACCCGTACGCCGGAAGGGAGTCTTTTACCGCCGACCGGAACAACGAGCAGTTCCGCCAGATTGCCTGTCAATGGCCGGGGACTTAAACGTACGGGTAAATCCAGCAACGCCCTTTCGCTTGCCAACCTGTGCAGATCCGGTAAAGGCCCGGGAAGCAGGTCCGACAGCGGATGGCTGAGCAGAAAGCGTTCAGGCAACTCACCATTGCCCAGCGTCGGTGAGTAGATGAATGCACTCACACCCACCATCAGACCCGACGCCGTGCCTGCCGCGAGACCCGACAGGCCGGCAACCGCCGAGCGAATGACGGCAGCTAGGCCCGCCATCAGATTGTCCGCAATCGCAACCGCACCGCCGGATGTCGCAAATACCAGTTGGGCGTGGCTGACATTACCCTGAAGGCGTAAAAGGCTGCCATGACCGCGGCTACGTTGATGCTCCTCAAGCAGGCGGTTGGCCTGTTCGATGGCCTCCCGCCGATGCTGCTCCTCAGCAACCCTGCGTGCTTCGGCTTCAGCCTCAAGCGCCGCCTGTTCCTCGGCACGCTTGCGCTCCAGTGCCTCAGCCGCCAGGCGGGCCTGTTCTTCTTCAAGTCGCCTGAGTTCATTGGCGGCGGCCTGCCGCGTCAGTTCTTCCGCCAGCCGTCGAGCATGCTCTTGAGCGACGCGGCCTGTTCCTGTGCAACCTGCCTGGCGTGTTCCGCCGCCAACCGCGCCTGCTCTTGGGCGATCCGCTCGGCTTCCTGCGCTTGCACCACAGCAATCATGCCTTTGACCGTGGCCGACTGGCTGTTCAACAAGTTGATGCCTTCGACCAGCAATTTGGCATTGAACAAGGCGCTATAGGCCTGCCGAACGCTGACACTGCCGCCTCGCCGATTTACCTGTGGTAACCGGCCACCGTTAAAAAAAGTTTCAATTTGGGCATGACTGAAACGTTGAATGGCAACGTCTCTCGCCACGAAAAACGCATTGAATTTTCGTGTCGTCAGCGACTCCCTGAATCGCATCTCCCGCGCCAGCGCATCCAAAGGAGGCAAGACACTTTGATCACCTGCTGCCCTCACTTCTGCCAGTTCATGTTCAATGACCTGAGCAATATTCCTGGAAGTATCTTTATAGATACTTTCCATATCGAGTATTTCACCCAAAGGCGCAAAGTTGATGTTTGGTCCCGAGCCGTCTCCTGCACCTAAATAATGTAAATATTCATCTTGTTTATCCGGACGCACAACCGTCGACGGAAGCGTTATTCCATTACGCTGCATTTATAAATCCTCCATGGACAATAGTTTTGTCGTGCTGGCCGGTCGCCCTCAAACAGCCAATAACGTGACCGGCACCTAGAGAAATTTATGGAAATAAATGCTGCGTGGTGCGATATATAGTTATTGCTCGCGTTTTATATGTCACGCCGGACGGAACTGATAAAGCAGTAGGAAGTTTCTCTACTACTCTTTTTCTTCAGCAACTTTGGAAGGTAGCGCAGCGCTTCAATCACCCAAGAGCACTTACCTGCTGGGCGTTTGTCACAAGCAGGGAAGCCAAGAACAATAAACAAGGAGAAACCCGATGCAGCTGACACGCATTGCCCAGGCCGTTTTCATTACCCTGCTCGCTGGTCACGCCGGTGCTGCCACGATGGACAGCACCCGCGAACAAATCGCCGCACAAGCCAAACAGCTTGAACCGGAACTGCTGGAAACCCGCCGCGACATCCACGCCCACCCGGAACTGGGCAACACGGAAAAACGCACCGCCGAACTGGTCGCCAAACAACTGCAAGCCATGGGCCTTGAAGTGAAAACCGGCGTCGCCCGCACTGGCGTCGTCGCCGTGCTCAAAGGTGCCCTGCCCGGCCCGACCGTGGCCTTGCGCGCCGACATGGACGCACTGCCAGTCAAGGAAGTCGCCGACCTGCCATTCGCCTCGAAAGCCAAAGGCATCTACCTCGACAAAGAAGTCGACGTCATGCACGCCTGCGGCCACGACGCCCACACCGCGATCCTGCTCAGCACAGCGAAAATTCTCACCGGCATGCGCGACACCCTGCCCGGCACCGTAGTCTTCTACTTCCAGCCCGCCGAAGAAGGCCCAAGCGACTTCATCCCCGACGGCAAAAACATTTGGGGCGCGAAAATGATGGTCGAAGAAGGCGTGATGAAATCACCGAAACCCGATGCGGTCTTCGGCCTCCACGTCTGGGCCGGCGTCCCCGCCGGCCAGATCGCCTACCGCCCTGGCGCCACCCTCGCCAGCTCCGACGACCTGCGCATCAAAATCCTCGGCAAACAAACCCACGCCGGCCGCCCCTGGGACGGCATCGACCCGATCACCGTCGGCGCGCAAACCATCGTCGGCCTGCAAACCGTGGTCAGCCGCCGCACCGACATCTCGTCCTATCCGTCAGTGGTCAGCATCGGCACCATCAACGGCGGCACCCGCTACAACATCATTCCCGAATCCGTCGACATGACCGGCACCCTCCGCTCCTACGACTACGGCATCCGCCAGAAACTGCATGCGGACGTACGCCAGACCGTAGAGAAAATCGCTGAAAGTGGCGGTGCGAGAGCCGACGTCACCATCATCGAAAAATATGACCCAACAATTAACAACCCGGCACTGACCGAAAAAATGCTGCCGACTTTGAAATGGGCGGCCAAGGATGACGTGGTGAATGCACCGCTGGTGGGAGGCGCGGAAGACTTCTCGTTCTTTGCCAAGGAAGTGCCGGGGCTGTTTGTGTTTCTCGGCGTGACGCCAAGAGATCAGGACATGAGCAAAGCCGCGCCGAATCACAATCCGGGGTTCTTTGTGGATGAGTCGGCGTTGGTGGTCGGGGTGAGAACATTGGCGTCGTTGGCGACGGATTATTTGTATGCCAATGCCGGGGCAGCAAAATAGAAATGGAGTGACTGTGGGGGCGCCTTCGCGAGCAGGCTGTCTCCTACAGTTGGATTGGGTGCAGGCAGTTAGAGGTTGGGGGGCTGTCAGGCCGCCTTCGCTGGCAAGCCAGCTCCCACAGTTGGATTGGGTGCAGGCAGTTAGAGGTTGGGGGGGCTGTCAGGCCGCCTTCGCGAGCAGGCTCGCTCCCACAATGGGATCGAGTACACCCGCCAGAGACTGGTCGGCTACCAGGCCGCCTTCGCTGGCAAGCCAGCTCCCACAAGGAATTGAGTACCCCGCGCTCGCAGCGCATGCCGCCCCACTCAACACAATGAGCGCAAGCTCGAGTACCGCTTTTGATCTTGATCCACGGGCGACGTCGGAAGGCTGAGTGGAGGGATTGATCCGGGGGTGGGAGCGCAGCGACCGTTCGACGCAGTCGAACACATCGAGAGGAGGTGCAGCGAAGCAAACCGTAGGCGATGCCCCCCGGATCGATCCCGAAGCGAAGGAACCCCGAGCCCCAGCGAGCGGGCCGCACGCAGGAGCAAGCGTTTTTGGTTACTTTTTCGGCGTCTGGAAAAAGTGACCCGCCGTAAGGGCCATCCCTTTCAAGGTCTTTTAGTTTTGGCAGCCTTGATTACTCTGTCCGTTGAAACATGCGCATGCACCGCCGTGCCTTGGACCCATGTCTTGGGCTTAGGCACCTTGGGGCCACGGGGGCTTTT
>NZ_FYDT01000040.1:0-56705 GCF_900187585.1 Pseudomonas sp. Irchel 3E19
GGAATTTAGTCGACCGTGATGGAATATATCGAGGGCAGGCAGCTACTTACCGCCAATGGAAAAACGTCTGATCCATGTATCAGGGCTCTCGCTTCGAGGATCGAGTCGAACAGAAATCAAGGCGCTGCCCCCCAAATTAACAAGACGCCAGTCAGCCCTTCGCCGGCAATGATCAACGCATATGCGGCATGCCACAACCATGGTGTCGTAATTGCCCGATACAGCGCTGCATTACCCGGAAAGGTTGTATTGGTCGTTGATGCTGACCATCACTTTGCCTTTGCAGCGGCGCATGAAGTCGGCCATCCGCTCGTAGTTCTCGAACGGAAAGTCCACTCCGTAGCCGGCGGTCTGCCAGTAAGGCGGATCCATGTAGTGGAAGGTATGGGCGCGGTCGTAGCGTTCAGCGCATTCAAGCCAGGGAAGGTTTTCGACGTAGGTGCCGGACAGGCGCTGCCAAGCGGCCGAGAGGTTTTCCTCGATCCGCAGCAGGTTGATGGCCGGGGTAGTCGTCGCCGTGCCGAACGTCTGACCGGAGACCTTGCCGGCGAAGGCATGGTGCTGCAGGTAGAAGAATCGGGCGGCGCGCTGGATGTCGGTGAGGGTTTCGGGGCGGGTCATTTTCTGCCATTCGAACACTTGCCGCGAACTGAGCCTCTTTTTTTGCCTAGCGCGATCATGCTGGGTTTAGCCATGACAATCACCGCAGCAACCTTCAAAAAGCACCTCTGAAAGATCAGATTTATCCTCCATGGTCTATGGAAAGCAGCACCGGCTGCGCATAATTGCCAGTTACACTCTTTCGTTGCAGACTCATATTGGACAGCTGCGAGCATGTGAAAGTACCAGCCTTCCCAACCTCCATGTTCAAGTGGCTTTGGCAATCATGGCCTATTTCACTGTGGCATCCGTCAGATTTTCTGCGCACCTGCCTGCGTCAAACGTATCTGGATCTCTTAGGCTCAACTTCGTTTACAACGCACTAACACCAAATGATTTGCCTCTCCCACCGTTCTTGAGAGCCGAGGGGTTGATTCCGAACTGCTTACGAAACGCCGTGGCGAAATGGCTAGCGTTGGCATAGCCCAGGTCCGAGGCGATGCGCATCACGGATTCATCGCCGCTCATCAAGCGGCTGCGCGCCTGGATCATCCGTGCTTGCTGGAATACGCCGTAGACGCTGTTGAAGAACAGTTGGCGGAACCCGCGTGTCAGCTTGGGCTGGCTCAACCCGGACTCACGCGCCAGCTCCGACAGGCTCGGCGCCTTGCCCAGGTCCTCGAGCAGACGATCACGAGCACGCACAAGCCGTTGGCGGTCGGTGTTACTGACGCGACAGGTACATTCGGCGTCCTGGCGTGCTTCCAAGAACAGACTCACCAGGGTGACGCTTTGCCCGTAAAGCCACAGACTGCTGCGCGGCTGGGACGGGGGCAATCCGGCACCCTGGTCCATGGCGGTGCCGAGCAGGTGCGCAGTCGCGCTCATTTCGCCACTGCGATGGCCATCGAGAAAGCAATGGTCACAGGCCAACGCTTTGTTCAGCAGCGGGTCGAGTTTCAGCTCCCACTGCTCAAGCACTTCAGGACGAATCATCACAGTGATGTTATCGATCTCGCCGTGCTGGTGATAAAGACCATGGCGGCAACGACCAAAGCTGATGCTGCCGGCGCCCTCGTCAATCGCATAGCGCCGTTGCCGACGCCCCTCTTGAAAGCTGCACGAGGCCTTGCCCTTGAGCAGGTTGGTGAAACTGAAATGGATGCAATCGCTGTCGTCCTGCAAGGGTAATTCGATCGGCTGTTCGAACGTGCTTTGCCACCGCACGATGTCCAGCCCGTCCTGCAGCGACACGCGGGTGACGCGACAGTGCGCACCTGGCCCGAGGTCGCTTCCATATCCTCCCGTAATGATTCGCGAGACCCGCATCGGCTCCCCTGCGCCTCCTTGAACGGCTGACATCGTAAATCTCCTGGCTGACCGGATAAGGCTCGAATCAGATCACATCGGGGTAGAGGCGTGCAATTGATAACTATTAGCATCTGGCGCACTGCACAGGCTCCGCCAAATCGCCGCTGCCACCCCGCAACGCGCGCCGATCAGAATCTTCAGTCAAGGTCCCATCATGTCTGCACGATGCAACACGACGGCTACCCGCCAATCTTGCTATAAACGTAACACTATAACAATAGCCATGAGTTTGACACTGGCCAATTCGGCGCTCGCCGCCGCCACCAGCGAGCCCGTGCAACTGCCGGCCTCGACGGTGACTGCGCGCATGGAGCAGGAAGACCCGAAGGAAGTGCCCATCAGCCTCAGCGTGATCAGCGGCGAGCAACTGCGCACCCAGCGCCTCGACACGCTGGAAAGCGCGCTGCGCAACACGTCCGGCGTGAGCGTCAACTCCTCCGGAGGCCCGAATGACTTCAACGTGCTGATCCGTGGCGTTGGCTCGCTGTACCAGATGTCGATGGATGACAGCTCCGTGGCGTTCAATATCGATGGCGTGCCAGTGTCGTCGCGCAGCCTCGGCTTCGGCACCCTCGACGTCGAGCGCATTGAAGTGCTCAAGGGGCCTCAGGGCACGTTGTCCGGTGCGATTGGCCAAGCGGGCGCGGTGAATATCACCACGCGCCAACCGACCCGCGACCTTGAGGGTTATGTGCGTGGCGAAGTCGGCCAAGAAGGCCAGTTCCTCACCGAAGGCGCCATCGGCGGGCCGATCAGCGAGAGCCTCAGCGGTCGCCTGGCTGTGCGTCGTGCCGGCTATGACAGCTGGATCGACAACGACCAGACTAACCACCCCATCACCAAGCCACGTAACGGAGCTTACCGAGGCAGCCTGCTCTGGGACCTTAACGATGACACCCATGTGTTGGTCAGCGCCGAACGCCAGAAAACCGAGCGCGCCACCAACTCGCTGGTGTTGCGCCCTTACGGCAGCGACCCCAGCCTGGACCTGACGCCAGGCCTGTTCGACGACAACTACAAGACCACCGAGCGCTATACGCTCAAGGTCGATCACGACTTCGCCAACAGTCGCCTGACCTCCACCACCGCCACGTCCACCGCCGACTTCGAAGGCCTGATCGCCTACGACAGCAAACTCATGGGCGCCCTGTACGGAACCCCTAGCGAATTCTGGGTGGTGGACAAATCCTTCGAGCGCAGCTTGAGCCAGGACCTGCACCTGAGCTCGCTGCCCGACTCCGAGGTGTTCTGGGTAGCGGGCCTCGCCGCCAGCCGCAACGAGCGCAGCTACGACACGCCACGCAACACCTACGGCACCTCCGGCGCCAAATACCGTGACTTTACCACCACCACCTACGCCGGCTACGGCGAAGTCACCGTCCCCCTCACCGAGCGCCTGAAACTCACCACCGGCTATCGCCACTCCTGGGACCGCAAGACCTACGACGGTCAGTACTTCTCTGGCAGCAGTGCGGTGCAAGACGCCCGCAAGCTGACCGACGACTATGGCACCGGCCGCGTTGCCCTGAGCTACGCGCTCACGCCGCAAACCAACGTCTACGTGCAACTCGCGCGGGGCTATAAATCCGGTGGTTTCAATGACTATGCCTCGCAGGTCACCGACAGCGAACCCTACAAGGCCGCTGTCAGTAAAGCCGCAGAACTGGGCTTCAAGAGTGAAACCGAAGACCGTCGCGGCAGCGTCAACGGTACACTGTTCTTCGCCCGGGTACACGACGATCACCTCCTCGGCTACGACGCAGCAACCTTCGCCACCAATGCCTTCAACGCCGACACCCGCACCCGTGGTGCCGAACTGGAAGGCAGTTGGCGCTTCGATTACGGCCTGACCCTGGCCGCCAGCGCCACCTACCTCGATGCCAAGATCACCAGCGGCGTGCAAGGCATCCAGGCCGGTGACGTCGCCGCCGGCAACCGCACCCCAGATGTCCCGCGCTGGAGCGGCAACTTCAACGCCAGCTGGAAACACCCACTGGGCACCATCGCCAGCCTCGGTGAAACCACCCTCAACACCAGCCTGAACTACCACTTGGTGGGCGAGCGCGCGGCCGACCCGCAAAACCACTTCAACCTGGACAACTACGAGAAACTCGACCTGCGCGCGGGCCTGGAAAGCAAGTTCGGCGAAGTCTATGCCTTCGCCGACAACCTGCTGAACCAGACCTACGACACCTACGGTTTCTACAGTGACCCGGTGGCCTACGGTGCACCGGCACGCCGCCGTACCTTGGGCGTGGGCTACACCTATCAGTTCTGACCGCCCCCGTCGCCGGCAAGCCGGCTTGTAGGAGCCAGCTTGCAGGAGATGGCCACAACTGGAGTTCAGAACTGGTAGCTATACCCCACGCCCGCCGAACGCCCCCGCCCCGGCATGCCAGTCAGTACCTGGTCGGTGGAGTACGAGCCGTACAGGTCGTAGCGCGCATCCAGCAGGTTGTCGCCCCACAGGTAGACCTCCGAGCCGCCACTCTCCAGCCCCAGGTGCAGGTCCAGCTTGGCGTAGCCCTTGAGGTCGTAGTGGTTCTGCGGGTCGGCCGGGCGGTTTTTCTGTACGCGGTAATTGAGCAAGGTGTTCAGGCGTGGCGCCGGCAACCCGAGCAAGGCCCCCAGGTTCTTTTGCCAGGCGACGCTGAAGTTGCCGCTCCACAGCGGCACATCCGGCACGCGACTGCCCGCTGCCACGTCACCGCCGGACACACCCGGCGCATCCGACGTCACTACCGCATTGGTGTAGCTCACGGCACTGCCCAAGGTCAGTTCATCGGTGACGTGCCAAGTGGTCGACAGCTCGGCGCCCTTGCTGCGGGTGTCGGCATTCACCGCGCTGACCGCCAGGGTGTTGAAGTCGTAGCCCAGCAGGTGGTCGTCCTGCACGCGGGTGATAAACAGCGCCCCCTCCAGGCTCAGGTCGCCCCCGGCGCTTTCATGTTTGAAGCCCAACTCGGCGGAATTCACCTTGGCGGCCTTGTAGGGCTCGCTGTCCTTGATCGACGTGGCGTAGTCGTTGAACCCCGCTGACTTATAGCCCCGTGACAGCACCGCATACACATTGGTCTGCGGCGTCAGCGCATAGCTCAGCGCGACGCGCCCGGTGCTGTAGTTGTCCTGCAAACGCCGGCTGTCACTGACCTGCGCACCGCCACTGGAATAATCGGCACCATAGGTCTTGCGGTCCCAAGTGTGGCGCAGGCCGGTGGTGAGTTTCCAGTCTTCGGCAATCGGGTACGTCACTTCACCATAGACCGCGTAGCTGTTGGTGCTGAAGTCGCGCATCTGCTGTGCGCCATTGGTGAAGTTGTTGGAATCGAAACTGCGCTCGGAACGCGACAGGTTGAGTCCTGTCACCCAAAACATATCGGCATCCGCCAGTGATCCCAGGCGCAGATCCTGGCTCCACACGCGCTCATGGGCCGAGTCTTCGATCAGGTATTCGAACGGGGAACCGTACAACGCCCGCGTGATGTTGCGATCGTAGCCCTTGACCGCATTGAAGTCGGTGCTGGTGTAGGCGCTGATCGAGGTGATGCGTGATTGCGCCAGGTCGTGATTGAGTTCGAAGGAGTAACGCTCGTTGGTCTTCTGGTTGCCATCAAAGGTACCTGGCGTGTAGTCCAGGCTCGGGCGATTGCCAAACGGACGTAACAGTTCCAGGCCCGCATAGTGCTCGGCGCGCTGGCGCTCGGCAGTCAATAGGCCGGTGGTACCCTGGTCGTTGTCCCATAGCAGGCTGCCGCGCAGGGCCAGGTCCCGGGGTTTGGTCAGCGGGTCGCCGTCCTGTTGGTCATCGACCCAGTTATCAAAGCCGCTGCGACGCACCGCGATACGCCCGGCCAGCGAGTCGGTCAACGGCCCACCCACGGCGCCCTCGGTCATGAACTGGCCCTGGTTGCCGACTTCGCCACGCACATACCCCTCCAGCTCGCGCGTCGGTTTGCGGGTGGTGACGTTGATTGCGCCCGCCTCGCTGTTGCGCCCCAGCAATGTACCCTGAGGGCCCTTGAGCACCTCCACTTGCTGCACGTCGAGCGTGGCCAACGCCGCATTGCGCACGGACATCGGCACGCCGTCCACATTCAACACCACCGAGCCGTCATCCATGCTCATCTGGTTCAGCGACCCGACCCCACGAATACGCACATTGGCGTCATTGGCGCCGCCCCACGAGTTCACATCCACCCCCGGCGTGGTGCGCAGCGCGTCTTCCAGGGTGCGCAGGCGCCGGGTCTCCAGGGTTTTCCCATCAATCACCGAGAGACCAAAGGGAATGTCCTTGGCACTCTCCTGGCTCAACCGCGCGCTGACCGTCAGCGGTGCCAGTTCGATGGCCTCCGCAGGGGCCTGCGGCTGATAGTCAGCGGCATAGGCCGTGCACATCTGGCTGGACAAGCCCAGCGCCATGGTCTGGGTCAAGACGTTGGCCCGCCAGCCGAGGGGACGGCGCAGCGGTTGGATTAACAGTGCAGATGACATGACAACGCTCCAAAAGGCAGGGATGGTTCAAATTCATTGCGCAGGGCCCCAGCGCTCAAGCGCAGCGGCAATCGCGTCAGGATCAGGCGCGCCCAACAAGGGCTGGATCGCAGCCGGCCATCCCTGGCCGTTTCGGATGGCGGCGGTCATTGCCGTCAGTTGTTCGGGGCTTTGTTCGGCGGTCCATGCCAGGCTCGCCAGCGCTGCATAGGTGGCGGCCCAGCCATGCTCGCGGGCATCAGCCAGGGTGCCGACGGGTTCGCCGTCATTGCCCAGCGCGCGGGTCAGGTCATCGGCCATGAGTTTCACCAGTACCGCGCGCGCCTCAGGACCGTCTACATCCGCCACACACAGCAAGCCGATCGCGCCCGCCACGCCCTGGCTCAACCACAGGTAACCCGGCACCTGCCGCAGGTCGCTGGCGTCAATCAACACCCGGCGGGCAAGCAACTCGGCAATATGCGCACGGCGTGCCGAACGCCCGACGCCGGTCGCGGCCACGTCCCAATCCGGCGATTGGGCGAGCAACAGCTGACCGTGGCTCAAGCGGCTCTCGCCCATGCCGGTCGGCCAATGGCTCACGCCCTCCACCACCGGGCCACTGCCCAGGCGTCGCGCCACACAGGCGCTCATCAGGACCAGGTCTTCGCGCACTTCAACAGCCGTTTGCTGGCGGCTGGCATCCGCCTTTGCCTGCAAGCTGTAGGCAAAATCCAAAGGCGCCGTGCTGTGACCGTTGAAGTCCTGTCCATCAATCTCAACGTGCCATTGCCAGTCGCCCGCCGGCGCGATGGCCTCCACGGCGACGGCGGAACCTGCCGCCAAGGTGGGCACGTCGGCTGCCAAACCGACCTCGCTGCGTTGCACCGGCGCACGCAGCAGCCGCTCGCTGTCCAGCCCCAGGCGCGGCATAACACGGCGCGCTTCCAGCCACACGCCGTGCGGCCCCAACCAGAACGCTTCGCCTTCCGACGACCAGCCGTTGGCGCTGACAGTCCAGTTCAATTCCACATTACAGGCGTTCGTCGCACAAGGTGCCAGGGGCACGCGCAGGTGCTCGGTCGCCTGTTCGAACGTGACCGGTTGCCCCATCACGCTCACCGCCGTCACCTGCATGCCTGGCGGCAACTCGGCATCCAGTTGACTGGCGACCACGGCGTCCAGCGTCCACTGGCCCTCAACCTGACGCGCAGCGGAATCCACGCGCATCTGCACGCGCCCACCCGCCACCTGCCAGGCAGCCGCGTTGGCCACCCAGCGCTGTTCCCAGGCGGCGCGCTCGGCACGCCCTTCGGCCACCGATTGGTAGTCGCCCTGCTCCACCCAATAATGCTGCAAAGCCACGCCACAGCCCAGCAAACCCAAGGCGCCAAGGGCTAACACGGCAAGCGGCAACGGCTGGCCCACGTCAGCGAAACGGCGGCGCTCGGGACCGCGTGGCAGCGCCAGTGCCGCCACGCCGACCATCACCGCGCAACCTGCGAGTTTCCAGCCTGCCAGAGTGCCCAGATACGGTAACCAAGGCGCCCAGCCGGCGAGTTGCGACAACGCCACATGCGCCGGTATCCCCATCGCATAGGCGGGGTAGCTGACCAGCCCCAATTCGTGGTTGAGCACCAGGAAAAACGTCAGCAGCATCGACGTGGCGTAGGCGAGTCCCGAGCGGCGAATCAACGCGTGCACCAGCACCGTCAGCGCGGCCAGTTCCAGCAGCGGCGGCGCGAACACCAGCGCTTGGTAGACCAGTACAAAGCCCGGCGCCAGGCTGTCGGACGCAGCGATGGCGCTGATCAGCAGGCTGGCAATGCCTGGCACCAGCGCCAAGGTCAGGGTCGCCAACAACACACAGGCCGTACGGCCGAACAATCGCAGCCAGGTCGGTGCGGGGGTCGCCTGCAACATCGCGCCGAGGCCTTCGACGTCATCACGCCGACACACCAAGCCCACCAGCGCCGCGATAATAAAGGCGATCACCAGAAACAACGCGCTCGACAAGAGCGGCAGGGTCAGATCCGCCCGTGGCACCATCGGTCCGCGCGCATGCCACACGCCGTGGACAAAACCACTGAGCACGCCCATCACCAGCAGCAAGCCGAGCGCCACCCACCAGATCCGCCGTGCAAACAACTGGCGTACCTGCCAGCGCGCTTCATGCCACAAGGCGTGCGTCCAACGACTGGCCGTCAACGGACCCGGCAATTGCACGTCACGGCTGCGCAGCATAGGCGGTTCCGCCAGCACCGCACCGCTGCGCCGGCCCATCAGGCCCTGGCGCGTGGTGCGCGCCAACACCACGGCCAGTACCAGCAGCGGCAACACACACCACAACGCGCGGTTGAGCCAGAACCCTGGCGTCAGCGCCAGCAGCGACTGCGACTTCTGCGCAGTGCTCCAGGTTTCGACCTGGGCCTGGGCAAAGGTAAATAGCGACGGGTCCAGGCTGGCCGCCAACAGCGGGTTGATATGCCCGCCCTTGAGTACGACCACCGCAAACATCCACAGCAGCATCAATACCGTCGCCAGGGCAAAGGGCGCAGCCAGGCCACGGCTGCGCAACGCCAGCAGGTAATACAACGCACCGATTCCAGTACTCACCGGCAACAGCAAGGCGACCCAGGCAAAGGCCAACGCCGACCAGACCGGCGCACCGATACTGGCCGCTGGTACCCAGCCGAGCCAGCCCAATACCGGGCTGACCAGGAAGCCGATAATCAACGCACTGGCGAGTAACCCGCCCACCAGCGCCGCGCCGATAAAACGCCCCCACAGCAGCGCCGGCAGCGACAGCGGCAAGGCCAGCAGCACCTCTTCCAACTGCGCCTTGCGGTCGCGCAGGGCCGGCTGCGCAAACACCCAGGCCCAGGCAAAAAACAGGAAGAACATGCAACCGCACGACATCAGGTAAATCAGGCTGGGTGCATTGCGGGCGATGTCGCTGGCACCCATTTTCTGCACGTAGTCGGCATTCGTCAGGGACATCAGCAGGTAGCCGGTGAGGCCAAGAAACACCAACAAGGGAATGCCACTGCGCAGCCCCGCGCGGACTTCCACCCAGGCTTCACGCAACAGCAAGGCGAAGGTATTCATGCCTCCACCGCCTCGCCGGCCTGGGCCAGCGCCAGGTAATAGATATCCTCCAGGCGCGGCGCGTGGGGGCTGAAACGCGGGTCTGCTGGACGCTCGCCGTGCACGATCACGCGACTGCCTTGCGGGCTGGCGGCCACATGCAACGCTTCGGGCAACGATTCACCACGGCTGAACGGCGCTTCCCACAAGCGGCCCTGTTCGGCAGCGAGCAAGTCGGCCGGGCGACCTTCGACAATAATCTGCCCGCCGGCCAACACCGCCAGGCGGCTGCACAGGTTCTCGACGTCTTCGACGATATGGGTCGAGAGCAGCACGATGGATTCGGCGGCGACATCCGCCAGCACCCGATGAAAACGGTTGCGTTCGGCCGGGTCGAGGCCCGCCGTGGGCTCATCGACGATCACTAAGCGCGGCGACCCCACCAGTGCCATGGCGATACCGAACCGGCGCAACATGCCGCCCGAATAGGTCGCCAACGCACGGTGGGCCGCCTGCTGCAAGTTGACCTTATCCATCAGGGCCTCGATTTCCTCGCGGCGCTGGCGGTTGTCGGTACGGCCCTTGAGCCAGGCGAACCGGTCGAGCAAATCCCGCGCACTCACGCCGGGGTACGCGCCCAGTTGCTGCGGCAGGTAACCCAGGCGGCGACGCAGATGATCGGGGCCGCGCAGAACGTCCACGCCGTCCAGGTGGATGCTGCCGGCGTCCGGCAGTTGCAGGGTCGCCAGGGTGCGCATCAGGCTGCTCTTGCCGGCGCCGTTGGGACCGAGCAAGCCATACATACCGGGGCCAACACTCAGGTCCACGCCGCGCAGCGCTTCGACGCCATTGTTGTAGCGCTTGCGCAGGCCGCGCACTTGTAAACCCGAATCGACAGACATCCGCAACTCCATGAAGAGGCCCTGCAAGAGGGCGGCGAGCGACGGTAGTCAAGGCCGTGGGCCGGGCTCTACCCGATTCAAGTCATTTTCCAACCGCATCGCGCGGCGTATCGGCGTCATGTCCCGCAACTGCGCCCGTGCAATCGGCACTGGGCAAACGGATACGGGGCAAAAACGATTCGATCCGGGTAGTCGCCAAAATGAGAATGACTAGCATCTCCCCCATGCATTTGCCTGCCCCCAGCGCCTGGGCCAACCCCGGCCCGGGCCCTAGCGATGAGAAGACGTTGAGCCATGGCCACTCCCAGCACCTCAACCGCAACACTGCTGCGCCAATCCCTGTCCGACGCACTTGGACTGCCCGCCGACCAGGTGCCACTGGAGGCCAACCTGATCGAATGGGGCCTGGACTCCGTCACCCTGATCCGTCTTGCCGGCCAATGGCGGCGCCAGGGCCTGGCCGCGCGTTTCGCCGACTTGGTGGCGGACCCGCGCCTATGTAGCTGGCTGGCCCTGCTTGACACCGCCCCCACGGCCCCCGCGCCGGTCAGCACCGCCACCGATGACGGGCTGCCGTTCGAACTGGCGCCGATGCAGCACGCTTACTGGATCGGTCGCGCCCCTGGCCAAGCGCTGGGTGGCGTGGCAGCACACTTCTATAACGAGTTCGATGGCCACGACGTTGACCCGATACGGTTGGAAGCCGCCGTGCGTGCCCTGCTCGCGCGGCACCCGATGTTACGGGCGCAGTTTCTCGATGACGGCCGCCAGCAGGTCCTCGCGCACAGCCCGTGGCCGGGGCTCACGGTGCATGACCTGCGCCAGGCCGGCGCCGAACAGGTGCAACAACGGCTGGCAGCCTTGCGAGCCGAGCTGTCCCATCGCAAGTTGGCCGTGGAACAAGGCCAGGTGCTGGATATCCAGCTGTCGTTGTTGCCCGACGGCACCCGCCTGCACCTGAACCTCGACATGCTCGCCGCCGATGCCTTGAGCCTGCGCACCCTGCTCGGCGACCTGGTGCTGTTGTACCGCCAACATCCCCTGCCCGCGCTGGACTACACCTTTGCCCGCTACCTGGCTGACCTGCGCCAGGAACAGGCCAGCGCCGAGCAGCGGGATCGTCACCAACAGGCGCGCGACTACTGGTTGCAGCGCCTCGATCAATTGCCAGGTGCGCCGAGCCTGCCGATCAAGGCCCAGGGCGATGACCGCCAGGTCTGCCGCCGTCACCATTGGCTGCCGCCGTCAGAACGCCAGGCATTCGAACGCCAGGCGCGGGAGCACGGGCTCACGCCGGCCATGGCGTTGGCGGCGGTGTTCAGTGAAGCTCTTGGTGCTTGGTGCGATACACCCGAGTTGCTGCTCAACCTACCGCTATTCAACCGCACGCCGCTGCATGCCGACGTCGATCGCCTGGTCGGGGATTTCACTTCGTCGATCCTGCTGGCCTGGGACGGCCGGGTCGCCGGCACGTTTGCCGCACGCGCCACCACCCTGCAACGCCGCTTCCACAGCGATGTCGCACACAGTGCGTTTTCCGGCCTGGAGGTGTTGCGTGAACTGTCCCGCCAACGCGGTGAACAAGTGCTGGCTCCCGTTGTATACACCAGCGCACTGGGCCTGGGTGAGCTGATCGCCGAGGGCGTGCAGGCGAGTTTCGGCCAACCGGCGTGGATCATTTCCCAGGGCCCGCAGGTGTGGCTCGATGCGCAAGTCACCGAGCTGGACGGCGGCATCCTGGTCAACCTCGATGCACGTGAAGGGCTGTTCGCCGACGGTGTGCTGGATGGTATGTTCAAGGCCTATACCGACCTGTTGCAACGCCTGTGTTTTGACCCGGACGCCTGGCATCAGGCGCCGTCTGCGCTGATCCCCGCCGAGCAACTGGCCCTGCGCCAAACCGTGCAAGGCCAGCCTGCTGCCCTGCCCGTCAAGCGCCTGCATGAGGCATTTTTTGCCCAGGCACGCCTGACGCCCAGCTTGCCCGCGCTGCTGCAGGGCAACCATTCTGTCATCGGTTATGGCGAGCTGGCCGAGCGGGCCCTGCAAGTTGCAGCGTACCTGGAAGACCAAGGTATCCAGCGCGGCGATGTCGTGGCGCTGCAACTGCCCAAGGGCCCCGAGCAAGTTATCGCGGTACTGGGGATCCTCGCCTGCAGCGCCACGTACCTGCCCATCGGCATAGACCAGCCCGACGCACGCTGCCAGAAAATCTGCGAAAGCTCAGGTGCGCGGTTGCTGCTCAAGGCCCTGCCACCTGCGGGCCCCGCGCTGGACGCGCCCCGGCCCGGTGCGGTCAGCGACCTGGCCTACATCCTCTACACCTCCGGTTCCACTGGCGAACCCAAGGGCGTGGAAATCAGCCACCTGGCCGCCGCCAACACCGTGGACGACCTGCAACGACGCCTCCAACTGACCGCCGATGACCGCATCCTCGCGCTCTCTGCGCTGGAGTTCGACCTGTCGGTGTTCGACCTGTTTGCTGCGCTGTCCACCGGCGCGGCGGTGATTGGCATCGAGCCCGAAGCGCAGCGCGATGCCCCGCGCTGGCGTGAACTGGCCTTGCAGCACCGCGCCAGCGTGCTCAACTGCGTGCCGGCGTTGCTGGACATGTTGCTCGGTTGCGCCCCGGCCGACGCTCGCCTGCCGCTGCGTGCGGTGTTGCTCGGCGGTGACAAAGTCGCCCCGGACCTGGCGCCACGGTTGTGGGCCCAGGCGCCGGGCTGTCGCTTCATGGCCTTGGGCGGCGCTACCGAAGCGGCGATCCACTCGACGCTGTTCGAAGCCCTCCCCGGCCAGCCATTGGCTTGGCACTGCCTGCCCTACGGCAAACCGCTGGACAACGTCAGCCTGCGCATCGTCGACCACCAGGGCCATGACTGCCCGGACTGGGTGGCCGGGGAGCTGTGGATCGGCGGCGCCGGGGTGGCCCAGGGTTATCGCGGCGACCGCGTGCGCAGCGCCGAACGTTTTGTCGACTATCAAGGCCTGCGCTGGTACCGCACCGGCGACCGGGCGCGCTACCACCCCGACGGCACTGTGGAGTTCCTCGGGCGTAGTGACTTCCAACTCAAGCTGCATGGCTACCGCATCGAGGCCGGCGAAGTCGAGCAGGCACTGCTGGCCTGCCCAGGCGTGGAGCACGCTGTCGTATTGCTGGCCGGCCAGCAATTGGCGGCGGTGGTCCGTCTGGCGCACGGCGCCGTGCAGCCTGTGCAGATCGACCTGCCGGGCCTGGCCGAGCGCCTGCCGGCGTATATGATTCCCTCGCTCATCCTCGGCTGCGCGCAGCTGCCCTTGACCGGCAACGGCAAGGTCGACCGCAAGGCCTTGCACGCGTGGCTCGTCCAGCATAGTCCGGTGCAGCAGGCAAACCTGACGGCGCCCTGCGGCGTCATCGAACAGCAGGTGGCCCGCGCCTGGCAGCAGTTGCTTGGCTGTGGTGAGGTGTGCCGCGAACACAGCTTCTTTGCCCTGGGCGGCGACTCCCTGAGCGCCACCCGCCTGGTGCGCCTGCTCGCCGAACAAGGGCTGGGCGGTGCACGCATCGCCCAGGTGTTTGCCAAGCCGGTGCTGGCGCAGTTTTGTGTCGACCTGCATCAACAGGCACAGGCCGAACCCGCACACACCGTTGTTGCAGACCTGGCGCAACGCCACGCGCCCTTCCCGATGACTGAGGTGCAGCAGGCCTATTGGCTAGGCCGCGACCCCAGCCTCGTGCTGGGGGGTGTGAGTTGCCACTTCTACCGTGAATACGACGTCGAGGACCTTGACCTGCCGCGCCTGCAACACGCGTTGCAGCGCTTGATCGAACGCCACGAAATGCTGCGCGCTGTGTTCGACCACAATGGCCAGGCGCGCATCCTGCAACAAGTGCCAGCCTTCGTGATCGGCCAGGGCCACGCCAGCCTGGACGACCTGCGCGAACACTGTGCCCATCGCGTGTTCGCCCCTCACCAATGGCCGCTGTTCGATATGCAAACGGTGACCCACGGCCGGCACACACGCCTGGCGATCAGCCTGGACAATTTGATCCTCGATGCCCTGAGCATCCTGCGTTTCTACGCCGAACTCGATGCGTTGTACCGCGAGCCCGGCATTGCGCTGGCCCCGTTGGACCTGTCGTTTCGCGATTACCAATTGCAGTGCGCCCCGGCACCTGAAGAGCTGCACGCCGCGCAGCGCTTCTGGCAGGAACGCCTGCCCGAATTACCGCCCCATCCGCAGTTGCCGCTGGCCGCCGACCCCGCCAGCCTGGGCCGACCACGCTTTGAACGCCTGCAAGGGCAGATCGATGCCAGCGCCTGGCAAGCGATCCTGTCCAAGGCCCAGCAACAGGGGCTCACCGCCTCGGCGGTACTGCTCTGCGCTTTTGCCGAAACCCTCGGCCGCTGGAGTGCACGCCCAGACCTGAGCCTCAACCTCACACTGTTCGATCGCCGCCCCATGCACCCTCAGATCGACCAGGTAATGGGCGACTTCACATCGCTGACCCTGCTCGGGTATGTGCCCGTGGCGGGTGAGCGTTGGGTTGACCGTGCACGGCGTACGCAACACTCCCTGGGCGAGGCGTTGGAGCATCGCTGCGTGGGTTCGGTCAGCCTGCTGCGTCAGCTGGCCCGGGGCAATGGCGAACAACAGGTGAGCATGCCGGTGGTGTTCACCAGCGCCCTGGGTGTGCCGGATGGCACGGCGGCGCCGGTGGACGGCCCGTTTGCCCACCAGGTTTTCGGCCTGACACAAACCCCGCAAGTGTGGCTCGACCACCAGGTCGTCGAAGCCAACGGTGGCATTGCCCTTAACTGGGACCGTGTGGTCGGCCTGTTTCCCGAAGGTCTGGTTGAAGCGATGTTCGACGCTTACCTGCAGAGCCTCAATTGGTTGGCCGAGCACGCCTGGGACAGCGCGCCACCCGACCTGCTGCCCCAGGCCCAAGCACAACGGCGCGCTCAACTCAACGCCCCGGTCGACTGCGTGCCGGGCGACCCGACGCTGCACCAGGGTTTCTTTGAGCAGGCGCGTCATGCTCCGCAGCGCCCCGCCTTGTTATGGGGTGAACACGGCACGCTGAAGTACGGCGAACTGGCCGACCACGCGCTGCGTATCGCCCACAGCCTGATGGACGCAGGTGTCGCACCCGGCGACCTGGTGGCCGTGTCCCTGGCCAAGGGGCCGCAGCAGGTCGCCTGTGTGCTGGGCATTCTGGCGGCCGGCGCCGCCTACTTGCCGGTGGGTGTCGATCAGCCGTTGCAGCGCTGCCAGCGCATCCTGCAACAGGCCGGTGTGACCGTGATGCTCGCCGAGCACGACCCGCAACTGCCCGGCGTCAAACACCTCAAGCCCTCCACCGCGTTGAAGGCCGAACCGCTGGCGGCGCCACCGCCGCTCTCAGCGGGTGAACTGGCCTATGTGATCTACACCTCCGGCTCCACCGGCCAGCCCAAGGGCGTGGAAATCACCCACCGCGCGGCGATGAATACCGTGGCCGAGATCAACCGCTGTTATGGCGTCCAAGCCAGCGACCGGGGCCTGGCCCTATCGGCGCTGGACTTCGACTTGTCGGTGTACGACCTGTTCGGCCTGCTCTCGGTGGGCGCCGCGGTGGTGCTGATCGACGAAGACCAGCGCCGCGATGCCCGCGCCTGGCTCAAGGCATTGCAACAGCACCGCGTGACCCTGTGGAACAGCGTGCCGGCGCTGCTCGACATGCTGCTGGAAGCCAACGCTCAAGACCGCCAGCCCCTGGACCTAAGGGTCGCTCTGCTGTCCGGCGACTGGATCGGCCTTGATCTGCCGCAACGCCTGCAAGAGCAGGCCCACGGTTGCCGCTTTATCGCCCTCGGCGGCGCGACCGAAGCGGCGATCTGGTCGAATCACTTTGAAGTACGCCAGGCAATGCCGGGCTGGCGTTCGATCCCCTACGGCGTGCCGCTGGCCAACCAGGCCTACCGGGTGGTCGATGCTTTAGGCCGTGACTGCCCCGACTGGGTCACGGGGGAACTGTGGATCGGCGGTGCCGGCGTCGCGCGTGGTTATCGCCACGCGCCGCAGTTGAATGCCGAGCGCTTTGTCGACGGTTGGTACCGCACCGGAGACCTTGGTCGCTACCACCCCGATGGCCTGTTGGAGTTTCTCGGGCGCGCCGACAGCCAGGTGAAGGTCCGTGGCCATCGCATCGAACTGGGCGAAATCGAAGCCGCCCTGGCGCGTCACCCCTGTGTGAACAGCGCCGTGGCGCTGGTCGCCGACCACCGACTGATGGCCGCCGTTACGGCCAGCACCTGCGTCGAGGTGCTCGCACAGCATCTGGAGCAGTGCCTGCCGGCCTACATGCGCCCGGAACAGATCCTGGTGCTGGAACGCCTGCCCTTGAGCAGCAATGGCAAGGTCGACCGCCGTGCGCTGCTCGCTCCCTTGAGCGCCGCTGCCCAGCCACGGGACGCGATGGATGAGCAACCACTGAGCGCCGGCGAACAGGTGATCGCCGAGCTCTGGCAGCACTTGCTCAAGGTGCCGAGCGTCTCGCGCCACGACAACTTTTTCCGCCTGGGCGGCGACAGCCTGCTGGCCACGCGTTTTCTCGAAATGCTGCGCAGCCGTCTGGGCGTGGAACTGCCCATGGGCCAGTTGTTCGGTGCCGCCAGTCTGCTGGAAGTGGCGCAGACCCTCGAACGCCTACCCACCCCGCACACCGTTGAAGAAGGCGTTATCTGATGCCCGCGCAACCCCCCTTTTTTCCAGGAGCTGTCCCCATGCCCGCCGCCAAACTGCTAAGCGAACTCAAGTCCCTGGGCGTCGAACTCTGGCCCCAGGATGGCCAACTGAAATTCCGCGCGCCCCAGGGCCTGCTCGACACCGAACGCCTGGCGCAACTGCGCGAACACAAGCAACAGATCCTGCATCTGCTGGAGACACAGGAACGCCCGCTCGTGCAGGCCGATCCGGCGCAGCACCACACGCCCTTCCCCCTCACCGATGTGCAGAATGCCTACCTGCTGGGCCGCCAATCGTCCTTCGGCTACGGCAATGTCGCCTGCCATGGCTACCTGGAACTGGGCTGGCCAACCCTGGACCCGCAGCGGGTGGAACAGGCCTGGAACCGCCTGATCGCCCGCCACGACATGCTGCGCGCGGTGATCGCCAGCGAAGGTTCGCAGCGTGTGCTGCCCGACGTCGCCCACTATCCTCTGGCCATCGCCGATCTGCGTGGCACCACCCGCGAGCAGCACCAGCACGCGGTGCAACAGATTCGCCAAGCCATGGAGCAGAAGCTCTACCCCACCGAGGTCTGGCCGCTGTTCGAACTGCGTATGAGCCGCAGCGACAACGGCGACACGCTGCACTTTTCCATGGACTCCCTGATTGCCGACTGGGCCAGCGCGCAGCTGCTGTTCAATGAGCTGGAGCTGTTGCTGCAGGGTCCCCAGGCAGCCTTGCCTGCCCTGGACATCACCTTCCGCGACTATCTAATGGCCGAGCGCAGTTTGCTCGAAGGCAGCCGCCACCAACGTGACCGTGACTACTGGCTGGCCCGCATCGACGCATTGCCCGCCGCCCCACAACTGCCGACGCCCCTGAGCGGCGAAGACACCCGCGTGCCCCGTTTTCAACGGCACTCGGCGCAGCTTGAGTCGCAGCCATGGGCAGCCCTGAAAAGCGCTGCCAGCGAACGCGGCCTTACTCCATCCATCGTGGTGCTGGCGGCCTACGTCGCCACGTTACAACGCTGGAGCCAGCAGCCCGCCTTCAGCCTCAACCTGACATTGCTCAACCGCCTGCCACTGCACCCGCAGGTGGATCGCCTGGTGGGCGACTTCACCTCGGTCAGCCTGTTACAGGTCAACGATCCCGAAGGGCTGGACTTCACCGCCCAGGCACGCCAGTTGGGCAGCCAATTGTTTGCCGACCTGGAGCACCGGTTGTTCTCCGGCATCCAGGTCATGCGCGAAATCGGTCGCCGTCGTGGGCGTGAAGCAGCGGCCATGCCGGTGGTCTTCACCAGCGCCATCGGCCTGGGGATCGAGGCACCACCGGCCAGTCAACGCCGGGTTGACCACGGCATCACCCAGACGCCGCAGGTCACCCTCGATTGCCAGGTGATGGATGACGCCAACGGCCTGCACATCCATTGGGACGTGCGCCAAGGCGTATTCCCCGACGGCCTGGTGAACGATATGCAACAGGCTTTTGTCGCCGAGTTGCAGTTGCTCGCCCTCGATCCGGCCGCCTGGGAACATCCGGTGCACGTGCCGCTGCCGGCCTGGCAACAGCGTGAACGCCTGGCGGCGAATGCCACCGCCGCCCCGTTGCCCACCGGTCGCCTGCACGACGGCCTGCTGGCCATGGCTTGGGAACAACCTCACGCACTGGCGGTGATCGATGCCAGCGGCAGCCTGACCTACGCCGCCCTTGCCGAACGTGCACTGGCCGTGGCCGCCACCCTGCGTGAGGTCGGATGCGACGCGCAGGAACCCGTGGCGATCCTGATGCCCAAGGGTCTCGATCAAGTGGTGGCGGCCTACGGCGTGTTGCTCGCCGGCGCGGCCTATCTGCCCCTGGACAGCAACGCTCCGGCCGCACGCCGCGACCGCGTCCTGCTAAGCGCCAAGGTGCGGCATGTGCTGGGGCATTCCCTGGCGCAGCCGAACACGCCGTTGCCCGAGACATTGCAATGGCACGCCGTAGACCGGTTGCCCTCGGCGGGCGCGGATTTCGAGCTGGTCGAAGGCAGCCCCGATGACCTCGCCTACGTGATCTACACCTCCGGTTCCACCGGCGAACCCAAGGGTGTGATGATCAGCCATCGCGCCGCGCTCAATACCGTGCAAGACATCAACCGACGCTTCGACGTCAACGCCGATGACCGCGTACTGGGCCTGGCGCAGTTGAGCTTCGACCTGTCGGTGTATGACCTGTTCGGGCCCCTCGCGGTGGGCGCAACCCTGGTGCTGCCCGACCCGGCACGTGGCGCCGACCCGTCGCATTGGGCCGAACTGGTACAGCGTCATCAGGTCACGCTGTGGAACTCAGTGCCGGCACAACTGCACATGCTCGCCGACTACCTGCACGCCGAACCCCGGCCACTGGACAGCCTGCGCCTGGCCTTGCTGTCCGGTGACTGGATCCCGCTGAACCTGCCACCGCAACTCCAGGCGTTGTTGCCCGACCTGAAACTGGTGGGCCTGGGCGGCGCCACCGAAGCCTCTATCTGGTCGAACCTGCACCCCATCGGCGCCATCGACCCGGCGTGGCGCAGCATTCCCTACGGCCTGCCGCTGGCCAACCAGGGCTTTCGGGTACTCGACAGCCACTGGCGTGATGCGCCGACCTGGGTGCCGGGCGACCTGTACATCACCGGTGTCGGCCTGGCCCAGGGCTACCTGGGCGATCCGGCATTGAGCGACGCACGCTTCTTTGCTCACCCGCTCGACGGCCAGCGCCTGTACCGCACCGGTGACCGTGGCCGCTATTTGCCGGGGGGAGAGCTGGAATTCCTGGGTCGTGAAGACGGCCAGGTGAAAATTCGCGGCCATCGGGTGGAACTCGGTGAGATCGAGGCCGCACTGCTCGCCACCCCTGGCGTGGGCACTGCGGTGAGCCTGGTCAGTGGCGACCTGTTGGCGTTCGTCACCGCCGCACGCGCCGAACCCGAGCCGCTGCCAGGCGCGCCGTTGCTCACGGCGGTCAAACGTTATGCCGACAGCCAGGTGGGCAGTTTCGATGCGCAACAGGTGCGCGAGTACCAGGCTGACCTGAGTGCCGCCGCATTGAGTTCGATGCTGGAGGTGTTGCTCAAGGCCGGACTGTTCAGCGGCGAACGGGCCGAACCGGACGCCGCCACAATCCTGCACGCCTTGCAGGCCGAGCCGCGTCACCATTGGCTGGTACGCCGCTGGTTGGGCGCGCTGTGCGAGGCTGGTCTGCTGCACTACACCCACTCGCACTACCGCCTCGCGCAACCCGCGCCCAACCCGGCGCTGGCGTGGGGCCGGGTGGAACAAGCGGTCGCCTCGGGGCTGTGCAGCCAGGCGCTGCTCGACTACCAGCTCAACCATGTGTGGCAACTGCCGCAACTGCTCAAGGGCGAGGTCAACCCGTTCGATTTGCTGTTCCCCCAAGGCCAACTGGACTTGGCCTTGCAGCTGTACGGCGGGGATGCCGTGTCGCGCTACAACAACCACAGCATCGCGGCGCTGATCAACCGCCTGGCCACCCACCATCAAGGCGACGGTCCGCTGCGCATCCTCGAAATCGGCGCCGGTACTGGCGCCACCAGCGCGCCGGTCATCGGCTTGCTCGATGGGCTGGAAGTCGACTACCTGTTTACCGACATGACCGCGCTTTTCCTGCCGGCGGCCAAGCAACGCTTTGCTGAACAGGCCTGGGTACGCTATGGCGTATTGGACATCGACCAGGACATCCGCCCTCAGGGTTTGGCCAGCAACAGCGTGGATATCGTGCTGTGTGCGGGCATGCTCAACAGCGTCAAGGACATCGACAATGCCCTCGGCCAGATCACCGGGTTGCTCAGCCCTGGCGGCTGGCTGGTGTTCAGCGAACCGACCGGCGAATGGCCGCCGATCCTGCTGACACAGGGCTTCATGATGACACCGGCCAATGGCGACCACGACCAGGGCCGAAGCGGCCTGCGCGACGCCGATATCTGGCAGGCGCGGGTCAAGGCCTTCGGTGGCGAATGCCTGCCTGCCCTGCCCCAGGCCGATCATCCGCTGGCCGCCCTCGGCATGCAGGTATTCGCCGCGCGCTTCAAGGCCGGCGTGCAGCGCCTGAGTGTCGACAGCCTGCGCCGCGCCCTGGCCGAACGCCTGCCGGACTACATGTTGCCAGCGCACCTGCAGGTACTCGACCGCTTGCCGCTGACCGCCAACGGCAAGGTCGACCGCAAGACCTTGGCCGGCTGGCGCCCTGCCGCCGATGCCCAGGCCTCCAGCAGCCAGGAAGCGCCGAGCGATCCGCTCAGCGCCGAGTTGTGCCGCGTATGGGCCGACGCCCTGGGGCTGGCGCAGATCGGCGTCGAGGACAGCTTCTATGAAAAAGGCGCCGACTCGCTGATCCTCGCCCGCGTCGCTGGCCAACTGCGTGAGCAACTGCCCCAGGCCCAAAGCCTGAGCTACGACACCTTGCTGCGCCAGATGCTCAACGAGCCGAATGTCGCCGCCCTCGCGCGCCTGCTCAATCAGGGCGAAGCCACGCCGCGCGCGATTGCCGCCAGCGATGAAGCGCAACGCTCGTCCAGCAGCAACGCGCTGGTGGTGCCATTTGGCGGGGGTGACGTCGGCCCGGTCCGGGTGATGTTCCACGCCGCCCTCGGCACCCTGGATTATTTCCAGCACCTGGGCCGCGCCCTTGCCGACCAACAGGCCGGTCCGGTGATTGGCTTTGCCGTGGCTGACACCGAACAGTACCTGGCGCTGGAGCCCAAACGCCTGATCGAGAGCGTGGCCGAGGACTACGCCGAACGCTTGATCGCCGACGGCCATCAACGTTTCCAGCTGATCGGCTACTGCCTCGGCGGGCTGCTGGCCACTGAGGTTGCCCGACGCTTGCTCGAACGCGGCATGGAAGTGGTCAACCTGAGCCTGATCGACAGCATCCCGATGTTCATCGACACCGACGAAGAGCTGGCCTACGAGGCGATCTTCGTGCCCAACCTGAACCTGGACCCGGTGAAAACCGTGTTCGGTGCGCACATCGAAGACTACGACGTGTACCGCGCCATCGACTTGTTGATGGCCCGCGACAACCGCTGCGTGCCTGCCGGGGCCATGGCGGCGTTGAGCGGCGATCCGGGGCTGGACGCGCTGGCGCTGGCGGTCCAACAGCAATCGGCGCGCAGCCAGCAGGAGCGCCTGGCCGAATACGCACGCCTGGCCTCGGGCCAGGCCGGGGTGCCGATCGGCCCCGAACTGGTACCGACGCTGTTTCGAGTGTGCCGCCATAGCATGCGGGCGGCGCGGTTCGACCCGCCGCCGTTCCTCGGCAACATGACCTACCTGCGCTGCCTGGAGCAGCAGTCGTTCGGCATCACCGGCGGCGTCGGGCACTTGGCCGCACCGTTCTGGGAAGACGCCTGCCTGGGCCGCTTCGAGCTGATCGACGTGCCCGGCAATCACTTCAGCGTGATCGAACCGCCCCACGTCCACACCGTTACTGCGCACCTGCTTGAGGCCCTTCGGAAAAACTCATGACCACTGCCTTGGATACTCTGAAACGCCCGGTCAATCGCCTCATCCGTATTGGTGTGGTGTTCGCCGCCCTCGGCGCATTGGTCAATCTGGTGCCCTTTATCGGCCTCACCGAACTGGGCCGCTTGCTGTTGGCCGGCAGCGCCGACAGCAAGATCCTATGGCTGTGGGCCGCGCTGGTGGTGATCGCCCTGAGTGTGGGGTGGATGGCCAGTGGCGTGGCGCTGTGGTTGACCCATGTGGCTGACCACCGGCTGCAATCAAGTTTGCGCGAAGCCATGGTGCGCAAGCTCGGGCGCGTGCCGTTGGGCTGGTACACCGACACCACCTCCGGCGCCGTGCGCAAGGTGGTGCAGGACGACCTCGAAGACCTGCACCACCTGGTCGCCCACCACGCGATGGAACTCACGGCGGCCATCGTCACGCCGTTGGCGGGCCTGCTGTGGCTGGCGACGCTGAACTGGCGGCTGGCGCTGCTGGCGGTGCTGACACTGCCCATCTACGCGGTGGCCTACACGCTGATGATGCGCGGTTTTGGCGCCAAGATGCAGTTGCTGGACAAGAGCATGACCCGGGTCAGCGCGGCAATTGTCGAGTTCGTGCACGGCATTGCCGTGGTCAAGGCGTTCGGCCAGGTCGGCCAGGCGCACCGTAGCTATCAGCAGGCGGTCAACCAGTTCAGCGAGCAGTACGCCGGCTGGGTCAAGCCGCTGCTGCGCCTGGAAGCCTTTTCCTCGATGGCCTTGAGTGTGCCAGTGATCCTGCTGGTGAGCCTGGGGGTAGGAAGCCTGTTGCTGGCGCACGGTTGGATAACACCGCTGGAGCTGTTCGCCGAAACCCTGGTGGCGGTGGTCATTCCGCAGGCGCTGCTGGTGATCAACCAGAGCCTCACGGCCCAGCGTACGGCCCTGGCGGCAGCGGATCGCATCGAAGCGCTGCTGGACGTTGAGCAATTGCCTTCGCCAAAGGCCTGCGTCCAACCCCAGGGTAGCGACATCCGCTTTGAACAGGTGCAGTTCGGCTACGACGCCGAGCACCTGATCCTCAAGGGCGTCGACCTGCACTGCCCGGCCGGCAGCGTGACCGCATTGGTCGGCGCATCCGGTGCCGGCAAGTCGACCCTGGCCAAGCTGGTGCCGCGCTTTCATGACGTCAACGCCGGCCGTATCTGCGTGGGCGGCGCCGATGTGCGCGAGATCGACCCGCGCCAGTTGTATCAACACGTGGGCTTCGTGTTGCAGGACGCCCAACTGGTGCACGGCACGGTCGCCGACAACCTGCGCCTGGGCCGCCCGGATGCCAGCGATGCAAAGGTCGAGGCGGCAGCGCGCTCCGCGCAGATCCATACGCGTATCCAAGCCCTGCCCCGGGGTTATCAATCGGTGATCGGCGAAGATGCGATCTTCTCCGGTGGCGAGGCGCAGCGCGTGTCCATCGCCCGCACGCTGCTGGCCGACACGCCAGTGCTGATCCTCGATGAAGCCACCTCCCACGCCGATCCCGAGTCCGAAGCACTGATCCAGGATGCACTGTCTGCCTTGGCACGTGGCCGCACGGTGCTGGTGATTGCCCATCGTCTGTCGAGCATCAGTGGCGTCGACCAGATCGTCGTTCTCGACCAGGGCCGCGTGCTGGAAAGCGGCCGCCATGAACACCTGCTGAATGCCAACGGCGCCTATGCCCGACTGTGGCGAGCCGGCGCCGAAACCCCTGCCGTGGAGATGTCCCTGTGATTCGCAGCCTTGTGACCTTACTGGGCCCGGCCCATGCCCCGCGCCTCTACCGTTACCTGGCGTGGCTGGTGACCAGCGCCGTGCTGCAAGGCCTGGCCGTGGCGCTGTTGGTGCCGATCCTGCACGCGTTGTTCGCCGGCGACCTGCCCACGGCCACCGCCTGGCTGGCGGGCCTGGCGGCCATGGTGGTGCTGACCTGCATCGCCCACTACCAGCAGGCCATGAAGGGCTTTGCCCTGGCCTTGCTGGTGCTGACGACCTTGCATGATCGCCTCGGCCAGCATCTGGTCAGCCTGCCGTTGGGCTGGTTCAACTCGGAAAAGGTCGGGCGTCTCTCGCGCAGCGCTACCAGCGGTACGTTGATGGTCACCGGTTTGTTTGCCCATTACCTGGGGCCGGTGGTGTCCGGGGTGGTGGTGCCGGCCACCGTGGCGCTGACGCTGTTCGTGTTCGACTGGCGCCTGGGCCTGACGGCTGTGTTGTGTGCGCCGCTGATCTACTTCACCCATCACTGGTCGGCCGCCGCCATCGGCAGCAACGATGCGCGAGTGGAAGCCGCCGCGACACTGGCCGGCAACCGGGTGGTGGAGTTCGCCCGCAATCAGCAAGTGCTGCGCGCGTTTGGCCGCACCCAGGACGGCTACGCGCCGTTACAGGCGGCCAATCAGGCGCAAAAGCTGGCGGGTGGCTCGATGCTGTCGCAGACCTTTCCCAAGCTGCTCGCTGGTGGTTTGACCGTGCAGCTGGCCTTTGCGCTACTGGTCGGCGTGGGCATTGCACTGGCGGCTCATGGCGAAATCGATGCGATCCAGTTGGTGGCCCTGCTCGCCCTGGCAGCACGATTCGTGGGGCCATTGGCCGAAGCCGCAGCACGCAGCGGCCTGTTGCGCATGGCCGGCAACGACCTGGATCAATTGGTGAGTATCCTGCGTGAGCCGCCGTTGCCCGAACCCGCCGTCAGCCTGCCCCTGTCAGCACCCGGCAGCCTGGCCTTCGAACACGTGAGCTTCGCCTACCCGAGTGGCCCGACGGTGTTGCGCGACCTGACCTTCAGCGCCCCGGCGCATTCGATGACCGCGATTGTCGGCGCGTCGGGCTCGGGCAAGACCACCGTCACCCGCCTGTTGATGCGTTTTTTCGACACCACGGCGGGTAGCGTCAAGGTCGGCGGCGTGGACGTGCGCGAGCTGTCCAACGCGGCGCTGATGGCGCAGTTGTCGCTGGTGATGCAGGACGTGTACCTGTTCGACGACAGCCTGGAAGCGAATATCCGCGTCGGTAGCCCGGACGCCAGTGCCCGCGAAGTCGCCGAAGCGGCACGGCTGGCCGGTGTCGATGAAATCGTCGCCCGCCTGCCGCAGGGCTGGAACACACCGGTGGGCGAAGGTGGCGCATCGTTGTCCGGCGGTGAGCGCCAGCGCGTGTCCCTGGCGCGCGCCTTGCTCAAGCGTGCGCCTATCGTGCTGCTGGACGAAGCCACCGCCGCGCTCGACCCGCACAACGAAGCCTTCGTACAGGCCGCGATTCAACGCCTGATGCAACACTCGACCGTGCTGGTGATCGCCCATCGTTTGCCGACCATCATGGCCGCTGACCAGATTCTGGTCCTGGACGAAGGTCGCCTGGTGGAATCAGGCACCCACGCACACCTGCTCAGCCTCAACGGGCGTTACGCCGGGTTCTGGCATGACCGTCAGCGCGCGGGTGGCTGGCGCCTGAATGTGCAGGCCCAGCCATGCTGATCGGGGTGCTGGGCGGCAGTGGCGACGTCGGCCTGACCAGCGCACAGGCCTTGTTAAGCCTGGGCCTGCAGGACCTGCGCCTGGGCGGGCGTGACGCGCACAACGGCGCGCGCTGCCTGGCGCTGCTCCAGCAAGAATGGCCCGAAGCACGCCTGCAATGGACGGCCGTGGACTTCAACGACACGCCGGCCCTGACCAGGTTCGCCCGTGGCTGCGACGTGCTACTCAACTGCGCCGGCCCCTCCTGGCGCGTGGCGGACCGTGTCGCGCAGGCCGCCTTGAACGCTGATGCGCATTACGTCGATGCCGCGGGCGATATCCAACTCGACCCGGTTTTATGGCGCGGGCGCAGCGCGGTGCTTGGTGCGGGCCTGCAGCCGGGCCTTACCGGCCTGCTGCCACGCTGGCTCGCGATGCAGGGGTTCACACACGTGCAGGGGCTGAGCAGCTATTTTGGCCTGCGTGACCGCTTCACGGCGGTCGCCGCCGATGACTTCCTGCAAGGGGCGGTAGACGGCTCCAGCGAGCCCTTGGCGGCCTGGCACAACGGCCGTTGCAGCCGCGCACTGCGACGCAGGCGCGACGTGCTGCTGCCGTGTTTCCCCGGGCCGGTGCATGTGCTGCCCTACTTGAACCGGGAAGGCGAACGCTTGGCCAGGGACCTGCGCCTGGAAACAGGCCAGTGGTTCAACGTGATGACCGACGGCCATGTACTCAAGGCCCTCGACCAGGCGCACAGCCTGCCGCGTGCCGAAGCGGTGCAGCGCTTATGCACCGCCAGCCAGTTGGACCTCAGTGGCCAGCCACCCTTTGTCACGTTGTTGCTGCAACTCGATGGCCTCTGCGACGGCCAAGCCTGCACCCGCAGCCTGGTCGTCAGCGGCACAGGCAACGCGCCTCTGACCGGCGCCATGGCGGCAGTCACGGTGATGAGTGTGCTCAAAGGCGAAATCCGCCCAGGCTGCCATGACGCCGCTTACGCGTTGCCGCCCGCCGCCAGCCTTGAGCGCCTGCAACGCACTCAGGCGATCCGCGCACTGACCCTGCTGGACCACCCACTCGCACACCTGCAACACGCCGAAGAAGGTTGCCTATGAATACCGCCCTTAACGCACTGGAACAACTGAGCCTGGGTGTCATGGCCGACGTGCTCCTGCGTACCCAGGCCTTACCGATGCAGGTCTGGCGAACCGCCGCACAGCTTAACCAAGCGCTGGGCACCGCACCGCGCCACGCCTGGATCGTGCGGCGCTGGTTCGCGGCGTTGTCGCGTACCGAAGCCGTGCAGGTAGACGGCGAGCGGTTGGCCTGGAATGGCACGCCGCCTCAAGCCGCCCTCGGCGATTTGCCAGGGTTGTATGCCGAGCTGGGTTTCCCGTCGAGCATGGCGCAACTCCATGCCCAGGTCATCGAGTGCCTGCCCGAGTTGCTGCGCGACCGCATCGCCCTGGCGCCGTTGTTGGTGCTCGCCGGGGATCCGGTGGCGGTACTCGGTGCGTACCAGCACAACCACTTCACTGCCGCGATCAACCAGACGCTCGCGGCCCGTGCGCGGGAAACCCGCGCCGCCGACGACGTGTTGCAGGTGCTGGAGCTCGGCGGCGGTGCGGGCTGTACCACGCGTGCCGTGCTGGCAGCATTGGAGGACCGTGAAAAAGCTTATCGCTTCACTGATATCAGCTCACTGTTCACCGGCGTGGCACGGCGCGAATTGCGCCTGGAGCCCGGTATGCAATTCGACCTGCTCGACCTGGACCGCGACTTCAGCGAGCAAGGCATCGCGCCCCGCAGCCAGGACCTGGTGATCGCCGGCAACGTGCTGCACAACGCCTGCGACCTGCCGCGCAGCCTGGCGCGAATCCGCGCCTGCCTGCGCGACGGCGGCACCTTGCTGTTCAGCGAATCCATCGCCGACAACCCGGCGATGCTGACCTTCATGCACCTGTTGCTCTCACCCCCAGCCGGCGCGCCGCTGCGGGTCATCGATGAGGTGTTCATGCCACCCGACGCCTGGCGCCAGGCCTTGTACGTCGCAGGCTTTGAGTTGCTCGACGTATGGCCCGCCGCGACCGACCCGCTGGCCGCCGCCGGACAACGCCTGTTCCATGCCACCGGAGTTTCCCGATGAACGTCGACACCCTGTTGATCGACCTGCCCACTGCGCCCTGGCAACTGCCTGCGTTTACCGACCTGGGCGTTCATCAGTTGGCGCCCGCGCGGCTGCTGGCCTTGCTTGAGCGCCAACGCCCCGCGGTGGTGATGATGAGCGCCGAACAGCTGGAGCGCCTGCTGGATTTCCCCGCACTGGCGTTGAGTGATCTGAGCCACCTGCAACAGGTGCTGTTCGTCAGCCACCGCACGGGTGACTGGCAGCTTGCGGAGCGTGCGGCGGCGCAACTCGATTGCCGCGTGCAAGGTTTCACGGAGCAATGGCACGACTTGGCCAGCGTAAAGCTGGCGCATCAACGCTGGCGTGAGCGCGCTTTGGGCCATCCTCAAGTCAATGCCGTTGTCCTGCACGGCCAGACGCTGTTCGTGGTGCCGCATCCTTGCCCGAGCAGGCCGGTGGACGATCACCTGGCCGCAACCGAGGCCGCCCTCGACCAAGCCTTTGAACCCGCGCAACTGGTGGAGGCGGTGCGACTCAATGACCGATTGGGTCACGCCGCGTTGCTCTCCATGCTCAATGGGCTTGAGCAGTGTGGGTTGCTGCCGGCACCGCTCAATGACGTGGCCCACAGCCTGGCACGGGCGGGTATTGCCCCTGGCCACCGGCCGTTGATTGCGCGCTGGCTGGATGTCCTGCAAGCCCAAGGCCTGTTGCGACGCGTCGCCGATCGGTTGCAACCCACCCTCGACGCGAATGCCTGGAGCGATATCGCCCTGGAAGGTATTTGGGCGCAGTTGAGCGTGGACTGGGCGCGCAATACCGGCGGCAACGGCACCCTCGACTATGCGCGGGAAAATGCGCGGCAGTTGCCGTTGTTGATGCGCGGTGAGTGTGCGGCGGTGCACCTGTTGTTTCCCGAAGGCCGCACCGAGCGAGCGGCGGCGCTGTACCGCGAGAGCCTCGCAGCGCAATACCAGCACCGCGCCGTCGCGCACTGGATCGGCGCCTGGGCCGCACGCCAGCCGGCCGGTGTGCTTCTGCGCGTGCTGGAAGTCGGCGCCGGCACCGGGTCCACCACCCAAGCGGTGTTGCCCGCCTTGGCGAATGCCAGCGTGGATTATCTGTGCACCGACGTGTCGCGCTACTTCAGCGAGCAAGCCGCCGAGCGGCTCAAGGACTGGCCATGGGTACGTCACGGCGTGTTCGATATCGACCGCCCGGCCCTGGCCCAGGGTTATCCCAGCCAGAGCTGGGACCTGATCGTTGCCGGGGGCGTGCTGAATGCCGCCCGCGACACCGAGCGGTCCCTGGCCACCCTGCTCGCCTTGCTCAAGCCGGGCGGCTGGCTGGTGTTCAGCGAACCGACCCAGGAGGAATTCTGGGTGATGGCCTCCCAGGCTTTCATGCTCAACCAGGCCAGCGACGAACGCCAGCTCAGCAGCGCCACCTTCCTCGACCTGTCGCAGTGGCAAAGCGCATTGGCGCGGGCCGGATTCCACGGCAACCGCAGCCTGCCCGCCGCCACACACCCGCTGGCGCGCCTGGGCCATCGCATATTCGTGGCCCAGGTCCCGGCCCAACGCCTGAGCCGCGCCGCACTGGCGGCCCATCTGGAAGACCCCGAACTGCAGCTTGAGCTGCTCGACCATTTGCCCGACCTCAGCACCGCCAAGGACTTGCCATGACCCCGCTGGCCTACCCGTTCAACCGCTTCACCGACCTCAAGCTGGCGCAACCCTATTGCCATGCCCAACAGGCACCGGGGCTGTTGCGCATCCAGATGCCCATCGGCGCCCCCGCCTGGCTCGCCACCCGCTATGACGATGTGCGCCTGGTGCTCGGTGACCGGCGCTTCAGCCGCAGCGAAGCGTTTCGCCGCGACGATAGCCCGCGTGCCTTCCCACGCATCGCCGGTGGCATCGTGATGATGGATCCGCCGCAACTCACGCGAATCCGCTCGCGCGCCGCCCAGGCTTTCACCCGCCGCCGCGTCGAAGCCCTGCGTCCCCACGCCCGCGACTACGCCCATCAGTTGATCGACCGCATGCTCGCCGCCGGCCCGCCGGCCGATCTGGTCAACGACTACGCCTTGCCGTTGCCTCTGGCGCTGATCTGCGAGCTGCTGGGTGTGCCGGTGCAGGACCGTGACCGTTTCAAGGTGTGGAACGACTCCCTGCAGTCGACCCGCCCTGAAGACGCGGATCAGACCCAACTTCACCTGGGCGAGCTGGCCGCGTACATCAAAGACCTGGTGGCCGGACGTCGACGCGCGCCACGGGATGACTTCATGACTGCCCTGACCCAGGCCGACGAAAAAGGCGAGTCCCTCAACGAGGAGCAATTGCTGCTGTTGTGCATTGCGATCCTGGTCGCCGGTTACGAAGGCAGTGCCTCGCAGATCCCCAACTTTATCCAGGTGCTGTTGGACAACCCCGCGCAGTGGCAACAGCTCAAGGCCGATCCCGAGCAGATACCGCAGGCGGTCGAAGAGCTGCTGCGCTACATCCCGCTGGCCTCGGCGGCGATGTTTGTGCACTACGCGCTGGAAGACATTCAGGTCGGTGAAACCCTGGTGCGCCAGGGCGACGCGGTGCTCGCCTCGATCGGCGCCGCCAACCATGACCCGGCCCGCTTTGAAAACCCACAGGCGCTGGACCTGCAACGGGATGCCAGCGGCCATTTCGGCTTTGGCCACGGCCTGCATCACTGCATCGGCTCAGCCCTGGCGCGGGTCGAATTGCAGGAGGCGCTGCACGCCCTGGTGGTGCGCCTGCCCAGCCTGCAGCGCTGTGGCGACGTGCAATGGAAAACCTCGACGTTCTTTCGCGGCGCCCACTGCCTGCCGGTGACCTGGTCATGAACCGCCCCATTGCACGCAAACGCGTGATCGTCGCCGGCACTGCGTTTGGCCGTATCTACCTGCAAGCCCTGGCACGCGCCCAGGCCGACTATGAACTGGTGGGCATCCTGTCACGCGGCAATGCCTACTCGCGCGCCTGCGCCGCGCACTATGGCGTACCGTTGTACGAGGCGGTGGAGCAAGTGCCGGATGACGTCGACATTGCCTGCGTGGTAGTGCGCTCCGGCGCCACAGGCGGCGCCGGCAGCGAGCTGGCCCAGCAGCTGCTGCGACGCGGCATCCACGTGCTGCAGGAACACCCGGTGCACCACCGCGAAATCGCGGCGTGCATGCAGGCCGCTCGTCAAGGCCAGGCAGCCTACGCGGTGAACACGCTGTACCCGAACATCCTTGCGATCCGGCGTTTTCTCGCCGTGGCCGAGTATCTGCGCGAACAGCAAGGGCTGGCGTACATAGACGCGGCCTGCAACAGCCAGGTGGCCTACCCGCTGCTGGACATTCTCGGGCGCCTGGCCGGTGGCTTGCGGCCCTGGGTGTTCGCAGCGCCGGCCGCCGGGGTCGGAACGCAGCCTTTCACGCGGCTCAACGCGAGCTTCAACGGGGTGCCAATCAGCCTGCGCATCCAGAACCAGGTGCACCCCCAGGACCCGGACAACCACTCCTTCCTGTTGCATCGCCTCGAAGTGGGCTGCGAAGCCGGCGTGCTGAGCCTGGGCGACACCCATGGCCCGGTGCTGTGGAACCCGCGCCTGCATGCCCCACGGGACAACACCGACCGCCTGATCATGGCCGGCACCGGCAGCGAACGCCTTGCCGGGCCGACGATGGTGGTGCTCGACCCGCAGCTCCCCGCGAGCTACCACCAGGTGTTCAACCAGCTCTGGCCCGACGCGGTCAGCCTTGCGCTGGGTGAACTGTGCCGCGATATCGACGACCCCGCACGCCGCCTGCGCAGCGGTGTGTGGGCGACCGAGGTGTCCATGGCCTGGCGCGAAATGAACGGCCTGATCGGCATGCCTGAACTGATCGAGCCACCGGTGCCGCGTGCGCTGCCACTGGCCGAACTCCACGCGTGTGCCGACGCCGTGCGACCCCCTTGCGGTGACGACACCGCCCAACTGCTGGGAGCCCTGCCGTTTTGAACACTGCTCAACCCTCTTCCGCCTGCAGCCATGTGCTGCTGTGGGTGCGTGACTTGCACCAGGCCGTGGCGAATTTTCGCGCCGCCGGCTTCGAGGTCACTTACGCCACCGCCGAAGCCAGCGCGCAACACGCGCACATCTGGTTCAGCCAAGGGCCGATCATCGAACTGTTGACCACGCCGCGTCATGCCTGGCTGTTCAAGTGGCCCATCGACTGCCTGGCCGGCCGGGGGGCCGGGCGACGCATGTTGCGTTGGGCCGCGCAGGGCGAAGGTTTCTGCGACCTGGCCCTGCTGTGCGAAGACCCGGCCCTGGCGCCACGCCTCAAGGGCCTGGCGGCTTGCGGCGTCAGCATGGGACGTACGGTGAACTGGCGGCGCACCTGCGCCGATGGCAGCCAGACGCGCTTTCGTTTCGTGTACCCGCGCCATGATCGCTTGCCCTTCCTGGTCACGCCCTACTCACCGTCCCAGCACCCGGCGTACAGGGTCCACCCCAATGGCGCTACCGGGTTGGCCGCGATTCACTTGGGCGTACACCCCGACGATCACGCCACCCTTCACCTGCTGGCTGGCGATGATCCGCTGCTGCGCCTGCAACCGGCCAGGCACACCGGCGTACAGGCGGTGCAAGTCACCGGCCTTGCGCACCCGCTGAATCTGCACGGTGCCCAGTTGCTGGGCTGCCCGACTGCCCAAGGAGATTGCCATGCTTGATGGATGCACTGACTGGCCCGACGACTTTATCCGCCGCTACCGCGAGCAAGGCTACTGGCGCGGCGCGCCCTTGGGCGAACTGCTGCGCGAGCAGGCCCGGCGCACGCCAAACAAGGAGGCGCTGGTAGACGGCTCGCGGCGCTGGAGCTACGCCGAGCTCGACCAGCAGGCCGACCGCCTGGCCGCCGGCCTGGCCGAGCGCGGGCTGGTGGCGGGCCAGCGGGTGCTGGTGCAGTTGCCGAATATCGCCGAGTTCTTCAGCCTGACCTTCGCCCTGCTGCGCCTGGGCGTGATCCCGGTGTTTGCGCTACCGGCCCACCGCGAACATGAACTGGCGCACCTGGCGCACCTCAGCCAGGCAGTGGCCTACGTGATGGTTGATCAGCACCTGGGCTTCGACTATCGCCCGTTGGCGCGCACGCTGCGCGAGCAAGTGCCGAGCCTGCAACAGGTATGGGTGGTCGGTGCCGCCGAGGAATTCGTGCCGCTGGCGCAGTGCGTGGCCGGCCCGCGTGAATGGCCTGCGCCGGATTCGCGGGAGGTGGCGGTGCTGCTGTTGTCCGGCGGCACCACTGGCCTGCCCAAACTGATCCCGCGCACCCATGACGACTACGCGTGCAATGCGCGCCTGGCCGCCCAGGCGTGTGGGTTCGATGCCGATACCCGATACCTCGCCGCACTGCCGGTGGCGCACAACTTCCCCCTCGCCTCTCCCGGTGCTTTGGGCGTGTTCAGTGTCGGCGCCACCCTGGTGCTGGCCCCGGAACCGAGCCCGGACACCGCCTTTGAGCTGATCGAACGCGAACGCATCACCCACACCGCCCTGATCCCACCGCTGGTGTTGCTGTGGCTGGAAGTCGCGCAATGGTCCGATAGCGACCTAAGCAGCCTGCAATGCCTGCAGGTCGGCGGCGCCCGGCTCAAGGCCGAGATCGCCGCACGCATCCGTCCGGTCTTGGGCTGCGGCCTGCAACAGGTGTACGGCATGGCCGAGGGTTTGCTGTGCTTCACGCCATTGGATGATCCGCAGGCGCGGGTGTTCGACACCCAGGGGCTGCCGCTGACCGCCGACGACGAGATCCGCATCGTCGACGCCGATGACCAACCGGTCGCCCCTGGTGCCGTCGGTGAATTGCTGGTGCGTGGCCCCTACACCATTCGCGGCTATTACAACGCCGCCGAGCAGAACCAGCGCGCGTTTACCGCCGACGGTTTTTACCGCAGCGGCGACCTGGTGCGGCGCCTGCCTGAAGGGCATTTGATTGTCGAGGGTCGCAGCAAGGATGTGATCAATCGCGGGGGCGAGAAAATCCCCGTGGAAGAGATCGAGAACCTGCTGCTCGGCCATCCGTTGATTCGCGATGTGGCGCTGGTGGCGCTGGCCGACGAGTTGCTCGGGGAGCGCAGTTGCGCCTGTGTGCTGGCCCACGGCGAGCGACTCGACCTGGCCTCGATCAACGCCTGGCTGCGCGAACGTGGGCTGGCCGCCTACAAGTTGCCGGATCGTTTGCAGGTGCTGCGCGAATTCCCATTGACGCGCCTGGGCAAGGTCAACCGCAAGGCCTTGGCGGAACAGGTGTTGGCGCTATGAGCGGCGCGGCATCACCGTGGCTGCGTGTGCTGCGAGAAAGCCACCAGGCACGGGCACGCCTGGTATGCCTGGCCCATGCCGGGGGCAGCGCGAGTTTTTTCCGTCCGTGGCTGGCGCACCTGCCGGGGGATATCGACCTGCTGGCCGTGCAATCTCCGGGACGTGAAGAGCGTTTCAACGAAACGCATATCCCCTGCCTGGACAGGCTCGCCGAACACATTGCCGCAGCACTGCAAAAGTTGCCCGCCCGGCCCTTGCTGCTGTTCGGTCACAGCATGGGCGCCGCCCTCGCCTACGCCGTGGGAGTGCGCCTGCAAGCGGCGGGCTCTGGCGCCGCCCATGTGTTCGTCTCGGGTCACGCGCCTCCACACCGGCAACCAGACAGTGACCTGCACCGCCAGGACGACGCCGCGCTGATCGCCGATATCCTGCGCCAGGACGCCGACGCCGCCGGCCTGTGGGCCAATCCCCAACTGCGTGCGTTGTTCCTGCCAACCCTGCGCAGCGACTACCAGGCCATCGAAACCTGGCGCCCACAGCAGCTTACCCGCTTGTCGGCGCCACTCGACGTGCTGCTGGCCCGCGATGACGCCGAAGTCAGCCTTGAGCAGGCCCGTGCCTGGGCCGACCTCAGCGACCACACCCCGGATATCCGCCTGTTCGACGGCGACCACTTTTACCTCAAGCATCAGCCGCGACCGGTGATCCATCACCTGTTGCAACGCACTGCCTACCTACAGGGAGACTCGGTATGAAAACCCCGGAACACTGCACTGGCCTTTCGGACATTCGTGAAGCCATCAACAGCCTCGACCAGCAGATAATCGAGGCCCTCGGCCTGCGCATGCAGTACGTCAAGGCCGCCTCCGCGTTCAAGCCCGACCAGGCCAGCATCGCCGCCCCGGAACGCGTCGCGGCGATGTTGCCGCAGCGCCGGCAATGGGCGCAGGAGGCTGGGTTGGACGGTGAGTTTATTGAGGGATTGTTCAACCAAATCATCCACTGGTACATCGCAGAGCAGACCGCCTTCTGGCTGCAGAAAAAGAGCAAGGTGATATGAACGTAGACGCGTTGCTCAAGCTGTTCCAGACCGCGCACCAACGTGCGGTGGCGTATCAACGGCCAGTCATCGCCGTTTCTTCACACCCCGCGCCAGCGCTGGAGGCCCTTGCCCTTTACGAAGCCCACCGGCAGGGTTTCTTCTGGCGCGCGCACTCGCCAGACCTGACACTGTTTGGCCTGGGCTGCGCCTGGCAGATCGAGGCCAGCGGCCCTCGGCGCATGCTCGACGTCGACCGCCAATGGTTCGCCCTGTGCGCCGACGCGGTGATCGACGGACCCAAGGCACCACTGCTGCTGGGCGGCATGCGCTTCGATGAACAGCGGCCATGCGCGCCACATTGGGCCGCCTTCGCTGACGCCAGTTTTCAACTGGCCCATTGGTTGCTCAGCGAGGATGCCAACGGCCGCTGGCTGCGTTGCCAGCGTGTGGTCGAACCCGACAGCGATCCGGCCACACTGGCACGCGAAAGCCTGGCCGCCTATGAGCAACTGCTCAACCCTCCCGCCTCGGCGACCGCTGCGCCCGACGTCATCGAACGCAACGCGCTGCCTTCGCACCAATGGCAGGCAAAGGTCGATACGGCGTTGCAGGCCATTAGGCGCTGCGATTTGAACAAAGTGGTGTTGGCGCGGCATATCGAGTACCAGCTGGACGCGGCCCTCGACAGTGGTGCAGTGATGCAGCGGCTGCACGCACGACGCAACGCGTCCCATCTGTTCGCGCTGCACCGTGGCGAGCATTGCTTCATGGGGGCCACCCCCGAACGACTGCTCAGTTGCCAGGAGGGTCGCCTGACCACCCACGCCCTGGCCGGCAGTGCGCGACGTGGCATCACCGCCGACGAGGATCACGCCATCGGTGAACGGTTACTGGCCGATCCCAAGGAACAATATGAACACCAACTGGTGGTGCAGACCATCACCCAGGCCTTGAACGGCAAGGTCAGCGACCTCCAGGCCGCGTCATGCCCCGGCCTGCTGAAACTAGCCACCGTGCAGCACCTGAGCACGCCGATCGCAGCGCAACTCAACCCCGACAAGCGTTTGCTGGATGGTATCCAGGCGCTGCACCCCACGCCGGCGGTCGGTGGTTTGCCAAGAGCGACAGCCATGAGCTTCATCCGTCGCCACGAAGGCTTTGACCGCGGCTGGTATGCGGCACCCGTGGGTTGGCTGGACTCAAAGGGCAATGGAGATTTCCTGGTAGCCCTGCGTTCAGCGCTGATCACCCCTCAACACTGTCATTTGTTCGCAGGGTGCGGGATTGTTCACGGCTCTTGGCCTGCCGATGAGTATGAGGAAACTCAAATCAAGCTTGCCAGCATGGAACATGCTTTACTGCTCTTCCCACGCCGATCAAAAACGTAGGAACGAAGTTTAGCTACAACTGAACGATGCCCCATTCGATAACTACGCAAATCTTTGTGGAGCACCTGTCTAACTTGAGTGAATTTTCTCCTACGTCCTAAAAGCGACTGAACATACTTCAGTTTTTTTACTGAATGAGTAATCTGCTCACTTGATGCTGTCTCCAGACTCACACGGGACAGCATCATGCCAATTAAAAATATCCGCAGTTTGTTGCTACTTCCAATAGCATTGGCCTACAGCAGCTATGCCGCATCTGCCCATGAGCAGGATCAGCTCAGTCTAGTCCAGCGGCAACTCGACATTGTCGAACGCGTTGCAATGCAAGCTGAGGCAGCCAGCACTACTGAACCCGACGATCGCTATCGCTTCGACTATCCCCGCCTGTCTCAGGACATCCAACGCATCCGTCACGGTGTGCAGGGTTACCTGTCCCCTTCCCGCGCTCAACCCTGCGATCCCACTGAATTGGTCGGCGATTACTGCCTCGACGCCCTGCCCGTGGAGCCGTCGCCATGAGCATGACTGACGCTCAGACCGCTGCCTTCCAAAACGCCTCCGGCTTCGCACCGCAGAGCAGCTCGACGCTCTGGCTATCCCTAGTTCTGGTTCTGGCTTTGCTTTGGTGCGCTTGGGTGACGTGGACGACTTACCGGGGTTGGGCCACCGGCAGTGTGCGCTTCGGCGCGCTTGGCGGAAGTACCGCACGCGTGCTGCTTACCTTGTTGGTCCTGATGTTCTTCACCCTGTCCTACCGTCCCACGCAAAGTCATGCTCGTGCTGATGATGTTCGTCATGTGCATGACGATGGTCGTGCTCAAGCGGTTCATGTTGATGCTCGTGGGCATGGTTCTCCATCAGGTGAATCCACACACCGAAGGCCATCAGCGCAGCAGCGAGCAGGAACATCAGCGATACCGATTCCCCCAGCACCATGATCGAGATCACCGCGCCCAGAAAAGGCGCTGTGGAAAAGTAAGCCCCGGTGCGAGCGCTACCGAGCCCGCGAAGGGCGAGAACGAACAGCACCAGGCTGACGCCGTAGCCGAGTAATCCCACCAGCATGATTGAGACCAACGGGCCCGGCGCTGGCAGTTGCGTACCGATACCCCATGCGAGGGCGCAATTGACCACACCGGCCGCCAACCCCTTGCTGCCGGCGATAAACAGCGCGTCCGAGGCCGAGACTTTACGGGTCAGGTTGTTGTCGATCGCCCAACACAGGCAGGCGAAAGCCACCGCCAACGGCCCTGTCCAGTCATGAGCCGTCGCGGTGTCTTGCGGCCACGCCAGCACCACACCGCCCAATACAATCGCGATCATGCCGATCACAATTCGGCGATCGGCGTTTTCCTTGAACACCACCCACGCCAGCACCGCCGTCAGCACCGATTCCAGATTAAGCATCAACGAGGCCGTTGCCCCCGTCGTTCGCGTCAGACCGAACATCAAGGCGGTCGGCGCCAGTACACCGCCAAAGACGATGGCACCGATCAGCCACGGCCACTCTTTTGCCGCAAACCCTGACCGTCGCCAACCCTGATCGCGAACAACACGAACAACGGCCAGCCCCAGACCGCTTCCCAGGTAGAGCAGCCCGGCCAACAGAACAGGATTGGTCTGCACGCCCAGAAGTTTGGCGAGTGGCGTGCTGGCACCGAACAATGCCGCAGCCGCCAACGCATAAAGAACATTCAATTTCATTGTGGAGTCGCCCTGCCAGATCCAATGCTCGTGCATGAACAGCATAGCTTTGCCCGCGTGAGCGTTATGTGAACGACTGAGTGTGCGACTCTGCCAACATCATTGATTGGACGCCTGCGCCGCCTCGGATCTATGCTTCGGGCAATCAGACAACTATCCGCAGGACGCTCATGAACATCTGGCTCGGCGCCGCACTGGCAACCCTCGTTTCACTCTCTGCTCACGCAGCCACTACCGACGTCCCGCCGAGAATCCAGCAGGTCGTCTACAAAAGCGGCTATGGCAGCGTGCAGTTCAAACAGTCGATCAAGGGCTATAAGACCGCGGAGTACAAGCTCGACGCCAAGGCCGGGCAGATGCTGACGGTGGACTTCAAACCCTCCAACACCTCGGCCTATTTCAACATCACCGCCAAAGGTGCTGATTACGCGCTGTTCAACGGCTCGATCATGGGTAATCGCTTCCTCGGCTCGATACCCGCCGATGGCGAGTACACGGTGCAGGTCTATCTCATGCGCAATGCAGCACGGCGCAGTGAAGTGGCCAACTACGACATCACCTTGATCCTTTCCAGCGCCGACACTGTGGACAACAGCCAGCCCTTCGAGCAGAACCTTACGCTGCAGGGCATCGACTTTCATGTGCAAGCCGATCAGGTTGATGGCAAACCCGCTCTGCGCATTGAGCCCAAAGGGCTGGAAATCGATAACTCGGCGATCATCCGTCCGCTCACCGGCAACATCGTCCGCGCCGAAGTCGCCGACCTCAATAACGATGGCTCACCGGAAATCTACGTCTCTACCCGCTCCCCCGGTCGCGGCCTGCCGGGCGAGTTGATCGCCTACTCGGCCAACCACAAAAAATCCCTGAGCGAAATCTACCTGCCAGCCGTCAGCGACAACCCGAAGACGGCCGAGGGTTATCAGGGTGAGGATGCGTTTTCAGTGGTGGAAAACAAGCTGGTGCAGCGGTTTCCGGTGTATGACAGCGCGGATGCCAACGCAGGCCGGACGGGAAAGATGCGGCAGATTGAATACAAGCTGATGGCGGGGGAAGCGGGATGGGTCTTGCGCGAGGATAAAGTCTCGGAGCAGTGAAAACCGCTCGGACGTGTTTAGCGGGCGGCTTTCGCTTCCTACATTTCACGTCCTAGGAAATTTCCCTCAACACGTGTCGGCTTTCATGAACTGGTGAACCGTTTTTCAGGGCGCTAACCTCCACGCTTCGCTGCTATCCAGCGGACGGTTAGACAGGCCGCATCCGCAGAGATGTTCACTCACGGAGCTACGTCATGAAAAAAATCACCCGACTTACACTTGTCGGACCGGTACCTGCCGATGGGCAAACGCCCGGCTTGAAACCGCAACCCGACAGCACCGGTTCGAGCCGACGCCCCCGCCGTACGATACCCCTCAAGCAGATGCTCAGCGTGCGCGACGATGTCGACACGCTGACGCTACTGGCGCATGCCAGTGATCTGCTTGATTCTCTCGCCGTCATCAGCGCCAACTTTGCCGACGAGTTCGACGGTTCCAAACGTCATGTCGCTGTGGCTATCAAGCAACTGAGCGCATTGGCCGAAATCGTGATCTGCCGGGCTCGGGATCAAGTGATGCAGCAAGGGTCGCCGACTTCATCCGGCCCTGAAGTTCGCCACTGACCAACGAGGCCTGCATCGGCCGACCTCGTTACCGGAGAATTCTTGATGTGCGGATCCAGCGGCCTCGAGGTCGCGCGGTGAGATGAATTTTTCTTCACTGCTGCCGTTCGGCCAAACCGGTAAAGTCCGCTCGCTCATTCAAGAAACTACGGTTCGCCCGCGGCTCTCCCGCGGGCTTTTTTTTGCCTGGCGTTCAACGTCACTCGTCTCTCTATCACTTGCCGAACGCCGGGTATTACGCGACTCTGCCAGCAGTCTTCTCGCCCACCGGAGCACCCGATGCCGCTGCTGACCCTGCCCTGCCAACGTCTGACGCTCGCCATCCTTGCCCCGGAGCAGGCAGAACTGGAAAGTGATTTCTACCGACGCAATCAGCGTCACCTGGCGCAGTGGTCGCCGATTCGTACCACCGACTACTTTTCCACCGAGCAGATACGTCGACGCCTCGACATCCAGGCCAGTGCCTTCGACGCCGGGTTGGCGATGCATTTTGCCCTGCTGACAGCGGACGGCCAGCAGATGATCGGTGCGTGCAACTTCAGCGGCATCATTCGCGGGGCGTTTCAGGCGTGTTACCTGGGCTATCACATCGACGAAGCGCATCAGGGCCAGGGCTTGATGCAGGAAGGGCTGGTGGCCGGCATCGGCTATATGTTCGAGACCCAGAACCTGCACCGGATCATGGCCAATTACGTGCCCGGCAACGAGCGCAGTGCTCGCCTGCTTGAGCGACTGGGCTTCGAACAGGAAGGCTACGCCAAGGCGTATCTGAACATTGCCGGGCGCTGGCAGGATCATGTGCTGACGGCACTGGTCAATCCGGGCTTCGAAACACCGGATCAGCGTTGGTCGCGCCGACTGGGGTGATGTTCACAATTTGTTCAGCAATGGCGATTTATGCTCAGGCCTCCCGCCCTTGCCGGTTGCCTGAAACCCATGTCGCGTGCCGCCACTTCGCTGTTTGTGCTTGCTGCCCTGCTGTTTTTCTTCGCGCTAGGCAACCATCAATTGCAAGGCTCCACCGAAGCCCGCGTCGCCGGGATCGCCATGGAGATGCACCTGGACAATGACTGGGTGACGCCCCGTCTGTTCGGCGAGCCGTTTCTGGAAAAAACACCCCTGAGCCTGTGGCTGGATGCCGGCGCCATGCGCGTGTTCGGCGTTTCGCCGTGGGCGGTGCGACTGGCGTCGGCGCTGGCCGGGTTGCTCAGCGTGATGTTGCTCTACGGCATGTTGCGGCGCTTCGAACGGCCCAAGGCAATTGCGTGGACGGCAGGAATTCTGCTGGCAACCATGGCCAGTTATTGGAGTAACGTGCGCGGCGTGGGCGAGGATGCGCTGCTGGCCCTCGGTGTGACGGCGGCGTTGCTGGCATTTTTCCAGGCGCAACGTGCAGCGACCTTCGGCAGTTCGCTGCTGTTTGTCATCGGCATTGCCATCGCCACGCTGAGTAAAGGCGTGCTGGGCCTGGCGATGCCGGGGGTGGTGATTTTCGCTTATCTGCTGGCCGATAACCTGATGGACAAACGTCTTAAAGTCGGTGACTGGCTGAGGCCGGGATTGCTCACCGTGGTCGGGCTGATTCCACTGCTGATCTGGCTCGTCGTGCTTTATCAGCATGGCGGGGCGCAAGCGCTCAAAGAAGTGCTGCTGACCAACAGTGTCGGGCGTTTCAGCGGATCATTCGTCGAGGCCGGGCACTACGAGCCCTTCTATTACTACCTGGCCAAACTGCCCGAAGCATTCCTGCCGTGGAACATTCTGGTGTACCTGGGGCTGTGGCATTTGCGTAAACAGTTGAAGGCCAATCGTTACCTGCTGTTTTTCAGCCTGTGGATCATCGCGCAATTCATCATGCTGACCCTGGCGTCGAGCAAGCGCACGGTGTACCTGATGTCGATGACGCCGGCGGCTGCAGTCATAGCGGCGGAGTATGCGGGGGTGCTTTTCGAGCGATTGAGAAGGCATGAAACCGCCAATCGATTTGTCGGACGAATCGCCCGTCATCGTCAGACGCTGGCAATGAGCATCCTCACACTGGTGATCGTCAGTTATCTCGGCGCCGCGCAATGGGCGCTGCCTCATGCAGATAAAAAACTCTCGTTCCTGCCGCTGACCGAACACATTCAAACGCTGCAGGCCGAGGGGCAGCAAGTGGCACTGTTTCAAGCCAATGAGCGGGTCGGCGGTGCCAGCGTGTTCTACACCCGGCAGGTGCTCAAAGGCCTGGATACCGAGGCGCAGCTAGGGGAATACCTGGCCGCCGCCTCATCGCATGTTGCGGTGATGGCCGCAGACAAAGAACCCGCCGCTCCGTTGAAAGTGCTCAAGACCTTGATGGTCGGGCGGCAGGCTTATTACTTCGTCAGCTACTAAAACACTGTGGCGAGGGAGCTTGCTGACGCTTGCGCGGCTTTGGAGTAATCGCAGCGCTCGACGTGGCGCACCAGCACGATCATGTCGCCCTTGGCCCACCCAGCCGCCATCGCCTGCGCGCCAGCCATGTGGGCAGGCCGTGACCCCCCATGTGAAAAAAGTCTTGGGAGCCCTTGTTACAAATTCCGTGGGACAAAACCCTTTCAGCTCTCGCATTTGCGGCCGATACAGTGCTGCTAAGACCCTTGCTGGCTCAAAAAAACAACAATCTTCCAGCCAAACCGACGATCAAGATGCACAACGTTTCTGGAGGAATTGTGATGAATAGCTGGTTCGGCAACATCAGCGTGAACATGAAATTGGGGCTGGGCTTCGGCCTTGTCCTGGCTCTGACTTGCGTCCTGGCCCTGACCGGCTGGACGAGCCTGGGCGGCCTGATTGACCGCAGCAACTGGATGAGCGACATCACCCAGCTCAACGCCGGCCTGACCAAACTGCGCGTGGTGCGCCTGCAATACATGCTGACTAACGGCGATGAAACCGCCGCGCAGAATGTGCAGACCACCCTTGAAAGCTTCGCCGCACAGCAGCAAGCGCTAATCAGCAAATTCAAGAGCCCGGAAAACGTCAAACTGCTCAAGGAGCAGGCGGCAACTATCGCCGAATACCAGACGTCGCTGAACAAAATGCGCAACGCGTATCGCACCGGCAACAGCGCGCGCGACGTCATGAACACAAACGCCGAAAGCGCTTACAACCTGATCGAGTCGATCAGTAAGCGTGTTCAGCAGATGCCGCTGAGCGATCAGCGTTTCGAACAGTTCCAGACCATCACTGCCGCCAAGGAAGCGTTCATCCTCGCGCGCTATGAAGTGCGTGGCTACACCGCCAGCACCAATGCCGAAACCGAGCAGAACGCCGTCGGCCAGATCGACCTGGCCATTGCCAGTCTCAAGCAACTGAACGTGCATTTTGCCGATACCCAGCAAGACGCCTTGCGTCAGCTGGAAACGGCACTGACCAACTACCGCAGCGCATTGATGGCCTATAAAAACGCCAACAGCGAAGCCGTGCAGGCACGTAAGGAAATGACCGATCAGGGCGCAGCGATCGTCACCACCAGCGAGCAGCTGTACCAGATCCAGCTTGATCGTCGTGACATCGAAAGCGCCCAGGCGCGTACCTTCCAGTTGATCAGCACCCTGCTGGCCCTGTTGGTTGGCGTGATTGCCGCCGTGATCATCACCCGTCAGATAACCCGTCCACTGCAAGAAACCCTGGCCGTGGTCGAGCGCATCGCCAGCGGCGACCTGTCGCAAAACGTCGTCGTCACCCGTCGCGACGAACTCGGCGTGCTGCAACAAGGCATCGCCCGCATGGGCGTGACCCTGCGTGACCTGATCAGCGGCATCCGCGACGGTGTGACCCAGATCGCCAGCGCCGCCGAAGAACTGTCGGCCGTGACCGAACAGACCAGCGCCGGGGTGAACAGCCAGAAGATCGAGACCGATCAGGTCGCCACCGCCATGCACGAGATGACCGCCACCGTGCAGGAAGTCGCGCGCAACGCCGAAGAAGCCTCGCAAGCTGCGGCCGCCGCTGACGGCGAAGCCCGTGAAGGCGACAAGGTTGTGAATGAGGCCATCGCTCAGATCGAACGTCTGGCCAGCGAAGTGGTGCGCTCCACTGAAGCCATGAGCGTGCTGCAACAGGAAAGCGACAAGATTGGCAGCGTCATGGACGTGATCAAGGCAGTTGCTGAACAGACCAACCTGCTGGCACTCAACGCCGCAATCGAAGCGGCCCGTGCCGGTGAAGCCGGGCGTGGTTTTGCCGTGGTGGCCGACGAAGTCCGTGGTCTGGCCCAGCGCACGCAGAAATCCACCGAAGAAATCGAAGGTCTGGTCGCCGGTCTGCAAAACGGCACCCAGCAAGTCTCGGCCGTGATGAACAACAGCCGCGCCCTGACCGACAGCAGCGTCGCCCTGACCCGCAAGGCCGGCGTATCCCTGGAAAACATCACCCGCACGGTGTCGAACATCCAGTCGATGAACCAGCAGATCGCCGCCGCTGCCGAACAGCAAAGCGCCGTGGCTGAAGAGATCAGCCGCAGCATCATCAACGTGCGCGACGTGTCTGAGCAGACCGCAGCGGCCAGTGATGAGACCGCCGCCTCCAGTGTTGAACTGGCGCGGTTGGGTGGTCAGTTGCAGCAGATGGTGAGCCACTTCCGCGTTTGAAGTTGATTTCGCGCTGAAGCAATAAACCAATCGCGGGCAAGCCCGCTCCCACGGGGTTCTGAGTCGTTCACAGATGTTGTGTTCGACTCATAACGTGTGGGAGCGGGCTTGCCCGCGATTTCAGTTTGACTATCACTCCTGATGGTCATACCGAGAAACAGCCTGCCCCCGCCTCAGCGCGAGGGCAAATCCAATTCAACCCCGCCAACACTTCTAAAACGCTCGTGAATTCGCGTGCCCAAGCCGCCAGCGGATCGATTCTGCTCAAGTGCTTTCTGCAACATCACACACGCCTGCTCCTCAATCGAACAACCATTTGTATCAGCTGCTGACCGCAGCTTTTCAAAGAGTTCATGGTCAAGATTACTGATGGTCGAACTCGCCACAATGCACTCCAACGGAATGGAAATCGAGGCAGCGAGGCTACCACTTAGCTGCGAAGTGTCGGTTTCGAATAATCGATGCTTTATGTAGGAGCTGCCGAAGGCTGCGATCTTTTGATGTGGCTTTTAAAAGATCAAAAGATCGCAGCCTGCGGCAGCTCCTACAGGGGGCGTGATTGTTTCTTTATCGGGTGCCGCGCTGGCGCAATGCCGACGGCATGAAGTACGCGTCCTCAGGCACAGGCTGGGCGAAGTCGACGGTTTCCGATTCTTCGTTGTCGAGGTTCTGCACGTAGTAACGGCGCGCCTGCAAGTCGTGGAAAACGTCGAGCGCACTCCAGGTGGTGGGCAGGTCGTAGAAGTTTTTCAGGTAGGCCATCGACACGCGCCACAACTCCCCTCGCCCGTCGTATTGATCGACCAGCGCAGCCCCCCAGCTGTCCTCATCCAGAAACAGCACGCGCTTGGAATAGATGTGCCGCGAACCGGGTTTGAGGTTGCCTTCCACCACCCACACGCGGTGCAGCTCATAGCGGGTGAATTGCGGGTTGAGGTGACCGGGGGTAAGCAGTTGCGCGTACTTCACGTCGGGGCTGGCGACTTTGTAGTTGTTGTAGGGGATGTAAATTTCCTGCTTGCCCTTGAGCTTCCAGTCGTAGCGATCCGGCGAGCCGTTGAACAGATCCGTGTCGTCGGCAGTGCGCAGGCCATCGGACGAGGCGATTGGCGTGTCGTACGCAAGGTTCGGCGCGCGGCGCACACGGCGTTGGCCGGCGTCGTAAATCCAGGCCTGGCGCGCATCCTTGAGCTGATCGAGGGTTTCGTGCACCAGTGCGGCGCCGCCGGCCAGCCGTGCCGGGCTTTTCACGAAGGCGAGGTAGTAGAACAGGATGTTTTTCAGGTCGGCGAACTGGCCGTTCGGGCGGTAGTAGTTGAACAGCGCTTCCTGCTGCGATGTTACCAGCGCGAAACTGCCGTTGCGCTGGACCGGCGCTTCGGAGGCGCGGCGCACGACATAGATACCGCGATAGCGAGTGATGTGGTTCCACAGCACTTCGACGCCATCCTTGGGCACCGGAAACGGCACGCCGCCATAGGCATCGGAGAACCCGCTGCCACCTTCGAGCAGCTTGGCCGAAGTCGCGTTTTTCAGGGTGTTGTCGTACAGCCATTGCGGCGCCGAACCTGATCGACGCGAAGGATAGACCGGCATCTGGAAGGTGTCGGGGTAGCTGTTGAAGAGCGCAATCTGGCCCGGGCTGAGATGGGATTTGTACTGGTCGAGGTTGGTTTTGGTGATGGTGAACAGCGGTTTGTCCGCCGCAAACGGGTCCGGGTGATGCTGGCCCGGTTTGTAGCCGGCCGGGGCCTGGGTGATGCCGCCGGTCCAGGCGGGGATGGTGCCTGCGGCGTTGCCGGTACGCTCGGCGCCGAGTGGGGTCAGGGTGGTTTTCAGTTGTTCGGCTTGCTGGGGGGTGATGGCGGCCAGTGCAGTGCCGGCGGCCAAACTTAGCCACAACGCGAGTGATGTTTTTGTCAGCCTTGAAATGTGAAACATGATCTTCTCCAGAATGCAGAAACCTGTGGGAGCTGGCTTGCCAGCGATTACGGTGGATCAGCCACCATTAATGTCGAATGTGCTGCCGTCATCGCGGGCAAGCCCGCTCCCACAGGGGGCCGGGGTGCCGCAAGATTTGTTCTGGGCAATCAAAGGAAATACTTGAGGTTGAACCCGACGTTGTCGCGATCGCGAATGCCGTTGTTCTGCCCGCCGCCGTAGAACTCGGTGTATTGCAACTCGGCCTCGAGCTTGTTCTGGTAGTTGGCCTTGATCCCCAGCGTGTAGGCCTTGCGACCTTCGATGGTGTTGCCGGCCTGATAGCTGTTGCCCTTGAAGTCGTCCTTGTAGACGACGTACGGCGAGACGTTGACCCCGGCGTAGACGTCGTTCCACGTGCCGTTGAGCATCGCTGTGTAGCTGTAGGAATCGCGGTTGACCTGATCGTCACGCTCACCGCCGGACACATAGGAATAGTTACCGGTGCCGGCGTAGTAACGTTTGCTGCCGTCGAAAGCGGTGTATTGCAGGTTGCTGCCGCGCAGGTGTTCGGAGGCCAGTTCGAAGATGCCGAACAGCGAGTCGAACGACCCGGTCGGACCAAAGTTGTAGATGGTGCCCAACGAGGTATTGAACGCTTCAACGCGCTCGGCGTTGTTGATCTGGCTGTCGAGGGTGACCATTTGCCCGCCGACATTGATCGACTGGCCCGTTACCGCCGCAGCCGCACCGTTGGCCAGATCGCCGATCAGGTCGTTGGTGGCCGCAACGCCGATCGGCAAGTTCGGCCGATAAGCAATTTCACCAAACACCGAGGCCTCGCCCAACGTGGTGTTGAAGCTGAAACCGTACATGCGAATGTCTTCGGCATAGCGCCGATGCGCCTGGATATTGCCCATCACATCCGCCGTGGCCAGACCGTTGGCCAACGCCCCGGCCTGACTGCCGGCAACGCCCGTCAGCAGATTGGTCAGCGCATCCATGTCGATGCCGTTGTACCCACCCAGATCCGCCGCGATGGTCGGTTCCTTGGCGTGGTAATTGACCATGTACAACCCAAACTCGGTGCTGTTGAGCTGCTCGGCGATGTAGCGAAAGGCAAAGCCGAACTGGCCATCGTTGCGCGCGTTGTAATCCTTGCCGATGCTCGCCACTTTCAGCGTGTTGCCATACGCCGGCGTCACGCCGTTGGCGTACAGGCCAGTGGTTTGCAGGGCGGAGTTCAGCAATGGGTTATTGCCCAGTGCGCTGTACAAACCGATGACGTTGCCAAAACCCGGCACTGGGGTATCGAGCGCCGTGCCACTGAAGTTGTTGTAACCGGTGTTGCCGCCGTCGGCGAACAGGTCGGTTTGCGAGTAGAACGTGCCGACCGGATCGATGCGGGTTTCCTTCCAGTTGGTCTGGTAGAAACTCTCCAGGGTCAGGCTGTCAGTCAGGCCGATGTTGAAGCTCAGCGCCTCCACCGGTACCAGCACTTCCTTGACCTCGGCGCCGGGCAAACGGTACTTCGCCGCGTCCACCGGATTGGTGGTGTTGATGCCGCCGCGATAGAAAATCCCCTCGCCCCAGTTGAACACCTGACGACCGACGCGCGCCGTCACCGGCATCTGCGCGACGTCCCAACTGCCGTGGACGTAAGCGTCGAGCATCTCGATCCGGCTGCCGGCGATGTCTCGGGTCTGACTGGTGAAGCGGTCGTCCTGCGGGTAGCTCTGACTCGGTTGCGACGGATTGTTGTTGCGGTAGTAATCGTTGCGCTTGTCCATCAGTTGGGTGTCGTAGAACGCGGTGCCGCGCACGAACAAGCCGTAGTTCTGATAGTTGGCCTCAAGCTCGGAGGTGATCTTGTACACCTCGGAAACCAGCCCGGTGTCGAAGTTGCGATTACCGTCGTTGGTATTAACGTCATCGTTGGTTTTGTCGCGACCCTGCACCCGCCATAAGCGACCATAAGACAAGGTCGTGTCGAACGAGCCGGTGACCTGTTTATCCAGCACACTGAACTCGGCGGCCTGCACCCCGTCGACCGCGCAGAATTGCAGCAGCCCTGCCAGGCCGACACCGGGTAGCGCCGCGCCGGACAGGCGCAATCGAGTACTGATCATCTATTCCTCCTTCCCTTTTTTTATTGTTTTTTGTCCTGCCGCGATGGCTAGGGCACGAGTCCCGCACTGACATAAATCCGGCTGTGTGCGCCGAAATGGCCGAGCAGTCTGAACAGTTGTTGATTGAGTGCCGGATGGTCGAAATCTTCGCGGCGTAACTGATTGCCGCTGCTGAAATCACTGGTGACCGGCGCCGTTTCCAGCCACTGGCCGATGGCTTCATCGAACGCGGCGGAGTCATCAACAGACTCGGCGCTGACCACCTCACGCAGGTAGTCCACGGAGTACGGCGGATACTGTTTGTCTTGGGAAAAATCGGTGTAAGCGTCGAGCATCGGATGCGCTTGCCCGGCGCGCAGCAAGCGTCGCAGCCAGGTCGATTGGTATTTCTCGATTTCCATATGTCGGGTGGCAACACGCTCGATTGACGCTTGTTTGTCGCCCGAAAAACCGGCCAGCGCCTTACCTTCCAGCAGCAGAAGACTGGCAAGATCGACGCCGGGTAATGGCTTGGCGTGATAAGGCTGGGTCAGGTCCTGGACGTGGTGCAGGCCCCAGCCGAGAAAGCGATAACCCCAGTAGGGATGGCCGCTGGCAAACGCCAGTCGCGCCAGGCCCATGTATTGATACGCGCGCCAGTGCGGCCAACTGCGCTCAAGAAAACCGGCAGCGGCATACACCACCGGGCTCTCGTGGAAGAACCCCATGTGGAAAGGCGCCTGGGAACTGTACTGAAACCGCGCATCGCCAAAAGGCTGCGGGCCGAAGCCGTACACAGCGCCGACTTCGCCCGGGTTGTCGCTGAACAGATTGATGTCGTGACCGTAATCCGGCTCGTCGGCAGCGCTGGCCAGCACCGCAAGAGGCACGACTTTTTCGCCTTCAGCGACAACGATGAAGCGCTGGCGATTCCACGGCGAGAGCGTCTGCTCGACCATGACTTGCTCGGCGCTGAGGTGTTCGCGCTCCGGCAGATCCTTGCCTGGCATTGGCTGGATCACCATCGCCAGATGAATCTGTGGATTGATGCGCAGCGCGGTGAAGAAATCGTGGCGCAGATTGTCCCCCGGCACGGCGGGCAATTGCAGATTGTCGGGGCGCGGAGGGTATTGGGCGAAGTGCTCGCGGGCGAAGCTTTCCTGTTGCTCGAGCAGCGCAACCACGGCCGGATATTGCTGCACAAGAAACTGCTCCAGCGGCTCGACTTCAATGCCTGAAGCGTCACGCAGCGCTGGCAAATCCTGCAACGCCAGGTAGCTGCCCACCGTATGGTTCGACCAGCCCCAAGCAGTCGGGGCCGTTGCAAAAAGCAGCAACAGGAGGAATGTCAGCTTCATTGCTTGTGATTCTTATTGGAGATGCCGAGGGGGATGAGCCTAACAACCGCCCCCGCCGCTGACACTGTCCAATCTCACCAGAAAAGGTCTCCGATGGCGCCATTTACCCGTTATCAAAAACACCACCGTCCCCCTGTGGGAGCGAGCCTGCTCGCGAATGCGGTGGGTCACCGCTTTCGCGAGCAGGCTCGCTCCCACCGGGATTTACAGTGTTCTGTCAGGCGGGGTAACCGGTGATTTTGCGGATGCTCTGATACAGAGGCTTGAGTTGGCGGTACATGCGCAGGTAGACCTCTTTGTACAGTTGCTCGTAGATTTTTTGCGCCTCGGGTTGCGGCATGAACACCGCGCCCACCCGAGTCATCGCCGCGATTGCGGTAGGGAAATCCGCATGCAATCCCAACCCCACCGCGCAGCAAATCGCCGCGCCCAGGCCGGACGCTTCGTACACGTGCGGACGCTCGGCGGGCAGGCCAAAAATGTTCGCCGTGAGCTGCATCGCCGCATCACTTTGCGAACCGCCGCCAGCAACACGCAGCCGTTTGACCGACACCTTCGAACGCCGCTCGATGTTCTCCAGGCCCTGACGCAACGCATACGCCAGTCCCTCAAGAATCGCCCGGTAAATATGTGCGCGGGTGTGCACATCGCCGAAGCCGATCATCGCGCCTTTCGCCTCGACACCTGGCTCACGAATCCCCGGCGACCAATACGGTTGCAGCATCAAGCCCATCGACCCCGGCGGCACCGCATCAACCAGTGCATCGAACAACTGCTCAGGCTCGATACCCTGCTCTTTCGCCTGCTGCATCTCGCGCAAACCGAACTCGTTCTTGAACCAGCTGACCATCCAGTAACCGCGATAAATCATCACCTCGCAGTTGTACTGATCCGGCACCGCCGATGGATATGGCGGGATCAACGGGACGATTTCCAGATAGCGCGAGCGGGTGCTGGTAATCGTCGCCGTGGTGCCGTAGGACAGGCACACCGTGCTCGCATCGACCACGCCAGAGCCGACCACTTCGCAAGCCTTGTCGGCGCCGGCAGCGATCAGCGGCAGCCCTTCGGGAATCCCGGTGTGGCGGCTGGCTTGCGCGGTGATGTAGCCGAGGGTTTCACCGGGTTTGTGCAGGGTCGGCAGTTGCTCGGGGCGCACGACCAGGGCCTGCCATTTCCAGTCACTCGGCGCAGCCCATTTCAGGCGTTTGAAGTCGAACGGCAGGTAGCCGACGCAGCAACCCACAGAGTCGACAAAACGCCCACACAAGCGATGGGTGAGAAACCCCGAGAGCAGCAAAAACTTGTCGGTCGCCGCCCACACGTCAGGTTGATGCTTGGCGATCCAGTTGGCCTCGGCCTGGGCGCGAAAATGGTCCACGGTGGCCTGCGCACCGACCAGTTTGAACAGCCACCCCCACGGCCCTTTTATTCCACCTTCGACCTCACTCTGGCGTTGATCAAGCCACAGAATCGCCGGGCGCAACGGTTTGCCTTCGGCATCGACATTGATCACGGTGCCGCGCTGTGTGGTCAGGGAAACGCCGGCAATCTCTGAGCGATCAATGCCGGTTTGCTGCCAGACCTGCTGACACGCCTCGCCGAGTTTCGCCCAGTAATATTCCGGGTCTTGCTCGGCCCAGCCCGGTTGCGTCGAGTAATAGGCCTGCAACTCGACTTTGCCTTTACCGAGCAAATTACCCTGCAGATCGAAGAGCAGCGCGCGCACGCTCTGGGTGCCGTTGTCGATGGCCAGCAGGTAACGCTTGTTCGGGTGGTTATCCATGGAGCTCTCTTCTGGGGGCATCAAGGCGTGACATCCGGCAAACCGTGATGGCGTTGCCACAACGCCCGATAACGCTGTTCTTCCTGCTGCCAGTGTTCGTCGCTCCAGCCCAGTCGAGGCTGGCAGAGTTGGCGGATGGCGGCGAAATATTCTTCGCCACCGCGCGGCAACAGCAGGCCCAGACGCGTGCGGCGCAGCAGCAGATCGTCGAGGTGCAAGACCATTTCTGCTTCGCAGGCGAAGGCCAGTTCGGCCCACAAGGTGTCGGTGTTGCCGACCGTGTCGTGGCCCAGTTCCGTGAGCCGTTGCGCCAGTCTTGGCAAGTCTCGTCCATGCCGCCCGGCCAGACGCCGCCACTGCTGCGCGCCAAGTCCGGGGATCGCCAGCGGCGGCACGGCGGCGAACACCGGCGCGGCGTCATCATCAAACGGCCGATCAAGTATTGCCGCGCAAGCCTTGAGTACTTCGATGGCTTGCGGGCGAAACGTCGTCAGTTTGCCGCCGGCCAGGGTCACGCAACCCGGTTCCTGCCACAGCACGTGCTCACGGGTTTCGTTAGAGGGTTTGTCTTGATTCGCCCCCGCGCCACCGACCACCGGACGCACGCCCGACCAGGTCGACAGCACATCGGCGGCAACCACTTCGGCGCCGGGGAACTGTTGCGTGCAAGCCGCCAACAAATAGTCGAGTTCTTCAGCGCTGATGCTCGCGCTTTGATCCAGATTTTCGTGATGATCCAGATCCGTGGTGCCGACCACTGTCGCGCCTTCCCACGGAAAAACAAACACCGGTCGCCGATCACGCTCATGCAAAAAGGTGAATGCCTGCGCCACCGGCAGACGCCAGCCCGGCAACAACAAATGACTGCCGCGCAACGGGCGCAATTGCCGTGGTGCCTCGGCGGGTCGTAGGCGTTCAGCCCAAGCGCCGGTGGCCACGGCCAGCACGCCACAGCGCAACTGCAGGGACGCGCCAGCCTCGCAGTCCTCAACCTGAACCCCGCACACGCGCCCGTCTTCACGCAGCAAATGCTCAACGCGCACGCCGTTTAGCATCACCGCGCCGTCGGCCCGCGCCTCGCTCAATACACGCATCACCAGCCGCGCATCATCGGTCAGCGCATCGACAAAACAGGTGCCGCCGAGCAACTCGGGGTCCTTCACGCCCGGCGCCAGATATCGCAGTTGCTGCGCGTCATGAAAACGGTGGCTGCGCCGCCCGGCCAAGGCGTCGTACACCGACAACAAACCACCCAAAACCCGAGGCCCGGGAAAGCCGCCGCGATAGTGCGGCATCAGGAAACTCATCGGCTCGACCAGCCCCGGCGCTTCGTCGAGCAGACGCTGGCGCTCGCGCACCGAGTCGCGGGTAAGGCGCCACTGGCCTTTGGCGATGTAACGTAAACCACCGTGGACCATTTTCGACGATCGACTGGAGGTGCCCCAGGCAAAATCGCGCTGTTCCAGCAGCAGACAGCGCCAGCCTCGACGCGCCGCTTCGCGCAGGATGCCGGCGCCGCTGATACCGCCGCCGATGACGATCAGATCCCAGGTTTCCTCGGCCAGCGTCGGCAGAATCTGCTGGCGCCATGCGGCGTTCCAGTCCGGACTCATGGCCGTCACTCCGGCAACAGCGTGCCGGGGTTGAGGCGCCCAGCCGGATCGAAGTGTTTGCTCAACGCCTGCAAGGTGTCCATCGCCAGTGCGCCCTTCTCACGCAACAGATACGGCGCGTGATCCTTGCCGACACCGTGTTGGTGACTGATGGTGCCGTGGTTGTCGACGATGGTCTGGCTGGCCGCATGCTTGAGCGCCTGCCAGCGCGCCAGCGTCGCGGGGTAATCCGCCGCCGGGCGAAACACGTAGGTGGTGTAGATGCTCGACCCTTCACCGTAAACGTGGGACAGGTGAGTGAACACATGCACCCGCTCGCCTTCAGCGGCCAAGGCCTCGCGCAGGCTGTTTTCAACGAGGTTGAGCAGGTGGTCGACATTGCTCCAGTCGGTGGCGGTTTCGAGGGTGTCGACCACGTAACCGGCGTTCCACAGGTTCTCGCGCAGGTAGGGGAAACGGAAGCGGTTCTGCGCCCATTTCTTGCCGAGCAAGGTGCCAGTGAACACGCCGCCGAAGGCCTTCAAATGTTGCCGTGCCTGTGTCAGCGACAATGCGTTTTGTCGGCGATTGCCGGTCACGCCAAAGGTCAGCAAGCACTTGCCCGCACCGGCGCCGCGCAGCTTCAGGTACTTTTCCAGCCAGGCGATTTGTTGCGGATGACCGGCCAGTGCCAGTTGCGTTTCGGTTTCCACGGCGTTGGACAGGCGCAGCATCGACAGCGGCACGCGCGCCTGAGCCAATTGACGGATGGCTTGCAGTGCCTTGGTCCAAGAGGGCAGAAATACACCGTAGAAACGCTCATCGGCAGGCAGCGCGCTGACCCGCACCTTGACCTCGGAAATGATCCCGAAACGGCCCTCGCAACCCAGCACCACTTCGCGCAGATCAGGCCCGGCGGCAGAGGCCGGGAAGGTTGGAATATGCATCGGCCCGGCGAAGGTTTCCAGCGTTCCGCCAGCGAATAACTGCTCGATCCGGCCATAGCGCAGCGACTGCTGACCGCTGGAACGGCTGGCGACCCAACCGCCCAGCGTCGACAGCTCCCACGACTGCGGAAAATGCCCCAGCGTGTAGCCTTTCGCACGCAACTGACTTTCGACCTGCGGCCCACTCGCGCCGGGGCCGAACGTCGCCAGCAGGCTCTGTTCATCGAGTTCGATCAAGCGGTTCATCCGCGCCAGCGACACCGTCACCACTGGCCGCGCCGAATCCGGTGGATTGATGTGGCCGGCCACCGATGTGCCGCCGCCATAGGGGATCAGGCACAAGTCTTGTTCATGGGCGAGCGCCAGCAACTGGCGGATGTGCTCAGCGGTCTCGGGAAAGGCCACCGCATCGGGATAATGGCCCAGCGCACCTTCGCGCAACGCCAGCCAGTCCGGCAGGCTTTGTCCCCGCGCATGCAGTAAACGGTCATGGGCATCGACGCTGTACAACGCGTGCGCAGGCAATCGCGAGGCCGGCACTCGGGCCAATGCCGCTTCAAGCGTGGCATCGGGCAGCGCGCGCCCCTCACCCAGGCGCTCATGAAGAAACTCCGCGCCCTGGGCCGGCAGTTCGACCACCGTGGTTGCATCTCCCCAGCCGTTCCAGCGTCGCATGCGTGTGTCCTTTTTCGGTTCTTATCAGCGATATTTCAGGCGTCCATACTAGTCGGCGGCCGAAAAGTGTCACGGTCGCATCCGGCCAGTTCGTGTAGCCAATTGAGTCAAACGTCGCGCAAGCGTCAGCCATTTACTTTAGCCGTGGTTTCAAATTACCTTTCAGGCATTCATCCGCTCATGCACGCTTTGATCAAGGGAATACGATCATGCAATCGCTCGGCTACACCTCGGTTCCGCCCCTGCTCAAATACCTGCGCCACGCCGAACAACTGGGCATGGCCATCGAGCCGGCGTTGGCAGCAGCGGGTTTGCAGGCGCAGCAGTTGAGCGACAACACCCTGCGTTTGCCCGGTGAGGCGCATGAACGGTTGCTGGAGTATTTCTGCGAGCACTCGGGCGATCCGTTGTTCGGGCTCAACGCGGCGAATTTCGTCCTGCCCAATTCGTGGAGCGTGCTCGGTTACATCACCATGAACTGCGCGACCCTCGGCGATGCGATGAGCCGGATCATGCCGTTCGAGAAACTGGTCGGCGACATGGGCGTCAGCCGCGCCGAGGTTCAGGACGGTCACGTGCATCTGATCTGGACTTGCCGTTATCAGCGCCCGCGCATTCGTCGGCATCTGGTGGAGAACGTGTTGGGGTCATGGCTGCAATATGCGCGCTGGATTGCCGACACGCAGATGTCGCCGGCCGCGGTCTGGCTGGAGCACTCATGCCCGGCGGAGGCCACGCCAGCGCAGTACGAAGCGTTTTTTGATTGCCCGGTGTTGTTCGATCAGCCGTATTCGGCGCTGGTCGTGCCGCTGGCTTATTTGCAGTTGCCGTTGCGCCAGGCCGATGCGCAGTTGCTGCGCACGCTGGAAGAACATGCGCTGGGCTTGATGGCGACACTGGAGGATGCGTCGCTGGAACAGCAGGTGAAGAACATTCTGCGGCAGTTGCTCAAGGAAGGCCTGCCACGCAAGGAACAGGTCGCCGAACAGCTCGCTGTTTCCGTGCGGACGTTGCAGCGGCAGTTGCATCAGGCGGGGACGTCGTATCAGCAGATTCTCGATGATTTGCGTCAGGAGCTGGCTGAGCATTACCTGTTGAACAGTACGTTGCCGATTCAGGACATAGCCCTGTATCTGGGGTTTACCGAACCGCGTTCGTTTCATCGTGCGTTCAAGAGTCGGCGCGGGATGCCGCCAGGGGAGTTTCGGCAGACGCATCGGGGGTGATTGTGCGGGCCCCTTCGCGAGCAGGCTCGCTTGTATGGTAGGACTTGAAGGGAGGAGGAGGGACAAGGCTCGATTCTGACTGTTGACGCAGCACAGACCGTGGGAGATTTCGCCCCTCCTCCTTTCACCCAAGCGCCGATAAAGAATGCATCT
>NZ_FYDT01000024.1:0-96753 GCF_900187585.1 Pseudomonas sp. Irchel 3E19
GAGCACGAGGCCTGCGGCCTCGCGTTTGAATTCAGCGGAAAAAGAACGACGTTGTTTGGTCATCAGACACCTCTATCTGGCGAGCATTCTCGCCTAAATGGGTGTCCGGTTTCATTAGACCACTACAATGCTCATGGAGGCGGCTCAGAAAGTCGACGCGGCACTCAAGCCCATGAGCGACGAAGAAGCCAGCTTCATGGTTCGCTATCAGAGCCAGATAGAATCCATTCTTTCGCAAGGCTCAACATCCATTGGCGTGGGTGAATCGATCTTTGCCAAGAACCTGGAAGATGTGAAAACCTCGCTGAAGGAAATCGAAAACCTGCACCAGAAAAGTTTTCAGCGTGACGGTCATTTGCGTAGCTCAGAGTTCTTTGATGAGCGTGCACGACTGTTTGCCAAACTCGATAGACAGCTCACCGGGCTAACCAGAAAGGGCATCGGGTTCCCTGATCACCCAAGCCTGAAATCAGCCCTTGGCATATCAAGCAAAAGCCTGGTGCATCACTGGAGTCTGGCCGGTGCTCCGGGGCAGATTCCCGGTTATGCCACTCACGCGGATGGTGTCGCCAGAGCAGCCAAAGTTGTGAAGTACGGTGGCTGGATTGGTACAGCCGTAGGGGGCGGGGCGTCTTACATGAAGGTTCAAGAAGTCTGTGCGGCAGGTAATAAAGACGCCTGTGAAAAGATTAAATACACCGAGGGCGGGAGTGGACTTGCCCCTACAAAACCGGACACCAACTCCCTGTTAAATTGATGCCACTGCCAAGCGCCTGAACTCCCTCGGTGAACGGTAGTTCAAGGCGCTGTGCGGATGCTGCTCGTTGTAATGTTCGAAGGCAATTGCCAGGTTACGCAACGCCGTTTCTCGATCCGGTTTGGGCATGTGCGCCACGTAGTCACGCTTGATCGTCTTCACGAAGCTCTCGGCCATGCCATTACTCTGCGGGCTACGCACTGGTGTGGTCACCGGCTGCAAGCCGATCTGCCGAGCAAACAGGCGCGTCTGTTCGGCGGTGTAGGCCGAACCGTTATCGCTGAGCCACTGCACCGGCGTTGCAGGCAGTTGATCACCGAAGCGCTTCTCCACACTTTCCAGCATCAAGTCGCGGATATCATCGCCGCTGTACCCGGTCGGGCTCGCGACCCAGCCGATGGCTTCGCGATCACAGCAGTCCAGGGCGAAGGTCACGCTCAGTTTAGCGCCGTCCTCACAACGGAACTCAAAGCCGTCCGAGCACCAACGCGTATCGCTGGTTTGCACCGCAATACGGCCTTCGTGCCGACGCGGCACGCCGGGTTGTTTGATCCGGCGCTCAAGCAGCAGGTTGTGATCACGCATCACCCGGTAAACTCGCTTCACGTTGATCGCAGGTAGCAGCTGGGTTTCACGGGCGCGACGCAGCAATCCCCAGACTCGACGGTAGCCATAGCTGGGCAGATCGCTGACCTGTTGCTGGATTTCGGCCACCAACTCAGCGTCGTTCACAGGCCTGCTTCGCCGTGTCTTGGGCGATACCGATTGCTTGATTCGAACCGTTAATTGCGAGCGCGCCACACCGAGACATTCGCTGACCAGTTTCACTGGTCGTCCCCCGGCAACAAGGGTGAGTGCGCAATCCATTTTCGCGACCGGGCGATCTCCACGGCCTCTTTGAGGATTTCCGCTTCCATCGTTTTCTTGCCCAACATCCGTTGCAGTTCACGGATCTGCTTGAGCGCATCGCTCAGCTCGGAGGCCGGTACCACGGCTTCGCCAGCACTGACCGCCGATAGACTGCCGTCCTGGTACAGCTTGCGCCACAGGAACAACTGGTTGGCATTGATGCCGTTGCGCCGAGCCACGACCGAAACGCTTTGTCCTGGTTCAAGGCTCTCTCGAACCATGGCCAGCTTTTGCTCTGGGCTCCAGCGACGACGCCGCTCCTGGCCCAAAAGCTCACCACTCTTATCGTTGCTATTAGTCATAAACATAACCGTTTGCCTATCCCTTATCGTAAGGGGGAAACGGTGTCCTGTCTTTCATGGGGCTCGTTCAGGGAGCTTCATAGGTGGTGTGGCCGGTGGCGCGATGACAGGTGCAGCACTAACTGCTCCAGTGGTAGGTGCAATCTGTGTGGGGCTTGGCGTGCCTACGGGTGGATTGGGAACCCTCGCTTGCGGCGTGGTCGTTGTAGCGGCAGGCTCATATGCTGGCGGGGCGGTTGGAGGGGCCGGCGGTGAGATGTTCGGCGAAGTGATTTACGAGGTGACTAAATGAATACCGCTGAACTGATAGTCGGAGGATTGTGTGGCGTAGTAATTATCTCGATGCTCATCTGGATCGGGATTGCTCTCTACATTGCACATATCAAGATGGACGTGATCCTTGAACACCTCAAAAACAGCTCTGCCGGCGCTAGGTTAGCTGCGCTGAAGCACGGAGGTGCGTGGGGCAGATTGCTTTTAGTAGGTGGTGCCTCTGGCCTCGTTACGTTCACGAATTTCTATATGAGACGCGGCACGCTCAGCGCCGATGACGTAGAGAATTTTCCTTCGTCACTCAAGCAGAGACTTGTGTTGATGCAATGGAGCGCAATAGCACTGCTTTCTGCGATGGTTGTGCTGGTTGCTTTGGGGAAATCAGGAGTACTCAAGTAACCGGATGAGAAGTGTGCTCAGCCCCGTTTGAGCGCTTGGAAACTAAAAGCGAGTGAACTGGTGAGAAAATCTACTCGGCAGGGAAGTGAGTTGAACGTGGTTGATAAGGTACTTCTGTCCATTGCCATCGTTGATCTGGCAGGGCTGATTCTTTGGATAGGCCTCTGTTTGCACCTGGCCTATACGAAGATGGATTTGATGTTGGAACACCTGAAGAATTGCTCAGCCATCATGACTCGGGCACCGCTACGGCATGGTGGGCCTTGGGGAAGGCTTCTGCTTGTAGGCGGCATTTCGGGAGTTGTGACGTTCCCTAAGTTTTACTTGAAAAGGGGCGAGCTGAGCTCTGAAGATTTGGCCAGTTTCCCAGCTCCCCTCAAACGGAAGCTGGTAATGCTGCAATGGAGCGTCATTTCTCTGTTGTTGGTCATGATCAGCTTTGGGATCGCTGTTAAGTCAGGTTTTATTTAGCGGTGCTGAACAGTGAGTTATCAAAGCCAAAAAATCTGCTTCCACTTCCGGCACGGCAAAAATGAAAAAGCTTTTAATCGCGGCAATCCTCGCTGTAGCGACCATGCTCTACGTCGGCTACTACAACGCCGTTGAGGATGGCGACATCGAAACCATTGTCTTCATCAAGAAACACCCCACGTTTCAGATGAAGTTCTACAACATCCACGCCAATGATGGAGAGATCAGGAAGGTGGAGCGCCTGACGGCAGAGGAGCGGGGGTGGATTGTTGATTACTGCAGGTACCGGTTGGGCATCGATACAGACCTGAGCACTCAGGATGACGTCGATATGTGCTGGAAGAAATAGCACTGTTTATATGGCCGAGGTTGTCAGTTACGACTGGCAATCTCGGCCATTTTCTTTCGTCTGTTGGGGCGGGGACGGATCTGTCGTGGGGGCCGAGACGGAATGAGGTCTAGATAAACACCAACGTTTAAAAAGACATCTCCAGACACTCTCTCAGGCTACATATCCTTGCGCCTTTGCCTACAGCTACGCCAGAATCCGCCGGCTTGTGGGCTTTATACCTGGTCTATATCGTCTATGGGTCGCTGGCAACCCAGCGACCGGGTTTAGCGACCTGACCAGGTATAAGTACAACGACGCTCCAGTTTGTCGCAGACGTTTGCGACGACGATATGGTGGCTGTGCGTGGGAGACCTTCGGGTCTGCCGGGTCTTATACCTCTCGGTTCGCTAACCCGCGTACAGCTGCCACCCTTACTTGTTTAGCGACAGGTGTTGGTGGTTCCACCAGGTATAAATTTGGAGCGTCACCATGATCAAACCAACACCCAACCCGCCCGAATCTATCTGCACGTCCCCCTACGAATCCATCGATTCCAAAAAACTCCACGAAGCCGCCGACCGCGCGCTCGACCATTACCTCTGTCCACCCGGTTCCATGCCGCCCCCACGTAAAAACCGTGGGATGTACGCCGTGACGGCGGACAATAAAACCGAAGAACTGCTGGTCGATGCCAGTGCAACACTCGCTTCGGCCAAAACCATCGCCCAGAACGTCTCCAGCCTGTTGCCGGCATCGCAGCGCCATGCGCTGGCGGGAATTGCGCAGTTGATTATGCTCGGAGAGTTGGCTGTGAATCGGGCTTTGGATAATTTGCAATTGCCGGAGTGATGCGGGTGTTGGGATCACCTGGTGATTGATCGGGCGTTCATTCTGGCGCTTTCGCGAGCAGGCTCGCTCTCACAGGGTTTTATGCTGATGGCAGATGTTGTGTGCGACGCTGAAACCTGTGGGAGCAGTTGATTATTACCGTGCCATCCTCGTGTGGTTATTGAGGCGCTTCAGGACATTCGCGGGTCCATCGTGTCACGGTCATGTCATTGAATTGCTCACCGATGGTATCGACGCGTAGGCAAGTTCCTTTCTTCGCGTAGTACAAGATGCAGCGCGAGCTATCAAACGAGCAGGTATCCAGTTCGAAAAAACTGCGTGTAGCCAGCTCCTTCTCCACACCACTGTATTCATAGCCGTCGTTGGTATGCATCCGCGTCGGCTTCCATCCTTGTTTGAGTAGCTTGGACTTGGCCGCAGCCAAACGCTCACCGACGACGATGCCTGCTGGCCCTCGCTGGTCGTTTGGCGCCTGTGAGGCATCTGCAAACGTTGCGCTGATACCCATGCAATAAAGTGCGAAAAATGCGAGGGTCGAAGCCTTCATTTGATCGTTCTTATAGCCGCTTTTTAGCTCGACAATGGTGATTTCTTCTGCCTGGCTTCTCATAATCCCCCCGCATCGCCAGCGAAAGAGAATCCTATACGATTAAGTCGGTGGAGCATGGTTTGACGAGGGGTATTCAGGGTTTCCCAATGCCTTTACTATCGGCGCCCCTCACAAATGTCACGGTCAAAACAGCTTGATACAAAACCGAGCGGACCAAAGGAAATGGAAAGCAAGAGTAAGTTATGGAAAAGCAAAGCAAGGTCGAACACTGGGCATATCCGTTCAAGCTAAAGCGAGCAGGTAACCAGCACGTCGAGGCACAGGATCCCAAGCAATACTATGAAGCATTGGCGAAGGCCCACGGTGGGTTCTACCCGATGGGTACTAATGGTTCATGGCATGGTGGAATTCATTTTGATGGAGGAACGGGAGATGTCCTCGATCAATCCTCAGTGCGCTGTATCGCAGACGGAGAGGTAATCGCATATCGAGTCGACGAGACTGCCCCCGTCACAGAGTATTTCGGTGAGCATATGCGTGTTGTACAAGCCCCGTATTCCACAGGACTCGTACTTATCCGGCACCGACTCGAGATACCGAGCCAAAATAGTGATCAAGATGAGAACGCACCACCAGTTGGAGAGCTGATTTTTTACAGCCTCTACATGCACTTGCTTGACTGGGCTGGCTACCAGAAACACGATGCGCCTCTGCCTCCAGCTCTTTTTGGGCCGTTGACCTATAGCCCAAAAGCAGAGAAATCTGCCGATAATTTCCTCGGGTTGAACACTAGGGCTGGAGCCCCTAGAACTGCTGCCCACAGCATCAAAAATGCCATTTTGCCCAAAGGTGTAAAAATCAGAACCGCGGAGTCAGCGGCCGCCCCCAATGAAAATTGGAAGAAGCTGAGCGCCGTGCTTGAAGGGAACTCCATTCCCCAAACGATTAGTGAGGCATGGGTTTACACCGGAGAGCTTGAGGCTGCTGGTCCCGACATCTATTTAGTGTCCGTACGGTCCAATGATTTGAATACGGGGTTGCTGCCTGGGAAAGGGTTGAATGTCTATAAAACCTCAAAGGGGAAACAAAAAAACTCGATAACAGGCGTCTTGCCTTTAGGGGTGAAGCTCACTCTGGAAGACGGTAGCGGAGATCTTCGGAAAATCAGCAGTCTCACCGAGGGCGTGGATACCTTCCCGCTTACAGCTGAAAGTGCCAAAAATATTCATGGTTACGTAGCCATTAGTGCCTTGCAAGCACAGCCAAGCAAGCCGGTTACTGATTCTTTTCATCTTTTGCCAGAACCTTACAAAGTCAAGGCGGGGGAAGTAGTCGGACATCTAGGACCTTATCAAAACGTCACTGACAGTGAATCAAAGTCGCTCCTGCATTTAGAGATTTTTAGCTGTGATGACGTACCAACGTTTATCGCTAAAAGTCGAAATCATGCAAAAGCTTTGGCTGAGACACAAAAAACACTACTAAAAATCCACAAGGGTGCGAGTCGGCTGATTAAGCATAAGGACGGTATTAATGCCCAAAACCCACCTGATATATGTCAGGAAGGGGCAGTTGTTGGAGCCGATCTTATAATTCCTCAGCGGGTTCTTGAGGATCTGCCTGCAACCTATCAGTTGTCAGATAATAAAACCTTTCCCGCGAGCACGCCGGCCCAAACTATTCGCTGGTGGCGCTTGGACAACTTACTCGAAGACTCAGAAGGTCATCCGATCAATGGCTGGCTTGGTGAGCAGGACTTGATTACTACTCGTCATAGTCCTTGGGAGTGGGAGGGTTTTGAATTCATCGAGGAGAGCGGGAAGCCGGTTGAGCATCTTGCCCATCTTCTGGATACACGAGGCTTACTCAGTAACGAAGAGCGAGAAAACTATCGTGCCAAAATTAGCCAGGCAGATAACGGCCCAGTCAAGCAAAGGCTTTACGATATCGTAGATCCTAACAAGGATAATAAATTTAGTGTCGAAGAGATTCACTCTGCATTAGCTAAACTCTGGCATGCTCAATCAATATCACAACTCATGACACGTTATGAAAGTGAGTGGTTTTGGAACGCTGAAAAATGGGACGAGCTTGACCCTCTGCTCAACCATTCGCCATCACAGCCGAATCAAAACTGGGTGAATGAGAAAAAAAGAATCGAAAAGTTGTCGTGGTGGAAAAACGCTGGCTTATCGACTGATGGGAAAGCATGGCACTTTCATCTAATGGGATTGCTTGGGAACTTTACCTATCCGACTGATGATAATGATTTGAAGTGGCTGAAGGTGCCTTACGGACAACTGACATTCAATGTCGAGGGGAACGACTTTGAAGATGCTGGACATCCTGCTCATCGCTATTTCAGCCGAGTCGTGCACTGGCCAGAAGGTGTGTCAGGGGTGACGATCGGTCGAGGATACGACCTGGGTCAACAGGCTGATCCAAGGGCGGACTTAATTAATGCCGGAGTAAAAGAGCCTCTCTTGTCGTGGTTGGTTGGGGCGAAAGGCTTGCATGGTCAAGCCGCAAAAGCATATTTAGATAATGCGAGCCAAGAAATCAGAAAACATGTAATAACAAGAAAGCAGCAATACATGTTATTCATATCTGTTTATGAATTCATGAAAAAAGACATTTTTAGGATTTCGGGCACAACTAGCAACGTAGAGAAATATGGTGCCTTGCAATGGGAAAGTGTTAATAAAAAAATTCAAGACGTCATTGTAGATCTTCGATACCGAGGAGACTATCACGTGGAATCCAGAAAATTCATTCAAAGGCCTTTTACTGATAATGATCTGGCGAAAATAAAAGTAGAAATGTCGAAGCATAGTAATTGGGTAGGTGTGCCACCAAATAGGTTCGCCGAAAGAAAAAGTTACTTGGAGAGTAATTAATGCGTATTTTACGTCTGGCAGCGTACACGGTTTTTGGACTGGCCTGTCTTTCATCTGCGACAGCGGCTGAGTTTGACTACAAACGGGTCTACCAAGCAGATGCAGGGAAAATAGGTAAATATATTGTCAGGTATTTGAGGACATTCGATTCCCCGTGCATACGGGTGCAATCGCTCTTGCCCGGGGGTAACGGCAAAATAGTTAAAGAAAAAGAGCTATGCTCCATTGATGGTAAAAGCTTTCTCGACGGGTACACCCAAGTTGAATTGAAAAAAGGAGAGTTTAAAGAAGAGAAACTGACTTTCTTGTTTGAGATAATGCCGCTTGAGCCAGCACCCGAGTTTTCAAAAACATGTACTGTTCCATTTAAGGATGGCGCGCCTCAGGATCTTGTTTGTGAAACGATAACGCCGTGAGTTGAAAGCTCTGGAGGAAAAGGGGACGAATTTATTTTTTAAAAATAGATCCGTCCTTTTGAATGCAGATGCCCATCTAGCGGTGCAACCTCTGACGGGGCACCGCAACAAGATCTGCCTAGTCGCCAAAATCAACGGCATTACCGCTAGCCCGGACATAATAATTATCGAATTCACCGCTTTCGACGAACACGAAGCCATGGCGAGTGTAAAAACGATTTGAAGCGCTTTCCTTGAGAGCTCCCACCTTGATGGGGCGCCCGATCTCATCAGCCTCTCTGAAAATCCGAGTAAGCACTTCAGAGCCGATTCCTGCTCCTTGAGCACTGGGTATCACATACAAGTGGTCAAGCAGAAGCTCGCTCTGCTGGTCTTTGATTACGACAAAACCGACCAGATCACCTGATACTTCTATGCGGCGTGTGCTGTTAGCGTCGAACCCACCAATAAATCGTTCGCGCGCACGATCCGGGTCAAATCGTCCAAGCCGTTCAAGGCTCTCGCGCATGGCCTCAATCCGGATGGCTACCAGATCTTCCAGGTCGTTACTGGAAGCTGCGCTTAAAACGACAGCGGTGTTTTGATCAGCGGAGGTTGGCATAACAGGCACCCTAAACATGGCCGGTCGGTGATTATAGAGAACAGAATCCGCATAACCACTGCGGCCTCGGTTCAATGGAGACGATGGCTCTATATCAGCTTCAGGGGGATGTGTTCGCCGGACGCTTAGTCTGTTGGGGCAAGGGGACGGACGCAATGAGGATTCCGATAAACACCAACGTTTAAAAAGACATCTCCAGACACTCTCCCAGGCTACATATCCTTGCGCCTTTGCCTACAGCTGCGCCAGAATCCGCCGGCTTGTGCGCCTTGGGGGCGGGTTCTATTGTGGTTCGGTCGCTGACGAATCAGCGATCGGGTTTCGCAGCCCGGATCAATCAAGGCGCACAGCGCTCCCAATCTCGTTGCCATTTTCGGCAATGGTGCTTTATGGCGGCTGTGCGCGGGATACCTTCGGGTATGCCGGGTGCCTTGATTCCCGGTCTGCGAACCTGCGTACAGCTGCCACCTCTCTTCGTTTCGCAGCGAAATGTGGCGGCTCCAATAATCAAGGAGCTCCACCATGATCAAACCAACACCCAACCCGCCCGAAACCGCCTCGGTTTCCCCCTACGAATCCATCGACTCCAAAAAACTCCACGAAGCCGCCGACCGCGCTCTCGACCATTACCTCTGTCCGCCCGGTTCCACGCCGCCCCCACGTAACACCCGTGGGATGTACGCGGTAACCGCGGACAACAAAAACGAAGAACTGCTGATCGATGCCAGTGAAACACTTGCTTCGGCGCAAACCATTGCCCAGAACGTCGCCAGTCTGTTGCCGGCTTCGCAGCGTCGGGCGTTGTTGGGGATTGCGCAGTTGATCATGCTCGGGGAATTGGCGGTGAATCGGGCTTTGGATAATTTGCAATTGCCGGGGTGATGCGGGTGTCGGGATTATCCAGTGATTGATTGGGTGTTCATTCTGGCGCCTTCGCGAGCAGGCTCGCTCCCACAAGGTTTTGTGTTGGTCATTGATGTTGTGTCCGGCGCTGAAACCTTTGGGAGCTGGGCTGGCAGCGATGGCGATGACACATGCGCTGTTTCCGTTGCCTGAGATATTTGTGTGGGAGCAGCCGAAGGCTCGGGCCGCGATCGGACGATCTTTTGATTTTGATCCTGAAAAACAAGATCAAAAGATCGCAGCCTTCGGCAGCTCCTTGTATCTCGACTATCGCTCCATCAGGAGCGATAGTTCTCGACTGATCATCGAGGGAGGGATTTGGAAGCCGTGCAGCTCCTTAGGCTTTTTGCCTGTGATGTAGATCGTGCTCCAGCCCTCCACACTCACTCGTATAGTTCGAACGGTATCTACAGGGGGCGGGTGAGTAGGGTTTCGAGTTTTTCCAGTGGCGGCGCATCCTGGTTGCGGTCGAATACTTGGATGCCGATCTTCAGCAATCGACCATTCTCCGCCGTTGCGATCACTTGCTCGCAGCGCAGCAATAGTCGCCCCTGATCGCAATCCTGCGACTTCATCCCCATCGGCAACCGACCCTCCAGCCGCAACTCCGCCAAACGGCTTTGCCCGGCCAATAGAGCAATCGACCGATCCCGCAACACCCCATTGCTCTGCGTCATCAACCCCGCCACGCGTACAGCCGCTGACATCGCCACGGCAATAATCGCCAGTGCCACCAGCACTTCAATCAGGGTGAAACCCGCTTCTTGCGAACGCGCACGCATAAATGGCCCAAAACCAAAGCACAGCCCTCGACGCTAACCCCCGTCCTTGACGGCTTGACGACGAAAACTCCCGAGGATTTTCAACATCCCTGACATATCTTCTTGCAACACTGCGCGTCGAATCGAATCAAGCCAAGGAATGTCGAGATGGATATCGCACAGTTCAAACCGCTTAAAAAGTCGCCTCGGTTGCCCCATGACCAGCAGGGTTTCACCCTGATCGAGATTATGGTGGTTGTGGTGATTCTCGGGATTCTGGCGGCGATGGTGGTGCCCAAGGTGCTCGATCGTCCGGATCAGGCGCGGGCGACGGCGGCGAAGCAGGACATTGGCGGGTTGATGCAGGCCTTGAAGTTGTATCGCCTCGACCATGGCACTTATCCGAGCATGAACCAGAGTTTGAAAGTGCTGGTGGAGCGGCCGGCGGATGCGAAGAACAGCAACTGGCGTTCGTACCTGGAGCGTTTGCCGAATGATCCGTGGGGCCGTCCTTATCAGTACCTCAACCCCGGTGCCAACGGCGAGATTGACATTTTTTCGCTCGGTGCCGACGGTCAGCCGGACGGCGACGGCGTGAATGCCGATATCGGTTCCTGGCAGCTGTAAGGCCGGCCATGAACAGACATTCGCCTGATGGGGCGAAGCAACAGGGCATGGCGATCATCAGCGCGCTGCTGATTGCGGCCGTGGTGGCGGTGATTGCGGCGGGCATGTTGACCCGCCAGAGCGTGTCGACCCGTGCGCTGGAGGCCGATCAGCAGCGTGTGCAGGGGCGCTGGATTGCGCAGGGCGGCGTGGAGATCAGCCGTCAGTTGCTGTGGGATGCCCGCCAGCGCGATCCGCTGACCCGGCTCGATCAGCCGTGGGCACAGCGCTTGGTGGCCCAGGGTTTCGAGGGGCGGCTGGAGGACGAGCAGGGCAAGTTCAACCTGCGCAATCTGGTGGCCAACGAGCGTGTCGATGAAGCGCAGGTGCAGGCGTTTCAGCGTTTGTGCGAGTTGATCGGGATCAGCGCCGGTTTGAATCAGCGCATCCGTCAGCGGGTGATCGAGTCGTACCCGCGCCTGTTGAATCCGCAAATGGCCGAGAACAACAACGGCTTCGACAGCGGTCGGGCGACGTCGCCTAACGCCTCGCGCAAACCACAAAATCCAAAGTTGCCGATGCTGCGCAGTCTCGATGATTTGCGCAGTGTTGACGGCGTCAATGACGCGGTGATCGGCAAACTGGCGCCGTACCTCACGGTGATTCCCGCGACCACTTGGGTCAACGGCAATACCGCCACCGCACCGGTGCTGGCAGCGTATGTGCCGGGGCTGTCGCTGGAGCGCGCGCAGGCGTTGATCAATGAGCGTGACGCCGGGCGCTGGTTCATCAACCGTGGCGATTTCGTCAACCGCTTGCGCATGCCGAAGCTGGAAGTCAGCAGCGTCAAGGTCGGCATCACCAGTGACTGGTTTCGCCTGCGTGGCGAAGCCCGGCGCGAGCAGCGTCGGGTCAGCCTTGAGGCGTTGTTGCATCGCAGCCAGGACCGGTTGCCGCAGGTGATCTGGTCGCGGGTGGGCGTATGACTCAGCTAAGGGTTGCGCTGCCGCCATTGGCGGAGCTGGAGCTGGACAGCACGGTGAATTGCGCCTGGCTGGATCGTCAGGGCCAGGTCAGCCGTGAAGACTGGCTGACGTTGGCGCAGTTGGGGCAGTTGCCGAAACTGCCGCCGCTGCTGTGTTTTCTGCACCCAGCGGACAGCCTGCTGGCGAGTATCGATCTGCCGCCGCTGCCGGGCAACAAAACGGCAGCGGCGGTGCAGTGTGCGGCGCAGGCGCTGATGCTCGGCGACAGCAGCGAAATGCACATCGCCCACAGTCCGCGTGACGAAGCGGGGCGGGTGCAGATTGCGTGGGCGCCACGTCAGCGTCTGTTGCACCTTGCGCAGTTACTCAAGCAATCCGGCCTTAACCTGCGCGGTCTGTACCCGGCGGCGTACAGCTTGCCGGTGCTGCCGGGCCTTGTCGCGTATGTGCAGGACGGCCATCTGTTGCTGCGCGAAAGCCTGCAATCGGCGCGGGTGCAACCGTTGTTTGATGAGGGCGTCGACAACACGCTGTGGGAGCCGGGCGTAACGCTGCACTGGATAGGCACTGCGCCGCCACCGGGCGCCGAACTGCCCATGAGCGAGGCGCAGCGCTGGACCGGGCCGGTAACGGGTTGGGGCTTGCACGGTGTGCTGCAACAACAAGTCACTGACCATCGTGGTTGGGGGCGGGCGCTAGGGTTGTCGGCGCTGGCCGTGGCGGTGTGGGTGATCGGTTTGAATCTGTATGCCGCGCGCGAAGCGAGTCAGGGTCAGCAACTCAAGACGCAAATGAATCTGCGGGTGAAGCAGGCCTTCCCCGAGTTGCCGGTGATCCTCAATCCGCTGCAGCAGGCCCGCCAGCAATTGGCGGCGCGGCAAAAAGGCGCGGTCGACGATCCGGCGCAGAACTTCAGTCGCCTGGTGTTGCAGGCGGGCACCGGCATGCCGTTCATGGCCGGTAGCGTCGGGCGTCTGGCCTATGTCGACGGCACGTTGCAACTGAGTCTGCTGACCGACGCCCGTCGCAGCGGCAATGACAAGGATTGGCAAAACGCCCTGGCCCAGGCCGGGATCAGCGCGACGGCTGACGACGAGGGCTGGACGTTGCGCCCGGCCGCTGAAGCCACCGCCAGTGAAACCGAAGACAACCGCAGCGAGGCAGAAGATGAATAAGGCTGCGTTGGCGATTTACCGCGCCCGCTGGCAGGGCTTCAACCGTCAGTTGCAGGCGCGTTGGCAGCCGTTGGCGTTGCGCGAGAAACGCATGGTTGCGGGGATGGCCATCGCGCTGTTCGGTCTGTTGGTCTGGGTGGCGCTGATTCAGCCACCGCTGAAAAAAATCACTTATTGGCAAAGCGAAACGCCGAAGCTGCGCGCGCAAACCGAAGCACTGGAAGTGCTGCTGCGCGAGGTCAGCGTGCGCCCGGACGGGCAAAGCGTCGGCCAGTCGCTGGAGCAAACCCTGCTGGCCAGTGGTCTGGCCGGACACTATCAATTACAGGCGGCGGATTCGGCTTCGTGGCAACTGACCTTCGACGCCGCGCCGGCCGACGCGGTACTCGACTGGTTGTTGAGCCAGCCGTCGCAACTTTCTCTGCAAGTGGTCGAAGCCCGTTTGCAACGCGTGGAAAACGCTTCGACCGAAGTCACTGCCGGCACTTTGTCAGGCACCGTTCGCATGGATCAGGCGCTGGGCGCTAAGGAAGCTTCATGAAGGGGTCAGGATCCAAACCGGCACGCATGGCACTGCCGATGCTGCTGATGGCGTTGAGCGCGTGCAGCAACACCAGCACACCGCAGAACCAGCCGCCGTTGCTGGTCGACAGCGAACTCGGTCGGCCATTGGCCAACACTCAGCGCAGCGGCGATGCGGTACTCGACCGCGAGCGGGCGCAGGCACAAGCCCGACCGGCGCCAAAGCAGTTGCACAACATCACCGAGCGCAGCCGTGGCGGCGGCGCGGCACGCGGGACCACGCTGCCGAGCAATCCGCTGGGTGAGCAACCGGTCACGCTGAATTTTGTCGAGGCGGATATTCAAGCGGTGGTGCGCGCGTTGTCGCGTTCGACGGGTCAGCAGTTTCTCGTCGATCCACGGGTCAAAGGCAACATGACGCTGGTTTCAGAGGGGCAGGTGCCGGCGCGTCAGGCTTACGACATGTTGCTGTCGGCGTTGCGTATGCAGGGTTTCGCCGTGGTCGATGTCGGTGGGGTCGCCCAGGTGGTGCCGGAGGCTGATGCAAAACTGCTTGGCGGGCCGATCTACAGCGCTGACAAACCCGCCGGTAACGGCATGCTGACCCGCACGTTCCGCCTGCAATACGAGAACGCGGTGAACCTGATTCCGGTGCTGCGCCCGATCGTCTCGCCGAACAATCCGATCAACGCCTACCCTGGCAACAACACCATTGTCGTCACCGATTACGCCGAGAACCTCAATCGTGTTGCGCAGTTGATCGCCGGCATCGACACGCAGAGCGCCATCGATACCGACGTGGTGCAGATCCAGAACGGTATCGCCGCCGACATCGCACCGATGGTCGCCGATTTGCTCGACGCGCCGGGCAACGATCCGACGCAAAAAATTGCCGTGATTGGTGATCCGCGTTCCAACACCATCATCATCCGTGCCGGTAGTCCCGAGCGCACGGAGTTGGCGCGCAACCTGATCTACAAACTCGACAACGCGCAGAGCAATCCGAGCAACCTGCATGTGGTATATCTGCGTAACGCGCAAGCGGCGAAACTGGCGCAGGCGTTACGCGGTTTGCTCACGGGCGAAAGTGACAGCGGCACCAGCGACAGTGCGCGTTCGGTGCTCAGTGCGATGGGCAGCAGCGGCAATAATGGTGGTTCGAGCGCTCAGAGTGGCACGCAAACCAGTGGCGCTACTTCGACCACTTCCAGCAATGGCAGCACGGGCGGCAGTTATGCGCAGGGCAGCAGCCCGACCAGCAGCAGCGGCACCCAGACCAGCGAGCAAAACGTCGCCTTCAGCGCGGGCGGCGTGACGATTCAGGCTGACGCGACCACCAACACCTTGCTGATTTCCGCGCCCGAACCGCTGTACCGCAACCTGCGCGAGGTCATCGACTTGCTCGACCAACGCCGCGCACAAGTGGTGATTGAAAGCCTGATCGTCGAAGTTGGTGAGGACGATGCCAGTGAATTCGGCGTGCAGTGGCAGACCGGCAACCTCGGCGGCAATGGCGTGATCGGCGGGGCGAATCTGGGTGGTTCGGGGATCAACGTCAACGGCAAGACCAGCATCGACGTACTGCCACAAGGTTTAAACCTCGGTTACGTCAACGGCACGGTCGACATTCCCGGCATCGGCAAGATTCTCGACCTCAAGGTGCTGGCCCGGGCCTTGAAGAGCAAGGGCGGCACCAACGTGCTGTCGACGCCGAACCTGCTGACGCTGGACAACGAAGCAGCGAGTATTTTTGTCGGCCAGACCATTCCGTTTGTCAGCGGCAGCTACGTCACTGGCGGCGGTGGCACCAGCAACAACCCGTTCCAGACCGTGACCCGCGAAGAGGTGGGGCTGAAGCTCAACGTGCGCCCACAGATTTCCGAGGGCGGCACGGTCAAGCTCGATATCTATCAGGAAGTCAGCAGCATCGACGAACGCGCGTCCACCAGCGCGAATGCGGCGGGCATCGTTACCAACAAACGTGCGATCGACACCAGCATCTTGCTCGACGACGGACAAATCATGGTGCTCGGCGGCTTGCTGCAGGATGGCTACAGCCAGAGCAATGACGCGGTGCCGTGGTTGTCGACGATACCGGGGATTGGCGCGCTGTTTCGCAACGAACGCCGGGCGATCACCAAGACCAACCTGATGGTGTTCCTGCGCCCGTACATCATTCGCGACAGCGAAGCGGGGCGCGGCATCACGCTGAACCGCTACGACTTCATGCGCCGGGCGCAGGGTGGTTTGCAACCGGAGCGCAGTTGGGCAATGCCGGATATGCAAGCGCCGCAGTTGCCGACGGCGGCGCAGGGGGTTCCAAGTTCGGTTCCGGCTTCGGGCCCCCGTGCGACCATCAAAGCCGTTCCGATTGAGGGAGGCCCGCGTCTGTGAGTCTTTTGCCTTACGCCTGGGCCAAGGCGCAGCGCATTCTTTTGTGCGATGGCGTGCTGACGGTGTGCCCGTCGACACCGGGCTGGTCGATCAGTGAAGCGCGGCGGCAGTTCGGCGCGAGCACGATACAGCGCGTGCGCGACGATGAACTCGATGGCCTGCTCGCCACGGCTTACGCCGACACCGGCAGCGCCGCGGCGGTGGTCGGTGCGGCAGAAAACGAAGTCGACCTCGACCGACTCATGCAGGACATGCCGGAAATCACCGACCTGCTCGACACCCAGGACGGCGCGCCGGTGATCCGCATGATCAACGCCTTGCTGACCCAGGCCGCCCGCGACGAGGCCAGCGACATTCATATCGAACCGTTCGAAACCCATTCGGTGGTGCGCTACCGCGTCGACGGCACACTGCGCGATGTGGTCTCGCCGCGCAAGGCGTTGCACGGTGCGCTGGTGTCGCGGATCAAGATCATGGCGCAGCTCGACATCGCCGAAAAACGCCTGCCGCAGGACGGTCGCATTGCCTTGCGCGTCGCGGGTCGGCCGATCGATATTCGTGTCTCGACCGTGCCCACCGGCCATGGCGAACGGGTGGTGATGCGTCTGCTCGACAAGCAGGCCGGGCGCTTGCATCTGGAAACGTTGGGCATGGACGCGCAGGTGCTGGCCAAACTCGATCACCTGATCCGCCAGCCCCACGGCATCGTGCTGGTCACCGGCCCCACGGGCAGCGGCAAGACCACCAGCCTCTACGCGGCGCTGGCGCGGCTGGACGCGAGCACCAGCAACATCCTCACCGTTGAAGATCCGGTGGAATACGACCTGCCGGGCATCAGCCAGATTCAGGTCAACGCCAAAATCGACATGACCTTTGCCCTGGCACTGCGGGCGATTCTGCGCCAGGACCCGGACATCATCATGATCGGCGAGATCCGCGATCTGGAAACCGCACAAATCGCCGTGCAGGCCTCGCTGACCGGTCACCTGGTGCTGGCGACGTTGCACACCAACGACGCGGTGTCGGCGGTCAACCGCTTGATCGACATGGGCGTGGAGCCGTTTCTCTTGGCCTCGTCGATGCTCGGCGTGCTCGCCCAGCGACTGGTGCGACGGCTGTGCAAGGCGTGCAAACAGGAAGACCCGGCAGCCCGCGGTACATGGCGGCCGGTCGGCTGCGTAACGTGCAATCACACCGGTTACAGCGGCCGCACCGGCATTCATGAGTTGTTCTGCATCGACGACGACATCCGCACGCTGATCCACCAAGGGGCAGGGGAGCAGGCCTTGCGCGCCGCTGCCGCCAAGGCCGGCATGTTCAGCCTGCGTGAAGACGGTGAACGCTGGATCCGCAGCGGCGCCACCGCCCCTGAAGAAATCCTCCGTGTGACACGGGACGCCTGATGAATCGCTATCGTTTTGAAGCCGCCGACGCCACCGGCAAGATCGAATCCGGGCATCTGGAAGCCGACAGTCAAACCGCCGCGTTCAGTGCCTTGCGCGGACGTGGTTTGACCGCGTTGTCGGTGCACAAGGAAAGCAATGTCGCCAGCCACGGCGGTGGTGGACTGTTCAGCGCGAAACTCTCGGACAACGATCTGGCCTGGGCCACGCGGCAATTGGCGAGTCTGTTGGGCGCGAGTCTGCCGTTGGAAGCGGCGCTGAGTGCCACGGTCGAGCAAGCCGAGAAGAAGCACATCGCCCACACCCTCAGCGCCGTGCGTGCGGATGTGCGCAGCGGCATGCGTCTGGCCGAATCGCTGGCGGCGCGGCCACGGGACTTTCCCGAGATCTACCGCGCGTTGATTGCGGCGGGGGAAGAGTCCGGCGATCTGGCGCAGGTGATGGAACGGCTGGCCGATTACATCGAGGAGCGCAACAACCTGCGCGGCAAAATTCTCACGGCGTTTATCTATCCCGGTGTGGTCGGGCTGGTGTCGATCGGCATTGTGATTTTCCTGCTCAGCTACGTGGTGCCGCAGGTGGTCAGTGCGTTTTCCCAAGCGCGGCAGGATTTGCCGGGGCTGACCCTGGCGATGCTCACCGCCAGTGATTTCATTCGCGCTTGGGGTTGGCTGTGTGCGGCGATCATCGCCGGGGCGTTCTGGAGTTGGCGGCTTTATTTGCGTAATCCGGCGGCGCGTTTGAGTTGGCATCATCGGGCGTTGAAGTTGCCGCTGTTCGGGCGGTTCATTCTGGGGCTGAACACCGCACGTTTCGCCTCGACGCTGGCGATTCTTGGTGGCGCCGGGGTGCCGTTATTACGCGCACTGGAGGCGGCGCGGCAGACGCTGTCCAACGACCGCTTGAGCCTGAGCGTCAGCGACGCCACGGCCAAGGTGCGCGAGGGCGTCAACCTCGCTGCGGCATTACGCGTGGAGAACGTGTTCCCGCCGGTGCTGATCCATTTGATCGCCAGTGGCGAGAAAACCGGTTCGCTGCCGCCGATGCTTGAGCGCGCGGCGCAGACCTTGTCTCGGGATATCGAGCGCCGGGCAATGGGCATGACCGCGCTGCTTGAACCCTTGATGATTGTGGTGATGGGTGGGGTGGTGCTGGTGATTGTGATGGCGGTGCTGTTGCCGATTATTGAGATCAACCAGTTGGTGCAGTAGTGATATGCCTGATGCCTTGGTGGTGTCTGGGCTGGCCTCTTCGCGAGCAGGCTCGCTCCCACAGGGATTGAAGTTGTTAATGCAATTTACTTCACAACACAGAACCCTGTGGGAGCGGGCTTGCTCGCGAAGGGGCCAGTCAGGGCAATAAATAATCCAGATTTTTTTCCAGGACTTCAGCATCACCCGACCGTTGATTCCACCATCCTCGGGTTCTCCTTTCTGTCATCTGCAACGACCCGTCAACGGCTCCAGCCCGATTCAGCCAAACCCCTGAGCCAGACACGTCACCGCGCCCCCCAAACACCCGAGAAATCCCCCCGAAAATCACCGCGCACCTCCCGAGGTTTTTTCCTTTATCTGTCACCGGAAACTGCGAATTTCTCAGTGCGACTTAACCACGGCCAACGCTAGCGAGGGCCAGGTGAGTCTTCCCAGTGTCATGCAAGTTCCCTGAAAACCTGTGTTCACAACCTACGTTGAAAAGGAGATTCTTCATGTTCAAGCGCACTCTGATCGCCGCTTCCCTGACCGTCGCCGCTCTGGCTTCCGCGCAAGCCATGGCCGTTACCGGTGGTGGTGCAACGCTGCCAGCCGCTCTGTACAAAGGCTCAGCCGACAGCATCCTGCCAGCCAACTTCAGCTACGCCGCCATCGGCAGCGGCGGTGGCAAGACGGCCTTCCTGAAGAACAATCCAGCCGGCTTCGGCACCACCGGCACCGTGCATTTCGCCGGCAGCGACTCGATCCTCAGCGCTTCGGAACTGAGCACCTACGACACCGACTTCGGTGCTGCTTACGGCCCGCTGATCCAATTGCCTTCGGTAGCCACTTCGGTTGCCATCCCGTACAAAAAAACCGGTCAGACTGCTTTGAACCTGACCAGCGCCCAGCTGTGCGATGCCTTCTCCGGCGCGAAAACCACTTGGGGCGAGCTGCTGGGTACTTCCGACGCCACCAAGATCCGCATTGTTTATCGCAACGTCTCCAGCGGCACTTCGGAAATCCTGACCCGCCACCTGGCTTCGGTCTGCCCGACTCAGTTCACCACCAGCAGCACCTTCACCAGCGCTCGTCTGCCAGCCGGTTCGACCCTGCCTTCGAACTGGGTCGGCGTAGCCAGCACTTCTGAAGTAGCCACCACTGTGAACGCAGTCGACGGTTCCATCGGTTATGTCGGTCCGGACGGTGTTGACGTTACCAGCAACGCTGTGGTTGCCCGCGTCAACGGCGTTCAGCCAACGTCGCTCAACGTGACCCTGGCCCTGTCGTCGGTTTCCGCGCCTGCGACTCAAGCGGCGGCTTCCAACCCGGCCAACTGGTCGCCAGTGGTGGCTAACCCGGCTTCGGGTTACAAACTGGCTGCCTACACCAACTTCATCTTCGGCCAGTGCTACAAGGATGCAGCGGTGGCCGCTGACGTCAAAGCCTTCCTGACCACTCACTACAGCATCCCAGGCAACAACGCTGCGACTCAGGCTCACAAGTTCGTCGCTGTGCCTAACGCCTGGAAAAACGCTGTAACCGCAAGCTTCATCACCAACACTTCCGGCTACAACCTGGACATCAACAACGCTAGCGTCTGCAACGCTATCGGTCGTCCTTAAGCTCAAGCTGGCGTAATCGAAAGGGCGGCAACCTTCGGGTTGCCGCCCTTTTTTTGCTCGAATACACCGCGAACATGAAGTTTGTGTGACATCCGTTCGGTCGCGCCCCTCGCCAACGGCCTATGTCGTAACAGCAGGTTTTTGCACGCCTGCGGCCTTGCGTGGCAACCCAAGTGTGGCAATCAAAAAGGATCTCGTAGTGATGCTCGCTCGCCCATCCCGTCGTCGTACCAACGTTCCGTCCTTCAAGCGTGATGCCGTGGACCCGGCGCTGTGGCTGCTCAAGCCGTTGGCGCAAGCGGTGGCGTTGTGTCTGGTGGCGGGCAGTGCGCACGCACAGACGGCGTTCAGTTCGGGTTGGTTCGCCGCCAAGGGCGCCGCGCAGCAAGCCGCGGCAGCACGGCCGAGTGTCGGTGGTTTGCCGGGCATGACGCCGCCATTGGCGCAGCAACAGAAGGCCAATCAGCAGTTGCAGCGGTCGATCCAGACCTTGAACAATACGGTCGCAGCGATTGCCGCACAGCAAGCAGCGCAGGCGGCCGGACGTGCAGCGGCGTTGGGCTCGGTGCAGTTTGTCCCGGACGGTCTGGGCGAGGGCGGTTTGAAGGTCGATAACAGCCTTGCGCAAGGTTGGCAGAACGCCAAGGGGCCGCAACAAACCCAGGCCGACGGCAAGACCACGGTGAAGATCGAGCAGACGGCCGACAAGGCGATCCTCAATTGGCAAACCTTCAACGTCGGTCGTAACACCACGGTCGAGTTCGCTCAGCAAGCGAACTGGGCGGTGCTCAACCGCGTTAACGATCCAAGCGCACGGGCCAGTCAGATCCAGGGCCAGATCAAGGGTGACGGCACGGTGATGCTGATCAACCGTAACGGCATCGTGTTCAGCGGCAGCAGCCAGGTCAACGTGCGCAACCTGGTGGCGGCGGCAGCGAATATCACCGATATCCAGTTCCGTGAGCGTGGCCTGTATTTCGACAGCACCGGCACTCAGCCGACCTTTACCGACGCTGCCGGCAAGGTGCTGGTGGAACGTGGCGCATCCATCGCGACGCATAAACCGGCGGCCTCCACCGATGCGGGCGGCTATGCCTTGCTGCTCGGCAACGAAGTGCAGAACGACGGCAGCATCAACACCACCAAGGGCCAGACTGTATTGGCGGCCGGTGACCGTTTCTACATCCGTAAAGGCTCGGGCACCGAAGGCAATGCGCTGTCCACCACCTTCGGCAGTGAAGTCATTCCAGGCTTCAAGGCCGGCGCTGTGGCGGGCAAAGTCACTAACAACGGCTTGATCCAGTCCGCCACCGGCGACATCACCTTGACCGGCCACGAAGTGGTGCAGAACGGTGTATTGCTCGCCAGCACGTCAGTGGCGACGCGCGGCACGATTCACCTGACCAACCCAAGCACCGACAGCAACGGCAGCGTCACGCTGGGGCAGGGCAGTGCCACGGCGATCATGCTCGACAGCAGCGATCTCACCGCCCTCGACAGTCAACATGACGCGGCACTGAGCGGCGTCAGCGCGAACAACCGGATTCGTGGCGATCAGTCGCGCATCGAGATCCAGAGCGGCGGCAGCGTCGAGTTCCAGAACGGCTCGATCACCCTGGCCACCGGTGGGCAGGTCGCGGTCAGCGCGCAGCGCCGCAGCCTGGTACGTGACGGCGCGATGATCGATGTGTCCGGTGCCCTTGGCGTCAAAGTGGCGATGGAAACCAACAACATCAAGATCAACGTGCAGGGCAACGAGCAGCGGGATGCCTCGGTCAACCGTGAGAAGGGCGCGCTCAACAGCAATGACATCTGGGTCGATGTACGTGAGTTGGTCTATGTGCCGGCCGGCACCAACGGCTATGCCACGGATCGCTGGTACACCGCGGGCGGTTTGCTCGAAGTTGGCGGCTACCTCGGCACGCAGGGCCATAGCGTTGGTGAGTGGATGGCGCAGGGCGGCACGGTGAGTTTTGCCGGCAACGATGTGGTCACTGAAAAGGGCTCGCTGATCAACCTGTCCGGCGGCACCCTCGATGTGCAGAGCGGCGAGATTCGCCAGAGCTGGCTGCGTGGCGCCGACGGCAAATTGTATGAAGTCTCCAGGGCACCGGGCGATCTGCTCTACACCGGGCTGTACAAAGGTTATGAAGACAGCAGCGAACGCTGGGGCCAGACGACCTACTTCTACAACCCGCTGATTGCCCCGCGCTCGCGTTTCGAGTCGGGGTACACCGTGGGCCGCGACGCCGGGCAACTGGTGATCGCCACCGCCAACGCCGCGCTCGCCGGGCAGATGATTGGCGAGGTGTATCAGGGCGAGCGGCAGAATCAGGCGCCGAAACCGCTGCTTGATGGCTACGACCAAAGCCAGACGGCGCTGGCGCGTCGTGCGCAATTGATTGTTGGCAGCTATGACCCGGCGTATGTGGCGGCGGCGAGTGGATTGCTTTACACGCTCAACCCGTTGCTTGATCGGGTGCAGATTGGCGGCGAGCGCCCGCTGGCCGGCAATGATCTGGATCTGACCGGTGCGGTGTCCGATTCGCGCAAGGGCAAGTTGTTCCTGGATAACGACGCGCTCAACGGCTTGCGCCTCGGTGCGCTGAAGGTGGCGGCCAAGGATCAAGTTGCCGTGGCTGGCGCGCTCACGGTCGATGCCGGTGGCGACATCACCCTGTATGCCCCGGATGTGCACATTGGCGCTGACCTGACGGCTCGCGGCGGCAGTTTGCGTCTGGGTAACGTGCTCAATCAGTTCAACGGCTCGACAACCACCGATACCCGACTCACGGCGAAATCCGGCCAGTCGACACACGTAGTCGTTGCCAAAGGCGTGCGCCTGGATACCCGCGGTGTGTGGAGCAACCTGCGCACCAACCCGGACGATGGCGCGAGTCTGGCGTATCTCAACGGTGGTCTGCTGTCGATTCGCAGCAGTGGCGATATCGATATCGGTGGGGGTAGCCTGCTTGATGTTTCCTCTGGCGGCGCGATGCTTGCCAACGGCAAGACCCGGGGCGGCAAGGGCGGTGATTTGACGCTGGAATCCAGCGCCGTTAGCGCAGCGGGCAAGACCCATTTGAATCTCGATGGCGAGTTGCGCGGCTTCGGTGTCACGGGTGGCGGCACCCTGACCGTGCAGGCTAACAAGATACTCATCGGGCAGAGCGCCAAGGCGCTGGCCGACAACACCCTGCAGCTGTCCGCCGACCTGTTCAGCAAGGGTTTCTCCGCTTACAACCTGATCGGCCTGAGCGGGCTGGACGTTGCCGAAGGCACAGTGATTGACGTGAACATGCCGGTGTACCGCTTTGCCGATGCCGCGCCGAATCAGGTCAGCGGGGTCGATCCGCAATCGGCACTGGCGCTGTGGACGCCAACGCTGTTCCAGGAAAACCCGATCAAGGGTGTGCTGACCCAGCGCGCCGGTGCCAGCCTGACTTTGCAGGGCGGGGCCAGCCTGATCGATCTGATCGACGCGGCCAACAGTCCGTTGACGCTTGGCCGCGGTTCGCGCATCAGCGTCGATCCCGGGCAGAGCATCAAGTTGCGTGGCGCCGGGCAAATCACGGTTGAAGGTGAGCTCAATGCCTGGGGCGGTACGGTTGATATTCGTCAGCAACAGTTCGGCTCGATCAAACCGGAAACGTCGATTCAATTGGCCGATCCGAATGCGCATAACCGTTCCATCTGGATCGGCGAGCAGGCGGTGCTGGATGTCGCCGGTCGCGCCAATACTGCGGTCGATGCGCTGGGCCGCACTTACGGCCAGGTCGGCAAGGGCGGCAGCATCATCATCGGCGGCGAAATCGATTCGAAACTGGCGACGGCCACGGCGGCCGACGCCTACGTGATTGTGCGTCCCGGCGCGCGGCTTGACGCATCCGGCACCGAGGCCACTGTGGATATCGCCGGGCAGGGGCCAACCCGCGTCGCGACGGATGGCGGGCGTATCAGCCTGAGTTCCTACAACGGCCTGTTCCTTGATGGCAACTTGCGTGCGGCGGCGGGCGGTGTCGGCGCTGCGGGTGGTCGTCTGGACATCGCCCTGGAGACGCCGCTTTACGTTGATTCGGCAAGCAATGCGGTGCGGGCGCCGAGGGAACTCATCATCGCCCAGGGTGCGGGTGATAATTCGCTCGCGCAGGATCTGCGTCCGGGCGAGGTCGCCGAAGGCTTGCGCTATGGCCAGGCACGTCTGAGTGCCGACGGCTTGATGGCGGGTGGTTTCGATAACCTGAGCCTGTTGAGCAACGGCCTGCTGTCGTTTGACGGCGACGTCAATCTGCACATGAACCAAAGCCTCAATCTGTACGCCGGGGCGTTGTCGCTGGCCGAAACGTCCGGGGACATGACACGTGTCGACTTGAGCGCTCCGTACTTGCGGTTGTCCGGTGTGGGCAGCTACTTCGCGGGCGTCAACAGGATCCGGCCACGGTTGACCAATAACCCGACCACTCAACTGTCGGACGCGACATTCAAGGCGTCGGCAGACTTGCTGGACGTGGGCAATGGCCTGTCGGTCGGCACGCAGGGTTCGATTCTGCAACTCAATGCCCCGGCTGTTGAGTACAGCCGCCGGGCGTTCGGTGTGGTGTCTCTGGACAGCCGCGGCGACCTGCGTTTCCTCGCGCCAAACGATGGTGCCGAGAAAACCCGGCTGTGGACGCCGGGTGACTTGAATCTTGGTGCTGCGCAGATCTATCCCGGCACGGGCGTCCAGGCTGAAGTGCGGGTCGGCTATCAGGGCGCCGTTGCGGGTTCTGAACACACCTTGCGCATCAGCGGCCGTGGCGCGGCGCCCGCTGAGGTGCCGTACTCGGTATTCGGCAATCTGAGCTTTTCCGCTGCGTACATCGAGCAGGGCGGTGTTGTGCGGGCACCGCTGGGCAAGATTGTCCTGGGCGACGATTTGCTGACCACCAGCCGCGAGGTGCGTTTGCTTGCTGGTAGTACAACGTCGGTGAGCGGTGCCGGTCTGGTCATGCCTTACGGCGGCACGACTGACGGCATCGATTATCTCTACAACGGCAAGTCGGTGGTGTTGAACGGCATCACTGGCGAAAAAAACGGTGTGGCCATCGGTGGGCAATACATTGATGTGCAGAGCGGTGCGCTGATCGATCTGTCCGGTGGTGGCGATCTTCGCGGCGCTGGTTTCATCTCCGGACGCGGCGGTTCTACCGATGCGCGTTTCAACCCGCTGGTGCGCAATGCCATCGACGGCACTTTCAGCTTGCCGGGGCTTGCCAGCAACCCGGTCTACGCCATTGTTCCGGGCAATCAGAGCCGCTATGCGCCGATGCTGGCGGAAGCGGGCGCGGTCGATCCGCGCGTGGGCCAGCAAGTCACCATTGGCGCCGGTGTGCCGGGGCTGGCGGCGGGCACTTACACGCTGTTGCCCTCCACCTTTGCCTTGTTGCCGGGGGCGTTCCGGGTCGAAGTCAACGGGCAGGCAACACCGGCTGCGACCACGGCGGCGCTGCAACTGCGCAATGGTTCGTGGACCAGCAGCGGGCAGATGTCGATTGCCAATACCGGCCTGCGCGACAGCCTGGCCAGTCAGGTCATCCTGACGTCGGCGGACGTGCTGCGCCGATACTCGCAGTACAACGAAACCGGGCTTACCCGATTCATCCAGAACGATGCCGCCAGGCGCGGGGTGCCTCGTGCGCTGACGCCGCTGGACGGCAAGACCCTGGATTTGCGTTTGAGTACCGGTGGTCAGCAAGACATTGCTTTGCAGTTCAACGGGCGCGCGCTGTTCAACGCCGCCGAGGGTGGGTTGATCGGGACGGCGGTGGTGCGCGGTGGGTATGCCGGCAGTGACCTGGAAATCCTCGGCGCCGGGCAGGCACCGACCGCGCACGCCGGTGGTGTGTCGTTGTACGCCGACACGCTGAACAACCTCAACGCCGGGCGTTTGACCCTCGGCGCAATGCCGGATGTCGTGTACAACACGTCAGGCAATATCATCAGCTTCCTCGGCAGCACCGCCAATATCGCGTTACGTGCGGGGGCGGTCCTTTCTGCGCCGGAAGTCTTGCTGCGCACTACCTTGAGCGCTGGCGGTATCACGGTCGAGGCGGGTGCCGGGATCAACACGCTCGGGCGTGGCAACGTGGCCTACGATTCAACGGTCGGTTACCTCTACCAGCCGGGCGCATCCAGCCTGTTGGTCGTGTCCAACGGCTGGACAAACGTGTTGGCGCCGGACGTGGGCAGTGGCACTAGCGGCGCGGGCAGCATTCGAATCGGCACGTGCGCCAGCGCAGCCTGCAGCAATCCGGCGCTGCTGTATTCCAACGGCAGCATTACTGCGGCCACGGACAATCAATTCGAACTCGGTGAAGCGGTGCGTTTTGGCACGCGGCATCTGGCGCTGTCGGTCGGCTCGGTGAATGCTGGCAGTGCCGAGGCGCTGGCGGCGGCAGGCAGTCGCGTACCGGCCGGGCTGACCCTGAACCAGAACGTGCTTGACCGCTTGCTGCGCGGTGATACGCAGTACGGCGCACCAGCGCTGGAAACCTTGAGCCTGACCACCCGCGATGCGTTCAACTTTTACGGCAGCGTCAGCCTCGATACGCTCGATCCGCAGACCGGCCAAAGCAAATTGCAAAACCTTGTGCTGGTCACTCCGGCGATCTACGGTCTGGGCGATGCCAGCGATGTGGCGAGCATTCGCACCCAAAACCTGATCTGGAACGGCGCCACCCAGACACCCGGCGGCGTCATCACTGGCGGTGCGGGCACGGGCAGCGGCACCCTGGACATTCAGGCGCAACGCATCGAACTGGGTTACGGCCCGATGCCGCAGGCCAGCGGCCTGGATCAGAACAATCGTCTGGCGCTGGGCTTTGCCAACGTCAACCTGACGGCCAGCGAACGCATCACCGCCAACCACAAGGGCAGTCTGGCGGTGTATCAGCAGCAGGGCGCTTACGACCCGCTCAAGGGCTACAGCTACAGCGGCGGCAATCTGAACCTGCGCACGCCGTTGCTCACCGGTGAAGCGGCGTCGGTCAGCTTGCTCAAGGCCGGCAACAACCTGACGCTCAGCGGTGGCGCGGCTTCCGGGGTGGCGGATGCCTTGGGTGCGGAACTCAACCTTGAGGCGCGCAGCATCGTTCTGGACAGCCGTATCGCCTTGGCCAGCGGCAAACTGACGGTGAATTCTGCAGGTGATTTGACCCTCGGCAACGCGGCCGTGCTGGATCTGGCCGGGCGTACGTTGCCGTTCAATGATGTGAGCAAATACAGCTGGGGCGGCGATGTGTCGCTGTACAGCGCCAATGGCAATATCCGGCAGGCGGCGGGCTCGCGGATCGATCTGTCGGCGCAGAACAATCAGGCCGGTACGCTCAGCGCCATTGCGTTGGCCGACGCTGCCGGGATGGTCGATCTGCAAGGGCAGATCCTCGGTTCAAGCAGTGGTTACTACGATGCCGGCGGCACGCTGGTACCGTACAAGGCTGGTGGCGTGGACATTCGCGCGCAACGCTTGGGTGGCGATGCCTCTGAGCAGTTTGCCGCGCTCAACCAGCGCTTGAACGCCGGGCAGGTGTTCGGCAGCCGCAGCTTGCAGCTCAAGCAGGGCAGTCTCGTTATCGGTGATGGCCTCAAGGCGGGCGAGGTCAATGTCTCGGTGGATAACGGCAGCCTTACGGTGGCCGGTCTGGTCGACGCCAGTGGTGAGCGCGTCGGCAGTATTCGTCTGTCGGCGAAAAACGCTCTGACCCTGGCCGGTAACAGCGTGCTCGACGCCCATGGCCGCGTCCTGCGCGTCGACAGCTACGGCAAGATCATCGATGCGCCGAACCGGGCCACGGTCGAACTCAATTCCGGTGATGGTCTGCTGACACTGGCCTCCGGTGCCCGAATAGATTTGCGTCATGGCACTGATGCGGTGCCTGGCTATCTGGCGGGGCAAAACGATGGAATGTTGCGTGGCACGCTGGAGCTGAACGCGCCGCGCCTGGGCATCAATGACATCGCCATTGATGCCAGTGGTGCGCTGAGTATTCAGGGCGCGCGCTCCATCGGCCTCAATGGCGTGCGTCGCTACACCGATGCCCGCGATGGTATTGATCAGGCCGTCACTGGCCGACCGTATCAAGTCATCGACCAAGCCATGCTTGATCGGATTCACGGTGACAGCGACACCTTCATCAACGCCGCCCTGGGCAACACCGATTTGTTGCAACGCAAACTCGCCGGGTTGAACAACGCCACTTACGCCTATGCGTTCCATCTGCGCCCGGGCGTGGAAATCGCCAGCAAAACCGCTGACGGCGACTTGGTGGTGGAGGGTGATCTGGATCTGTCCAGTTACCGTTACGCCAGTCTGAATCCGCACACGCGACGGAACCCATCGGTTTACGGCTCAGGTGAGGCCGGTAGTCTGGTAATCCGCGCTGGCGGCAATCTCGATATTTACGGCAGCATCAACGACGGATTCGCCCCGCCACCGCAAACTCAGGATGACGCTGGTTGGAAACTGATCGCCGGTGTGCAGCCGTTCGGTGGCGATCTGATCGTACCGGGCACCGGCGTTTCGCTGGCCGAAGGTACGCAGTTCCCGATAGGCGCCACGCTCAATTACGACGTGACCATCCAAGGCGCGGTTCTGGCCAGTGGCACGTTGCTGCCGACTCAGGCAGTGCTGGGTGAGGCGTATACGTTCAGCGCCGGTACCGTGCTGGCGGGGGCGATCCACGACCAGAACGGCAACCTGTTGTACGCCGCCGGCACGCTGCTCGGCGACAGTGTGACGCTGCCTGCGCAAACACGCCTGGGTGCCGGCATCCGCTTGAACAAGGCCACGGCTCTGCAAGCGATGAACTGGCCCAAGGGCGTGCCGTTGCCAGGCGTTTACGATGCGGATCTGACCAGCGTTTCCGGGGTGAAATTAAGTGGCGCGCTGGCCTTGTTGCGCGGGTCGCTGATTCCGTCGATGACCGATGTGAAGCTCGCAGAAGGCACTTCGGTGATCGAGCTGCGTCCGTTCAACGGTGACCAGCAAGGCAAAAACTGGGCAGTGGCCCGCATGCTGCCGTCGGGCAGCGCGTCGTGGTCGATGCGTGTGGTGGCGGGGGCCGATCTTGACGCCGCTGACAGCCGTGCCGTGAAACCTGTGACCGACGAGGGCAACCTGAGGTTGGCCGACACTCATTACGGGGTGAAGGTAACGACGTCTCCTGGCAGGCTGGTCTGGGCGGCGGGTAACCAATATGGCTTTCCCGAATTTGAACCCGTACCGGATGATGCGCTGGCGGCGTGCACTATTGAGCCGAGCGATTGCGCACCCATGGCCCGCTGGGTCTGGGCGCCGGGCAGCGGAATGGGGGCTGACTACGAGCCGGTTCCCGAGGAAGCTCAATTCATTTGTGATTTACAACCGGAACTGTGTATCGGCAACAATCCCGGCAAAACCGCCAAAGCCCATATGCAGATGTTCAGCGTCCTGCGCACCGGCTCCGGCGATCTCGACCTGATGGCGGCCGGCAATCTGAGCATGGATTCACCATTCGGTGTGTACACCGCCGGTACTCAATCAGCGAATGTCGACCCGCTCTACAACCAGAAGCGCGGGCATCTCTCGGACAATAATTCGGTGCTGGGCACGGCTGGCGCCGACTACGAAAAATGGGTCAACGGTGGCACTGACAGCCTCTATCAGGCCTGGTATCCGCAGCTGGGCGGCAACTTGACGATCAATGCCGGCGGCGCCGTATCGGGTGACTCGGTGGGCACCAAAGCGCAATCGACGTCAGGGGGATTCCGCGAGCAGATGGCCAGTGCTGCGGTGGGCAATTGGCTGTGGCGCCAAGGCACGGGTAACCCGGACGTGCCTACCGCCTGGTGGATCAACTTCGGCAGTTATGCCTCGCGGTTGATGCCAACCGGAGACGCCAATACCGAACCTTACCTGGTGGGTTTCACCGGTTTCGGCACTTTGGGTGGCGGCAATATCAGCCTGCGGGCCGGCAGTGATGCAGGCATGCTCAAACCGATGGGGAATGAAGGTAATTACCCGCGCAGCCAAGGGCTGATCGTGGCGGTGGGCAGCACCGGTCGCATCGCCAGCGACGGCAGCGTGCAGATGACCGGTGGCGGCGACATGGACATTCGCATCGGCGGCGCGCTGAACCCATCGCTGCTGGCACGGGCCGGGGAAAATGGCACCCGCGCGCCGACACACGATCTGCAAGGCGCGCTGATCAACTTGCGCGGCGCGGCGCAATTGAGCGCCGGTGCGCTGGGCGGGATTGACCTGCAATACGGCGCCGGCTACCAGTTCCATGACGCTCGGGAAACCCGCGCATTTGATCCATTCACCTCCACCACCAGTACCGCTTCCGGTGGAGTGGTGCTGATACCCGGTGACTCGGGCATGAGCCTCAACACCCGTGGTGACCTGGTGCTGGGCGGGGCTGCGGATGCAGGCCGGGTGATTTTGCAGAACGCCACACCGGTCTTGAATGCCAACGGGGAGGTTCAGCAAGGTGGGGTGTTGAGCGGTTTCTCCCTGTGGACGAATCACACGGCCATCGACCTGTTTTCGGCTGGCGGCAACCTGACGCCGAGCACGCAACTCGGCGAGTTCAGTGGCAGTAATGCGTTGATCACCGGCCGTAATACTTCGCCGACCGATGGCCGATTCGTGTATCCGTCCATACTGCGTGCCGTGGCGGGGCAGGGATCTATCTATGCCGGGCCGTCAGCCAGCTACACCGGGCTGCCGAATTTCCCGCTGGCCGGTTATTCATTGCTCCTGGCTCCGGCGGCGGCCGGACAGCTTGAGTTGCTCGCGGGTGACTCGATTTATGCCGGTGGTTATGCGATCAATCAGTCCGGTGCCAGTCCCTTGGCGATTGCCACACCGTTCAATCCGGCCTTCAACCGGTATGTCACCAGCAGGGATAGCAAACCTGCGGCGACCAATTACAGCCGCGACGGTATCGTTGCGGTCGGCAACGACCGCTATCCGTTATTCGCCTTTGGCGCCGACAGCTATTCAGGATTGAGCAATGTGCAGGGCCCCGCGCGGTTCTATGCGTTAACCGGTGACCTGGTCGGGGTTCGCAGTGGCGAGACGTTGAATTTTGCAACGTCCAAACGCACTTGGTATGAAGCGGCGGGGCCGGTCTGGATGAGTGCCGGTCGCGACATTGTCGCCTCCGGTACTAACCTGGGGCAGCCAACGCTCGCTCCCAACGATCTGAGCAACATTACAGAAAACATCACTTCCACGGGCAACCTGTTCGTCCATAACAATCCGCGAGACGTATCACGGGTTTCGGCCGGCCGCGACATCCTTTACAGCAGCTTCGATATCGCCGGTCCCGGTACGCTGGATATCAACGCCGGGCGCAATATTCTGATGGAGGACCGCGCCAGCATCACCAGCATCGGTTCCTTGGTGGCGGGTGATCAGCGACCGGGTGCCAGTGTGGTATTGCAGGCGGGCACCGGCGCACCGGGACTGGATTATTCGCGGTTCATTGCGCGCTACCTGAACCCGCAAAACGTCGCCAGTGCGCAGACCTCCCTCGGCGCGCAACCGGGCAAAGTGGTCAAGACCTACCTTGACGAGTTGCGGAGCTGGCTGACCCTCGGCTATGGCTTCAACGGCGCTGAAGAACAGGCGCAAGCCTTCTACGCCGCGCTGCCGAGTGCCGAGCAGGCGATTTTCGCGCGGCAGGTGTACTTCGCTGAACTGCGTGCCGGTGGCCTGGAATACAACGATGTCGACGGCCCGCGTCAGGGCAGTTACTTGCGTGGTCGCAACGCCATTGCGTCGCTGTTCCCGACGGTTGATGTGGCGGGCAACCCGATTCGTTACGACGGCGACATCACGCTGTACGGTGGCGCCGGGGTCAAGACCCTGTTCGGCGGCGACATCCAGATGCTCACGCCGGGCGGTGGCCAGGTGTTCGGCATCGAAGGCGCGGCGCCGCCATCGACGGCGGGGATCATCACCCAGGGCTCGGGCAATATTCAGCTCTACTCGCAGGGCAGCATCCTGCTGGGGCAGAGCCGGATCATGACGACGTTTGGCGGCTCGATTCTCGGCTGGTCGGCCGAGGGCGATATCAACGCCGGTCGCGGTTCAAAAACCACCGTGGTCTACACCCCGCCAAAACGCATTTACGACACCTGGGGCAACGTGAGCCTGTCGCCATCGGTGCCGAGTACCGGCGCCGGTATCGCCACGCTCAACCCGATTGCCGAAGTGAAGCCGGGCGACATCGACCTGATCGCGCCGCTGGGCACCATCGATGCGGGTGAGGCGGGCATTCGCGTCTCGGGCAACGTCAACATCGCCGCGCTGACGGTGGTCAACGCCGCCAACATTTCGGTGCAGGGCAAGTCGACGGGTGTGCCGGTGGTCTCGGCGGTGAATACCGGTGCGATCACTTCGGCCAGTTCGGCCGCATCGTCCGCCACCCAGGCCGCCGAAGATGTCGCGCGTCAGCAACAAGCGGCGGCGCGGCAAAATCAGGCGTCGGTATTTACCGTGCAGGTGTTGAGTTTTGGTAATGAGCAACTGGCGCCGTCCCGCGATGGCGCCAGCCGTGCCCCGGCCCCGGGCTACAACCGGAACAGCCCGGTGCAGGTGTTGGGCGCCGGGGCGCTGGATGAACAGGCGAAACAGCAGTTGACCGAGGAGGAGCGTGGGCAACTGACGTTGTAACAGACTCTCGTGCAGTACGTTTGGGCGGCCAGTGGTCGCCCTTTTTTTTTCAGCAAAAACTTACCAATGCACTGAAACCTCTGTGGGAGCGAGCCTGCTCGCGAATGCGTTGTGTCAGTCAGCATAAGCAGGGCCTGACACGACGCCTTCGGGAGCAAGCCCCCTCCCACATTGGATTGGGGTTGTTTTCAGAAGGCGTAAGGAATGCTGACTTTCGCCCAGAGCATTTCGCCCACGGGGCAACTGACGTTGTAACAGACTCTCGTGCAGTACGTTTGGGCGGCCAGTGGTCGCCCTTTTTTTTTCAGCAAAAACTTACCAATGCACTGAAACCTCTGTGGGAGCGAGCCTGCTGGCCAATCCGGACATGCCGATCGAGCGGATTACCGAAGAGGTGGGCTACAGCGATGTGCGCAGTTTTCGCCGGGCGTTCAAGCGCTGGACGGGGATGAGCCCGAGTGCGTGGCGGGTTGAGAGCACCGCGACGATTTGAAAGATCGCAGCCTTCGGCAACTCCTACAGGGGATCGCATTTCAAACTGTAGGCGCTGCCGAAGGCTGCGATCTTTTGACCCTGCTCCAGATTTTCAACCCCACAAACCCTCCGGCCACAGGTAAACTCCCGCGCACTTTCCCAAGGAGTTCACATGAGTTACTACCAGCCAGGCATTCTCGCCACCCCTGTACCTGCGCAAGCACGTCATCTGTTTTTTGCCCTCCAGTCGGTTGAAGCACTGCCGCAGGCAATCGACAACCTGATGAGTCTGGTGGATGGCAAGTCGGTGGTGGTCGGTTTCGGTGAATCCCTGGCCAAGGCCCTTAACGTCGAGATCGACGGCCTGCGCAGCTTCCCGGCCATGACCGGCGTCGGCGTCGAAAACCCGTCGACCCAGCACGCCCTGTGGGTCTGGCTGCACGGCGTCGACCGTGGTGAGCTGCTCAACCGCTGCAATGCCTTCGAAGCCGCACTGGCCCCGGCCCTGTCTCTGGTTGAGGCTCAGGAAGCCTTCCGCCACAAGGACGGCCATGACCTGACCGGCTACGAAGACGGCACCGAAAACCCCCATGACGAAGCCGCCATCGCCGCCGCGCTGCTAAGCGAAGGCGCCGAAGGTCTGGTGGGTGGCAGCTTCGCCGCGATCCAGCAGTGGCAGCACGACCTCAAGGGTTTTCACAAGCTGTCTGCCGAAGACAAAGACAACATCATGGGTCGTCGCCTCAGCGACAATGAAGAGATCGACGACGCGCCAGTCTCCGCCCACGTCAAACGCACCGCGCAGGAAAGCTTCGCGCCTGAGGCATTTGTCGTGCGCCGCTCGATGCCGTGGATCGAGGGCGATCGCGCCGGTCTGATGTTCCTCGCGTTCGGTTTTTCGCTGGATGCCTTCGAAGCGCAACTGCGCCGCATGAGCGGTCTGGAAGACGGCATCACCGATGGTTTGTATCGCATCAGCCGTCCGATCACCGGCGGCTATTACTGGTGCCCGCCACTCAAGGACGGTCATCTCGACCTGCGCGCTTTGCGCATCGGCTGATTTTCAAGACACGAGGGAGCAACAATGGACGTGGTGCGCTGGGGCATGATCGGTTGCGGCAGCGTCGCTGAACGCAAGAGCGGGCCGGCCTTCTACAAGGCCCCCGGTTCGGCGCTGGTGGCGGTGATGGGCCGACGCCTTGAGGCCGTCACCGATTACGCCACGCGCCACGGCATCGCGCGGGTTTACACCGATGTCGATGCGCTGATCAACGATCCCGAGGTGGACGCGGTGTACATCGCCACGCCCCCCGACAGCCACCACGCCTACAGTCTCAAAGTCGCTGCCGCCGGCAAGCATTGCTGCGTGGAAAAGCCCATGGCGCTCAACGCCGGGCAAAGCCGCGAAATGCAGCAAGGGTTTGCCGACGCCGGTTTGCACCTGTTCGTTTCCTACTACCGCCGTTCGTTGCCGCGCTTTCAACACCTGCGGCAATGGCTGGCGCAGGGGCGCATCGGCGAAGTGCGGCACCTGAGCTGGACGCTGACCAAGGCACCTTCAGCGGCGGATCTGGAGGGCAGCAACAACTGGCGTACTGATCCGGCAGTGGCGGGCGGTGGTTACTTCGCCGATCTGGCCAGCCACGGTTTCGACCTGTTCCAGTACCTGCTCGGCGATATCACTGAAGTCGCCGGTTTCACTGCGCATCAGGCCGGGCTGTATGCGGCTGAAGACGCCGTCAGCGCCAGTTGGCGGTTTGCTTCTGGAGCACTGGGCATGGGCTGCTGGAGCTTTGTCGCGGACAGGCGAGAAGATCGGGTCGAGATCATCGGCAGCGAAGGGCGCATCAGTTTTTCGGTATTTGATGAGCATCCCGTGCAACTGCATGCCGATGAACATATCAGCCTGGAAATCCCCCATCACGAGCACATTCAGTGGCATCACGTACTGGGCATGAATGCGCATATTCGTGGCGATTCACAACACCCGGCAGTCGCCGAACAAGCCCTGAAAACTGACTGGGTCATGGACCAGATTCTCAAGCGCCACTGATTCCCCAGACCCTACACTCTCTTTTTGTGGGAGGGGGCTTGCTCCCGAAGGGGCCGGCATTGCTGGCATCTCCATTGCCTGATACACCGCCTTCGGGAGCAAGCCCCTCCCACCATGTTCTTTGTGTCGTCGCATCTAAGGATATGCCCAAACAATCTTTCTCAACCTTGTCATAACAACTCTAAGATCACGTCATAACTCGTTATGACAAGTGATCCGAAGATGACCGATAACGTTCTCTCCCTCAGTAGCGTGCCTTTGCACACTCAGTTACGCGATGTCCTGCGCGCGCGCATTCTCGATGGCGAATACCCGCAAGACAGCCAGATGCCGTCCGAAAGCGAACTCGGCGCGCTGTTCAAAGTTAGCCGAATCACCGTGCGCCAGGCCTTGGGTGATCTGCAAAAGGAAGGGCTGATCTTCAAGATCCACGGCAAAGGCACCTTCGTCGCCAAACCGAAAACCTTCCAGAACGTCAGCAGCCTGCAAGGCCTCGCCGAGTCCATGACCGGTCGCGGCTACGAGGTGATCAACCGCCTGCGCAGCTTCAAATTCATCCCGGCCGACAAGCGCGTCGCCGAGCGTTTGCAGGTCGCCGAAGGCGAAACCGTGGCGCAGATCAAGCGCGTGCGGCTGATCAACCGGGAGCCCATCTCGCTGGAAATCACCTACCTGCCCAAAGCCATCGGCGAGCGGCTGGAGAAAGCCGATCTGGTCACCCGTGACATCTTCCTGATCCTCGAAAACGACTGCGGCATCGCCCTCGGCCACGCCGATCTGGCCATCGACGCGGTGCTCGCTGACAGCGACCTGACCCAGGCGCTGAACGTCGAGGCCGGCTCGCCGATCATGCGCATCGAGCGCCTGACCCACGATGCTCAGGGCCAGCCGCTGGACTTCGAACACCTTTACTACCGTGGCGATGCGTTCCAGTACCGCCTGCGGATCGACCGGCAAAAAGGGGAGCAGGCATGACACGCAGCACGCTTGAGCAGGAATACGACATCGTCGTGATCGGCGGCGGCACGGCCGGCCCGATGGCGGCGATCAAGGCCAAAGAGAAAAACCGTGATCTGCGTGTGCTGCTGGTCGACAAGGCTAACGTCAAGCGCAGCGGCGCGATCAGCATGGGCATGGACGGCCTGAACAACGCGATCATCCCCGGCCACTCGACGCCCGAGCAGTACACCAAGGAAATCACCATCGCCAACGACGGCATCGTCAATCAGGCGGCGGTGTATGCCTACGCAACGCACAGCTTCGAAACCATCGAGCAACTCGACCGCTGGGGGGTGAAGTTCGAGAAGGACGAGACCGGCGATTACGCGGTGAAAAAAGTCCACCACATGGGCGCCTACGTGCTGCCGATGCCGGAAGGGCACGACATCAAGAAAGTTCTCTATCGCCAGTTGAAGCGCGCGCGGGTGAGCGTCACCAATCGACTGGTCTGCACGCGTTTGCTGACCGACGAGGAGGGCGCGGTCAACGGTGTGATGGGCTTCGATTGCCGCACCGCCGACTTCCATGTGATCAAGGCCAAAGCGGTGATTCTTGCCTGCGGCGCGGCCGGTCGTCTCGGGTTGCCGTCGTCGGGCTACCTGATGGGCACCTATGAAAACCCGACCAATGCCGGCGACGGTTACGCGATGGCGTATCACGCCGGGGCCGAACTGGCGAACCTCGAATGCTTCCAGATCAACCCGCTGATCAAGGACTACAACGGCCCGGCCTGCGCCTACGTCACCGGCCCGTTGGGCGGCTACACCGCCAACAACAAGGGCGAACGCTTCATCGAGTGCGACTACTGGAGCGGGCAGATGATGTGGGAGTTCCATCAGGAACTGGAAAGCGGCAACGGCCCGGTGTTTCTCAAACTCGATCATCTGGCCGAGGAAACCATCCAGAACATCGAGGAGATTTTGCACAGCAACGAGCGCCCGAGTCGTGGCCAGTTTCACGCCAATCGCGGCACCGATTACCGCACGCAGATGGTCGAGATGCACATCTCCGAAATCGGCTTTTGCAGCGGCCATTCGGCGTCCGGGGTGTGGGTCAACGAACGTGCCGAGACCTCTGTGAAAGGCTTGTACTCCGCCGGTGACATGGCCGCTGTGCCGCACAACTACATGCTCGGCGCGTTTACCTACGGCTGGTTTGCCGGGCACAACGCGGCGGATTTTGTCGCCGGGCGTGAGTTCTCCACACTGGATGCCGGGCAGATCGAGAAAGAGAAAGCGCGGGTCTACGCACCGCTGGATCGCGAACACGGCCTGCCGCCGGCGCAGGTCGAGTACAAGCTGCGGCGCTTCGTCAACGACTACCTGCAACCGCCGAAAGTGACCAAGAAGATGCAGATCGGCCTGCAACGCTTCAGCGACATCGAGCGCGACCTCGAGCAGATGAAAGCCAACAACGCTCATGAACTGATGCGCGCGATGGAAACCAGCGTGATCCGTGACTGCGCTGAAATGGCCGCGCGTGCTTCGCTGTTCCGCGCCGAAAGCCGCTGGGGGCTGTACCACTACCGCGTCGATCACCCGCAACGTAACGACGCTGAGTGGTTTTGCCATTGCCACCTGAAGAAGGGCGACGACGGCCAGATGACCAGTTTCAAGAAAGCCGTCGAGCCTTACATCATCCCGCTCGATGCCGAAGAAATGCAGGCCTACGACCGCTTGCGGGTGGGCGCTTTCGCCGCGTGATGCATCAATAACAGAGATCCCGAACCATGGCCTATCAAGCTCAGGAAATCTTCTTCCGCTCCAACGCCCCCGTCACCGTGGACGAGGACAAATGCATCGCCGAAAAGGGCTGCACCGTGTGCGTCGACGTCTGCCCAATGGATCTGCTGGCGATCAACCCGGCCACACAAAAGGCCTACATGGCCTTCGATGAGTGCTGGTACTGCATGCCGTGTGAAAAGGACTGCCCGACGGGGGCCGTGAAAGTCGATATCCCTTATTTATTGCGTTGAAACGCAATCGAAATGTGGGAGGGGGCTTGCTCCCGAAGAGGCCTGCATTGCTGGCATCTCTATTGACTGAAACACCGCTTTCGGGAGCAAGCCCCCTCCCACAAGGGATCTCCTACATTTGGGATTTGTGGCAAACCATTAGCCATCCGGAAACACCGGACGCTGGATTCATCGAAAACCCCTCGTTTCCCACCGCGCCCTGATCGCGGCGGAGACGAACTCAAATAAATGATTCGAGGGGAAACACTTATGTTGCGTGCAGCAATCGCCGGTCTGGTACTGGCCTCGTTCACCTTATCGGCCTCGGCCGAAACCATCCGCATTGCCATCGGCACCCAGGACACCACCATCAACTGCGCCGCCGGCGGGTTGTTGATCCGTGAGCTTGGTCTGCTCGACAAATACCTGCCCCACGACGGCGCCTACAAAGACGCCAGGTACGATGTGCAGTGGAAGAACTTCACCAGCGGCGCACCGCTGACCAATGAGATGGTCGCCGGCAAACTCGACTTCGGCGCCATGGCCGATTTCCCCGGTGCGTTCAATGGCGTGGCGTTTGAAACCGCCGGCAAGCACAGCCTGTTCATCAGCGTGCTGTCGGGCAGCACCAAGGGCGGCGGCAACGGCATCGTCGTGCCAAGCGCGTCCGGCGTGCAGTCGCTGAGCGAACTCAAGGGCAAGACCATTTCAGTGCCGTTTGCCTCCACGGCACATGGCATGTTGCTGCGCGCGGTGGCAGAGCAGGGCTGGGATCCGCTCAAAGACGTGAACATCATCGCCCAGCCGCCAGAAGTCGCCGGCTCCGCGTTGCAGGCCGGCAAGATCGACGCCCACGCCGATTTTGTGCCGTTCGCCGAGCTGTTCCCGAGCCGCGGTTTCGCTCGCAAGATCTACGATGGCGCCCAGGCGAATGCGCCGACCTTCCACGGCGCGCTGGTGGATCAGGCCTATGCGAAAAAGTACCCGGAAATCGTTGTCGCTTATCTGCGCGCCAGTATCGAGGCCAATCAGTTGCTGGCCGCCGAGCCTGAGAAGTACAGCGAGCTGATCGCCAAAGTCACCGGCGTTGATGCCGAGGTCAACTATCTGTTCCACGGTCCGCTTGGCGTGCAAACCCGTGATCTGAGCTGGAAGCCCGAGTATCGCCAGGCAGTCGGCACGGCCATCGACACGTTGAAACTGCTGAAGAAGGCGGATCGTGGGCTGGATCTGAACACCTTCGTCGACGACCAGTACATCCGCGCCGCGTTCAAGGCCTCGAACCTGGATTACACCGCGCAACTGGCCAACTACGCGCAAACGCCGTTGAAAGCGGTGGATGCGGCCAGCGGTAAAGCCATCACCGACTTCAGCCACGTCGCCGAAATCTGGGTGCGCGGTGAAGACAAGGTGCGCCAGTACGCCTCGGCCGAAGGTGCGTTCACCGCGTTGGCCGCTTTGAAACAGGAAGGCAAAAACATCCGTGCGGTGTATGCGCAGGCCAGTGACAGCGGGATCAAGTTGTTGGCGGATCAGGCGTGGTTTGCCAGTGATGCCAAGGGGCGTTTGAGTGCGTTTCTGCTCAAGGGCCAGGCGCAGCAATACGCCTCGGCGCAGGGCGGCAAGGTTTTCGATTTTACCGATGCTACGACCCAGCCCGTCGCCATCCGCTAACCCAGAAACACCTCGGTCAACTGTGGGAGCGAGCCTGCTCGCGAAGGCGTCAGACCTGCCAATACTTCATCGCCTGACCCACCGCTTTCGCGAGCAGGCTCGCTCCCACAGGGGATCTCGGTTGAGAGGAATTATTGTGTACCGATCATTTTCACGCTGGGTTCCGAGAGCCGCCTCCCTGCTGCTCTGCCTGCTGTTCTGGCAACTCGCCGCCAGCCACCACTGGAACCTCGGCTTGGTCACCTTCGCCAACGTCCCCACGCCATTGGCGGTGATCGAAGCCGCACTCGGTCTGGGCGACTCCGGAAAGCTCCTGCAACACCTGACCGCCAGCCTCAGCCGCGTCTTCGCCGGCTACCTCGCTGCATTGCTGATCGGCATCGCCCTGGGCCTGGCCATCGGCCGTTCGAAATGGGCCGAAGACCTGCTCCTGCCACCGCTGGAAGTGCTGCGCCCGATCCCGGCCGTGGCATGGATTCCATTGGCAATCCTGATGTTTCCGTCGTCGGAGCTGTCGATGGTGTTCATCACCTTCACCGGTGCGCTATTCCCGATCCTGCTCAACACCGTGCACGGCGTCGAAGGCGTCGACCCGCGCCTGATCGCCTCGGCAAAAAGCCTTGGCGCAGGGCGCCGGGCGATCCTGCTGGAAGTGACCCTGCCCGGCGCCGCGCCAAGCATCATCACCGGTCTGGCCATCGGCATGGGCACGTCGTGGTTCTGCCTGGTGACGGCCGAGATGATCTCCGGCCAGTTCGGCATCGGTTACTACACCTGGGAGTCCTACACCATTCAAAACTATGCCGACATCGTCGTCGGCATGTTGCTGATCGGCGTGCTGGGCATGGGCAGCAGTGGGTTGATCAAACGTTTGGGCGGGCTGTTCACGCCTTGGCATCGTCCACGAGGAAAAGCCTGATGAGCGTGATGCAAACCCCGGAGGGGCAGATCGACATCCGTCAATTGTCCATTGTCCTCGGCGAAGGTCGGCAAGCATTTGAAGCGGTGCAGGGCCTCGATTGCCAGATCGAAGCCGGGCAGTTCGTGTGCATTCTCGGCCCGTCCGGTTGCGGAAAATCGACCTTGCTCGGCGCGCTGGCGGGGCATTTGAGCGCACACACCGGCAGCCTGAAAGTCGATGGCAGCGAGGTGTCCGGCCCGTCGCCGCAGCGCGGCATGGTGTTCCAGCATCACACACTGTTCCCGTGGCGCACGGTGCGCGACAACGTCGCGTTCGGTCTGAAGATGCGTGGCATTGGCAAGGCCGAGCGCCATCGCGCTGCTGATGAAATCCTCAAACTGGTCGGTCTCGACGGTTTCGCCGAACGCTGGCCGGATCAGCTCTCCGGCGGCATGCAGCAACGGGTGGAGATTGCCCGGGTGCTGGTCAATCGTCCACGGCTGTTGCTGATGGACGAGCCATTCGGCGCGCTGGATGCGCTGACCCGGCTGAACATGCAGGAACTGCTGCTGGACATCTGGACGCGCATCCGCACCACCGTGGTGTTCGTCACCCACGACATCGACGAGGCGCTGTTTCTCGCCGACCGCTTGCTGGTGATGAGCGCGCGGCCGGGGCGAATCATTGAAGACTTGCGCCTGGATTTTGCGCGTCCGCGCACCACGGAACTGGTGACCAGCCATGAGTTCTCGCGTTTGAAACGCCACTGCCTCGACCTGCTGCGCCACGACAACGACCGACCGCTGCCGCGCCTCAATCCGCTCGGCTTGCCTCCCGAAAACCCTTTGCCGCGATTTGCCCTATGACTTCTATTTTTGCTGTGACCGATAACCAGGACATTCTTGACCTGCAACCGCGCCTGACGGCCGAAGACGCGGGCGTGCGGCGCATTGCCCTGATTGATCTGGCTGACCTCGAAGAACCGGATGGCCTGGTGTGGTTGGTCGATCGCCTCGGGTCAGATACAGCGGAAGACGTCCGTGCTGAAGCTGCACGTCTGCTTGAGGCCTGGGAAGATGAGGCCGTTGTACAAGCTTTGTGTGAAGCACTGACCGACCCGTCGCCGGCGGTGCAATCTGCCGCCGCGCAGAGCCTGAGCCTGCTCAAGACCGAAGCGGCAGGCCGGGTGATTCTGCCGTGGACCGAGCATGCCGACGTCAGCGTGCGGATCGCCGCGTTCCGTGCCCTGCGCGAATTACGTTTCACCGACGCCGCGCCGGCGGCCATCGAGGCGCTGAACGATGCCGACGCCCATGTGCGCCGTGAGGCCGTGGGCGTGCTCGGCTGGCTCAAGCAGCTCGACGCGTTGCCGGCATTGGCGCAGTTGGCCAGTGCTGACCCGGACACCGAGGTGCGCCGAGCTGCCACCGGTGCGCTCGGTCTGGCCTCTGGCGCCGACGTGCTGCCAGCCTTGCGCCAGGCCTTGCAGGACGACGCCTGGCAAGTGCGCGAGGAAGCGGCGACTACCTTGGGTAAAGTCGGCCACATCGACGCCGGCCCGGCACTGGTCGACGCCTTGAGTGACGACTACTGGCAAGTGCGCCTGCGTGCCACCCGCAGCCTCGGCCGCTTGCGTTTCGCTCCCGCGCTGGATGCCTTGATCGACACCCTCGGCCATCGCATCAGCAACCTGCGCAAGGAAGCGGCGTTGGCCTTGGGCGAGTTGAATGATCGCGGTGCAGTGGCAGCGTTGCAGGCCGCGCAGGACGATGGCGACCCGGAAGTGCGTAAAGCGGTGCGGATTGCCTTGAGTCAGCTGCAATGAACCCGGTCTCTGTCGGCAATTCACACCGCGAGCAAACCCTGCGCCTGAGCTGGCCGGATGGCAGCGAGTCGGTGCTGGATCACGCCGAACTGCGCCGCCAGTGTCCCTGCTCGCAATGCCGCGCCTTTCGCCTGCGCGGTTCTGCCCCCCTGGTCGATGATCGCGTGCGCATTATCGAACTCAACCCCCAAGGCTATGGCGTGCAACTGGTTTTCAGCGACGGCCACCAACGCGGCATCTATCCATGGCCCTATCTGGCAAACCTCACTCCTTAGGTTCACCACAATCAACTGTGGGAGGGGGCTTGCTCCCGAAAGCGGTGTGTCAGTCAGCTTAGATGTGTCTGACCCACCGCTTTCGGGAGCAAGCCCCCTCCCACAGGTTTTTGCAGTGTCTGTCGGGTTATTGCGCAGCCGTCATCGCCGGCCGGCAGCCATGAAAAATATCCAGTCCCGGCTGATACAGCGATGTCTTGACGTCAAACAGTCCGAGCACCGAATGGTCGCTGTAGTCCTCACGCGGGAACATCGAGAACATGCACGGCACCGACACTGCCGTCGAGGTGCCGCAGGAATGCACCTGGGTGAAATTGAGGACGTTCAGTTTGCTCAGTTCAGGATTGGTCTCGCGCTCATAACCGTTCAGGGAAAAGTGATCGGCACGGGCGGTTTCACCGACCACCAACACCATCAGCGATTTCCTCTCGCGGCTGGCAGGGTGATCAGCGTGCCCAGCGCCTTCCAGGTCGCCAGGTTGTACAGCGCGACCAATGCCAGGGAAAACAGCAGCACCAGTCGGGTAGAAGTGATGGACGGTAAACGCAGTCCTTTGCCCAAAGCCATGTCAAACATTCCTCTACTTAAATAGAAACCACACACGGTTGCGTGTGTAACTGTAGAAGAACATTGGTAAAAAAATCCTAAACATCCTGTAACAACTGCCCGGCGCAGATCGAAACTGTGGGAGCGGGCTTGCTCGCGAAAGCGTTGTGTCAGTCGAATAATATTTTGATGACCTACCGCCTTCGCGAGCAAGGCCGCTCCCACAGGGGGGTTACTGTGTCAGAAGGATTTGCTGACGCTGGCGACAACGGTGGCGGTGCACACATCCTTGAAGCCCCAATTGCTCAGGCACTGGGTCTGCGAAAGATCGGTATCGATGTAGCTCAGGCCCAGCACCACGCCGGCCAGATTGTGGGTGAGTTTGACTTCCCATTCCCGATAACTGTCCTCCGCCTGCCCGGACGTCGAGTACAAGTGCGGATCCTTGAAATCCATATTGCCGTAACGCAGCTTCAGCCCCGAATCGAAGGGCAATTCGGTTTCATAACTGACATAGCTGTAAAGCGAGCTCTGCTTGCTGTCGATGCCCGGCGCATCACTGGAGTAATACGCCGCGAGCTTCACCCCGTAAGCCCCAAGAATCGCGTACACCTCGCTCTGGTTGAACTGACTTTCCCTGGGATAGGCGTATTTCAGGTAGCCCAGATCCAGGCTGACGGCTTCGCTGGCCTGCCACAGCCAGCCGGCGTAGTAGTCGACTTCCTGCCGGGTTTTCAGACCGCCGCCGAAGTCGACGTTGGAACTCCAGGCGCCGAGGTACAAACCGCTGCTGTGGGCCAGGGTCAAACCAGCCTGCGCGGCGGGATCATTCTGGGTTTGCGAGATGCCGCGGGTGCGGTAGTCGCTGGCCAGGGTCAGATCGACCAGCACGGCGAAGTCGTCGTTCAAGGGGATCGCAAAGCTGCTCAACGGCAGCGCACTCAAAAAACTCAGGGCGAACAGAGGCAAGGCTTTCATGTGAAGTCCCGGTGTTGTGATTGTTATGGGAGGGCAGGCCGAACACTTTGTGGGAGGGGGCTTGCTCCCGAAAGCGGTGTGTCAGATAGCGAAGTGTTGTCTGACCGCACTCTTTCGGGAGCAAGCCCCCTCCCACAAAAGTGGGTGATGTTATTGGGCGGCGGTGTAAACCTGACGGCCGGCGAACCAGGTTTGCAGCACCTGGGTGTCGTGCAGGGCCTTGTCGTCGACGCTGAACACGTCACGATCCAGCACGATAAAATCAGCCTGTTTGCCCGGTGTCAGCGAGCCGATCTGCTGCTCCAGGCCGATGGTTCGCGCGGCATTGGCGGTGTAGGCGTAGAACATGGTTTCGCGGTCCAGACGCTCGTCGGCATTGAGCACGCCCAACGGGCCGACGCGGGTGATGGCCTGGGCCATGGCGTTGAACGGGTTCGGTGATGACACCGGCCAGTCACTGGCGCCGGCAATCGTCGCGCCCTGTTTGAGCAGCGAATGCGCCGGGTATTGATAGCGAAAGGCGAGGGCGCTGACGTAGGGCTTGATCATGTCGGTGGTGTAGTCGTCGGCGCTGGCCCACAGCAGTTGCATCGAGGCGATCACGTTCAGCGGCTTGAAACGGGCGAACTCTTTCGGATTGACCATTTGCAGGTGGGTGATCGAGTGCGTCACGCCGCTTTGTCGATCCTGGCGTGCCTGGGCGATGCCATTCAATGCTTCGCGCACCGCGCGGTCGCCAATGGCGTGGATGTGCACCCGCCAGCCGCGCTGGTCGATGGCACTGACCAGTTCGCCGAAATGCTGCGGATCGATGAGCAATTCGCCCTGTTTGTGCGAGTTGCTGTACGGGTCGATCATCGCCGCGCTCTGCGCCGGGTATTCGATCACGCCGTCAGCGAAGATCTTGATGCCGGGCAGGGTGAGGTTGGGGATGCCCTGAAACTGCTGGCGCACCTTGTCGAGGGTATCGAGATCGGCAGGTACACTTTTCGAGTTGGCTACCAATAGCGCCGCGACGTGGACGCTCATCTCACCGCTTTGCGACAGCGCCTTGTAGGCCGGCAGGACGCCGACGGTTTTCTCCGTGGGTTTGAGCGCAAACACCGGCTCACCCGGTGCGGCGTTGGCGGCGGGGTCCATCCAGGCGGTGATGCCGAGGCTGTTGTTGTAGCGCACTGCCGATTTCGCCGCTTCGAGCATGGCGGCGGGGCTCGGTACCGGCATTTTCGAGGCGACCCGATCCCAACCGGCGTCGACCAGAAAGCCGTTGGGTTCGCCGTCCGCCCGTTTGCCGATCGTGTCTTTCTCGGCATCCGGCAAGCTTTTCAGCAGCGCAGCATCGATGCCTGCACGCTTGAGCATGACGTTGTTGGCCCACGCGGTATGGTGGTCGCTGCCGGTGAACACCACTGGCACGTTAGCCCATTCGCCGCTGTTGAAGGTTTTGCCCAGCGCATCGGCCTGCGCCCAATACGCCGAACTCATGCCGGCAATGCTCAGCACATCGCCATGCCGGGCCTTGCCGTCGTCGCGCCAGGCGCGCAGGCGTTTTTCCAGTTCGTCGAGGGCGACGACTTCATCCTCCATGTTCGCCGAGACCATTTCCAGTCCGCCGAAAATCGCGTGGGAATGGCTGTCGATCAGACCGGGCAGCAGCGCTTTGCCTTGCAGGTCGATCACTTGAGTGCCGGGTTCGATCAGGGTTTTGATCTGCGCGTCTGTGCCCACTTTCAGCACTTTGCCGTTCTCCACGGCCAGCGCCTGCACCTTGGGTTGAGCGCGGTCGGCGGTGAAAATCTTGCCGTTAAGCAGCACCAGATCGGCCGCGGCCATGGCTTCCATCGAGGCAAAACTTACTGCAGCGACAAGCAGATTCGGGATGAATCTTTTCATTGAAGATTTCCTTGTTATTGCGTCTGATGGCCAGATTAGTGGCTGGCAACGGCCGACAGAACGCCTTCCTCACGAAAAACGTTTTTGCCTGAATGGAAAAAGCATGGACAAGTTGGGTGCATTGAAAATGTTCGTGGTCACGGCGCAACTCGGCAGTTTCAGCCGCGCCGCCGAGCAACTGGGTAAAACCCCGTCGGCGTTGACCAAAGCGGTCAATCACCTGGAAGCCGAACTCGGCGCACGCTTGTTCGAGCGCAGCACGCGGCGGATTTTGCTGACCGAGATCGGCCGGGTGTATCTGGAAACCGCACGGCTGGTATTGCAGCGTCTGGACGAGGCCAGTGAGGAAATCGAGCAGTTGCAGCACGGTTTGCGCGGCAGCCTGAAAATCACCGCGCCGCTGGCCTATGGCCGGGCGTTTCTCGATCAGGTGTGCGACGGCTTTCTGCAGCAGTATCCGCAGATCAGTCTGCAAGTGGATCTGTGCGACGCGTTCGTCAATCTGCTGGAAAGCGGCTACGACCTGGCCTTGCGCGAAGGACACGATGACCTGCCGGGGCTGATTGCGCGGGTAGTCGGCAGCAATCGCCTGGCCTTGTGTGCAAGCCCTGAGTACCTGGCGCGCAAGGGCTTGCCGGTGACTGCGCAGACGCTCGATCAGCATGAATGGCTGTTGTACCGGCACCCGTTGCTCAGCCGCGAATTCTGGTGGGCCGAGCGTGACGGCCAGCGTCTCAGCCTGCCGCAACCCGCAGCGCCGCGCTTGCGCAGTGACAATTATGACTTGCTGCTGGCCAGTGCCCTGGCCGGGCGCGGTTTACTGCATACACCCTTGTGGAGCGCTGCGCCGTTTATCGCTGACGGGCGACTGGTGCGGGTCATGGCCGACTATGAGATCGACCCGGACAGCTTCGGCCCGCACATTCTGGCGGTGTACCCGAGCCATCGACGGGCTACGGCGAAAGTGGTGGCGTTTATCGATTACATCGCCGCCTTCCTTGCCGAACGCGGTCTCACTTGACTTGATCGTTCCCACGCTCTGCGTTGGGAACGATCAAGGTGGGGTGGGCCGACTGGCGGTGCTTGTCAGGAAAATCCGACAGGAGTACAAATGTACTCCATGACGAACCTGACTCCCCGCCGTACCGCCATTCTGACCTTTATCCGCGAACGCATCGCCGAACACGGTCAGCCCCCAAGCCTCGCTGAAATCAGCGAGGCTTTTGGTTTTGCCTCGCGCAGCGTGGCGCGCAAGCATGTGCTGGCGCTGACCGAAGCCGGGTTCATCGAGGTCAATCCGCATCAGGCCCGGGGCATTCGTTTGCTCGGGCAACCGGCGCGCCCGGAGTTGCTGGAAATTCCCGTGCTTGGCCGCGTGGCCGCCGGTGCGCCGATTGGCGCCGACGCCGACATTCATAACCGCCTGATGCTCGACCCGGCGCTGTTTTCCCGCACACCCGACTACATGCTGCGGGTGCAGGGCGATTCGATGATCGAAGACGGCATTCTCGACGGTGATCTGGTCGGCGTGCGACGCAACCCCGAGGCACTCAACGGCCAGATCGTCGTGGCGCGGCTCGACGGTGAAGTCACCATCAAACGCTTCGAGCGCACCGGCAATGAGGTGCGGCTGCTGCCGCGCAACCCGGCGTATCAGCCGATTGTCGTGCGTGATGATCAGGATCTGGCCATCGAAGGGGTGTTCTGCGGTCTGGTGAGGCAAGGCTGATGGGCGCCGTCATTGCGTTGGATACGCTGTTCAATGGCGGCCAGGTCTGGAAGGGCCGGCCAGCGCCACCGGCCGCCAGCCCGCAACCGACCGGGCATGCCACGCTGGACGCAGCGCTACCCAGCGGCGGCTGGCCGGAAGCGGCACTGAGCGAAATCCTCTTGGCCGGCCCCGGTGTCGGGGAGTTGCAACTGGTGTGGCCGACGCTGGCAAGGCTGTCGGCGGCGGGCGAGCGCATCGTGCTGGTGGCGCCGCCCTTCGTGCCGTACCCGCAGGCGTGGGAAAACGCCGGGGTCGATCTGCGCCAGTTGTCGGTGATCCAGGCCAGTGAGCGCGATGCCTTGTGGGCGGCGGAACAATGCCTGCGTTCGGGCAGTTGCGGCGCGGTGCTGTGCTGGCCGCACAAGGCTGATGACCGCGCGTTGCGGCGTTTGCAGGTGGCCGCGGAAACCGGCCAGACCCTGGCCTTTGCCTGGCGACCGTTGAGCGAAGCGGTCAACCCGTCGCCGGCGGCGCTGCGCATTGCCATCGATGCAAAACCTGCCCAACTGCGCGTGCTCAAGTGCCGTGGCGGACTGGCACGCACGGCGCCGATTGCTTTTACCGTGGGTCACTGAGGTCGTCATGCGCTGGGTCTGTATCCTGTTCCCGCAATTGGCCCTCGACGCGGTGTTACGTCAGCGGCCCGATCCCGATGAGCCGTTGGTGCTGCTCAGCGGCCCGGCCCAGCGTCGGGTGCTGCAAGCGGTCAATCCGGCAGCGCGCCAACTCGGCTTGCGTCCCGGCCAGTCGATGACCGCCGCGCAAGCCCTGAGCAAAGGTTTTGTCACTGCCGATTACGAGGTGGCCGAGGTTGAGCACTGGCAGCAGTTTCTCGCCGCGTGGGCCTACCGTTTCAGCTCACAGGTCAGCGTGCATTACCCGCGCACCGTGGTGTTCGAGATCGAATCGAGTCTTGGCCTGTTCGGTTCCTGGGCGCAGTTCGAAGCGCGGTTGCGCAAGGAACTGACCGATCTGGGTTTCCGTCATCGCATCGTCGCTGCGCCCAACCCGGTGGCGGCGCGGATCCTGGCCAATGCGTATGACGGCCTGGTGGTGCCGGACGGCGAAGCCTTGCAGCATCACCTCGGGCAGTTGCCTATCGACCGCGTGGGGCTGGAGCCGCACGTGGCCACGGCGTTGTCGCGCATGGGCCTGCGCAATCTCAGTCAGGTGCAGAGCCTGCCGCGCCAGGCGCTGGCGCGGCGCTTCGAAGCGCCGATGCTCAAACACCTCGACACCCTGTTCGGTGCGCGACCGCTGGCGCTGGCGTTCTATCTGCCGCCGGATCGTTTCGATGTACGCATCGAACTCAACTTCGACGTGCAATCCCATCAAGCCTTGTTATTCCCGCTGCGGCGCCTGACCGGCGATCTGTCGGCATTTCTCTGTGGGCGCGACAGCGGCGTACAGCGTTTCGACCTGCATCTGGAGCACGCCGGGTTGCCGGACACCTTGATCAAGGTCGGCCTGCTCAGTGCCGAACGCGATCCAGCGATGCTTTTTGAACTGGCCCGTGGGCGACTGGAACAGGTGCAGGTTGAAGCGCCGGTGCGTGGTTTTCGTTTGCGCGCCGAAGATCTGCCGAGTTTCGTCCCGCAGTTTCAGGAACTGTTCGACGACCGTCCGCAGCAGACCTTGCCGTGGGAGCAATTGCGCGAACGCCTGCGCGCGCGGCTGGGCGATGACGCGGTGCAGGGCCTGCGCTTTCAGGCGGATCATCGACCGGAATGCGCGTGGCAGAACGGCGTCGACAAACACCGTTGCGCCGGTTTGCCGAGCGTCCAGCGTCCTGGCTGGCTGCTGGGCGAGCCGCAAAGCGTGGCAGAAGGTTCGGCGCGAATCCTCATGGGCCCGGAGCGCATCGAGTCCGGCTGGTGGGACGGTGACGATGTGCGCCGCGATTATTACCTGATCCAGAACCGCGCCGGCCAGCAGGGCTGGGCTTATCGGGCCGTAGGCGAGGGCGGGCCGTTGTGGCTGCAAGGCTGGTTCGCATGAGCGATGGCTATGCCGAACTGCACTGCCTGTCGAATTTCAGTTTCCAGCGCGGTGCGTCCAGTGCGCTGGAGCTGTTCCAACGGGCGAAAAAGCACGGCTATCAAGCGCTGGCGATCACCGACGAATGCACCCTGGCCGGGATTGTGCGTGCCTGGCAAGCGGCGAAATCCGTTGAGCTGCCGCTGATCATCGGTAGCGAAATCCGCATCGAAAACGGCCCGAAACTGGTGCTGCTGGTGGAGAACCTTGAGGGTTATCAGGCGCTGTGCGGCTTGATCACCCGCGCCCGGCGGCGTACGCAAAAGGGCCAGTACCAAGTGCTGCGCGAGGACTTCAGCGCAGCGCTGCCGGGGTTGCTGGCGTTGTGGGTGCCGGACGCGGTGGATGAGGTCGAGGAGGGCCGTTGGCTGCGGCAAACCTTCGACGAACGGCTGTGGCTGGCGGTGCAACTGCATCGCGGGCAGGACGATCAGCGGCGCTTGGCGGATTTACTGAGTCTGGCCTCTGAGTTGCAAATTCCGCCCGTGGCCAGTGGCGATGTGCACATGCACGCCCGTGGCCGGCGCGCCTTGCAGGACACCATGACGGCGATCCGTCATCACGTGCCGGTGGCCGAGGCCGGTTTGCGCCTGCACCCCAATGGCGAGCGGCATTTGCGCAGTCTCGACGTGTTGCGCGAGTTGTATCCGCCGGCACTGCTGCAAGCGTCGGTCAATCTGGCCCGGCGCTGCACCTTCGATCTGGGCCAGTTGCGTTATCAATATCCCAAAGAGCTGGTGCCCGATGGCCACAGCGCCAGTTCCTGGCTACGACACCTGACCGAAGAAGGCATCGCCTGGCGCTGGCCGAAAGGCCCGCAGGCCAAAGTGCTCACGCAAATCAACGATGAGCTGAAACTGATCGCCGAACTCGGCTACGAAAGCTACTTCCTCACCGTACACGACGTGGTGCGCTTCGCCCGTGAGCAGCACATCCTCTGTCAGGGCCGGGGGTCGGCGGCCAACTCGGCGGTGTGTTTTGCCTTGGGCATCACCGAGATCGACCCGGATCGCACCACGCTGCTGTTCGAACGCTTCATGTCCAAGGAGCGCAACGAGCCGCCGGACATCGACGTCGATTTCGAGCACGAGCGCCGCGAAGAAGTCCTGCAATACGTGTTTCGCCGGTACGGCCGTCATCGCGCGGCGCTGACAGCGGTAGTCAGCACCTATCACGCCGCCGGTGCGGTGCGCGATGTGGCCAAGGCCTTGGGCCTGCCGCCGGATCAGATCAACGCGTTGGCTGACTGCTGCGGCCACTGGAGCGATGAAACGCCGCCGCGGGCACGCTTGCTCGAAGGTGGCTTCGACCCGGACAGCCCGGTGTTGCGCCGGGTACTGAGCCTGACCGGGCAACTGATCGGCTTCCCCCGGCACCTGTCGCAGCACCCCGGTGGTTTCGTGATTTCCGAACAGCCGCTGGACAGTCTGGTGCCGGTGGAAAATGCCGCCATGGTCGATCGTACGATCATTCAGTGGGACAAGGACGATCTCGATGCGGTCGGGCTGCTCAAGGTCGATATCCTCGCGCTCGGTATGCTCAGCGCGATTCGCCGCTGTTTCGATCTGCTGCGCCGTCATCGCCATCTGGACCTGACACTGGCAACGATTCCGCCCGAAGACAAACCGACCTACGAGATGATCAGTCGCGCCGACACCATCGGCGTGTTCCAGATCGAATCCCGCGCACAGATGTCGATGCTGCCACGGCTGAAACCGGCGAAGTTCTACGACTTGGTGATCGAAGTGGCCATCGTCCGCCCGGGGCCGATTCAGGGCGGCATGGTGCATCCGTACCTGCGCCGTCGTAACAAGGAAGAAGAGGAAACCTATCCGTCGCCGGAACTCAAGGTCGTGCTGGAAAGAACCCTCGGCGTGCCGCTGTTTCAGGAACAGGTGATGCAGATCGCCATCGTCGCTGCCGGCTACAGCCCCGGCGAAGCCGATCAGTTGCGCCGCTCCATGGCCGCGTGGAAACGCCACGGCGGGCTTGAGCCGCACAAGGAACGACTCGCCGCCGGCATGCAGAAAAACGGCTACACGCCAGAGTTTGCCGCGCAGATTTTCGAGCAGATCAAAGGCTTTGGCAGTTACGGTTTTCCCGAATCCCACGCGGCCAGTTTCGCCTTGCTGACCTACGCCAGTTGCTGGCTCAAGTGCCACGAACCGGCGGCGTTCGCCTGTGCGCTGATCAACAGTTGGCCGATGGGCTTCTACAGCCCGGACCAGATTCTGCAGGATGCGCGTCGGCATCAGTTGCAGATCCGTGCGGTGGATGTACGCGCCAGTGACTGGGATTGCAGCCTGGAACCGATCAGCGGCGCACAACCGGCGATCCGCATGGGCCTGCGCATGATCAAGGGCTTTCGCGAGGACGATGCCCGGCGTATCGAAGCGGCAAGGGTGCGCGGGGCATTCGCCGATGTCGCCGATCTGGGCGAGCGGGCCGCGCTCGACAGTCGGGCGCAGGCATTGCTGGCGGATTCCGGGGCGTTGCGCGGTTTGGCCGGTCATCGTCACCGGGCGCGCTGGGAAGTGGCCGGGGTGCAGAAACAGCTTGGCCTGTTTGCCGGTTTGCCGAGTCAGGAAGAACCCGATGTGATGCTGCCAAAACCCAGCGTCGGCGAGGATCTGCACGCCGATTACACAACTGTCGGCACCACGCTGGGGCCGCATCCGCTGGCGTTGTTGCGCGGCGAGTTGAAGGCCCTGCGCTGCCGCAGTTCGCAAGAACTGCTCGACGTTGAACACGGGCGACCGGTCAGCGTCGCCGGGCTGGTGACGGGCCGACAACGACCGGGCACCGCTAGCGGCGTGACCTTCGTGACCCTGGAAGACGAGTTCGGCAACGTCAACGTGGTGGTCTGGCGCGACCTGGCCGAGCGTCAGCGCCAGGTGCTGGTCGGCTCGCAACTGCTCAAGGTCGATGGCCGCTGGGAACGCCAAGGCGACGTGCGCCACCTGATCGCCGGACGCCTGAGCGACCTGAGTCCACTGCTCAACGGCATCCGCGTGCAGAGCCGCGATTTCCACTGACTCCCCCTGAATCTCCGAAGGAACTGCCGCAGGCTGCGGCAGCACCTACAGGTATTCAGCGGTTAGAGCGTGAAGTTATCCCGACCTTCGATCGAGAAGCTCCCCGACTTGATAATTGCACTGGCAGGGCCCGGTCCTTTTGACTCGAAGGAAAAATTGCCTTCGTAGAGTTCCTGTTCGTGATCAAACGACAGCGTGATGGACCCGTCGTCCGCGTTGTACGTATGGAACAGGGTGTCGTCGCCATTGGCCCACATTTTCCACCAGGTAGCCGAAAACTTTCCGTCCTTGATGGAGTGGGTACCGCTGACAATGTCGGAATTGAAGACCATTTCAAGACCTCTGATGACCTTATTCCCTTGCTTGCCTTCAATGGTCTGAACGGCGCTGAGGGTCAGACGCAGTTTTTTATCGGTGGTGTAGTAGTCGTAGGCGAAGTTGAGGCCGTCGGCATTGAACGTCGATTCACCCTGCACCTCGGCAGCTACGGTGCCAGAGGAAGGATTGGTTTTGGTATGGGGAAGAGCGTGTTCCGTCAGCATGTGAAGCTCCTTGGCAGCGAGTGCCCTTGATAAAAATAGTGTCCAGCAGCAACCCCAAGCTATGCCTAAGATACTGGGGCGTAAACTGTCATACCTGACAGTTGACAACCCCTCAAAAAACAAGAAGGTCAACACCACATCACACCTTAGGAGCTGCCGCAGGTGGAGGTATTTGATTGTTGCGATGTGACGCGAGGGAAATAAAAGCCAATTTGCAGGCGTCAAAAAAAACTGTCGCCAGTAGTGGCACTTTGTCATAATGCCGCCCCTTTTCCGCTCCCCCACCGCGTTGCTGTGCCGGGACATACCGTTTTTCAATAAGGAATACCCAGTGAGAAAGATCTCCCGGATGCTGGTCTCAGGCCTTGCGATTGCCGTGCTTGGCACACTGGCCAGCACGCTTGCCGGTTGCGCCAACGAAAGCTCCCGCGCACTGCCGGTGGCCAAGGTGGAAAGCGCCACGCAAGTCTGGACCGGCGTTCGCGTGCCGATGGCAGTGGGCAAGTTCGACAACCGCTCCAGCTACATGCGCGGGATTTTCTCCGATGGCGTCGACCGTCTCGGCGGTCAGGCCAAGACCATCCTGATCACGCACTTGCAGCAGACCAACCGTTTCTCCGTACTGGATCGCGACAACATGGGCGAAATCCAGCAGGAAGCAGCAATCAAGGGCCAGGCCCAGCGCCTCAAGGGTGCCGATTACGTGGTCACCGGTGACGTCACCGAGTTCGGCCGCAAAGAAACTGGCGACCACCAGCTGTTTGGCATTCTCGGTCGCGGCAAGACTCAGGTGGCCTACGCCAAGGTTAACCTCAATATCGTCAACATCAGCACCTCCGAAGTGGTGTATTCGACTCAGGGCGCTGGCGAATACGCCTTGTCCAACCGCGAAATCATCGGCTTCGGCGGCACCGCTGCCTACGACTCGACCCTCAACGGCAAAGTCCTCGATCTGGCCATGCGCGAGGCGATCAATCGTCTGGTTGATGGCATGAACGCCGGTGCCTGGAAACCGGGCAACTGATTGACGCCCATCGCAAGGAGCAACACGCAATGAATCTTTCTCTGTCTCGGCCACTCATGGCCCTGACGCTGGCCGCCAGCGCCTTGCTGGCCGGTTGCAGCAGCCCGCAAACCCTGTACCAGTGGGAAGGCTACCAACCGCAGGTCTACGAATACTTCAAAAGCGAAACGCCGACAGAAGCCCAGGCCGAAGCGCTGGAAGCCGATCTGCAAAAGATCCGCGCCAGTGGCAAAGCCGTGCCGCCGGGTTACCACGCGCACCTCGGTCTGCTGTACCTGAGCATGGGCAAGGACGATCAGATGGTGCAGCAACTGCGCACCGAGAAGACCCTGTTCCCCGAGTCCGGCACCTACATGGATTTTCTGCTTAAAAACGCCAAGAGCGGAGCTGCGCAATGATCTCGCGTGCAGTAAAACTGCTGGGCGCGGCTTTGGCGCTGACCGTACTCGGTGGCTGTGTGGCCCCCAAGAGCGTGGATTATTCGGCGTACAAACAGGCACGCCCGAAAAGCATTCTGGTGCTGCCGCCGCTGAACACCTCGCCGGACGTCAAGGCCTCTTACAGCCTGTTGTCACAGGTGACGTTTCCGCTGGCCGAGGCCGGTTACTACGTGCTGCCGATCACGCTGGTGGATGAAACCTTCCGCCAGAACGGCCTGACCACCCCGGATGACATTCATCAGGCGCCGGCCAACAAACTGCAGGAAATCTTCGGCGCCGATGCGGCGCTGTACATCACCGTGACCGAATACGGTACGCGTTACATGGTCATCAGCAGCGAAACTGCAGTGACGGCGACGGCGAAACTGGTCGACCTGAAGTCCGGCACCACCTTGTGGACCGGCTCCGCTCGGGCGTCGAGTGAAGAGGGCAACAACAACGGTGGTGGCGGTCTGATCGGCATGCTGATCACGGCGGCGGTAAAGCAGATCATCAACAGCTCCACCGATGCCGGTTATCCGATTGCCGGTGTGGCCAGCAATCGTCTGTTGTCGGCCGGACATCCAGCGGGGCTGCTGTATGGGCCGCGCTCGCCGAAATACGGCACGGACTGACAGCGTAAATCAAAAGATCGCAGCCTGCGGCAGCTCCTACAGAGGGAACTCATTCCAATGTAGGAGCTGTCGCAGGCTGCGATCTTTTTGCTTTAAACACCCTTGATCAAGAACCTGCATCTTCAGCCTGGAGGCGATATCCTGCGCGACAGTTCATGCGCCACGGCAACGTTGCCAGCACTGAAGGAGCTTTCGAGTGACCGAGAAGAAACCGGAAACCACGGTCGACCGCGTCTACCAAGGGGTTTACGAGGCGATCAGCAAGCGTTCGCTACGCCCGGGAATGAAACTGGGCGAGACCTCGCTGGCCGAGTTGTTTAATGTCAGCCGCACGTCGGTGCGTGCCGCACTCAAGCAACTGGAGGCCGATGGACTGGTGACCACCGAGCCCAATAAAGGCGCCTCGGTGTCGTTGCCCAGCAACGAAGAGATCCGCTCACTGTTCGAAACCCGACGCCTGATCGAGATCGGTATTGTCACCGAGTTATGCCGACGCAAGGACATCGCCGCCATGCAAGTCCTGCGCGAACACCTGCTGCTGGAGGATGAGGCCCACGCGGCCGGCGATCACCCGCGGCTGATCTACCTGCTCGGCGAGTTCCACCTCAAGCTGGCCCGCAGCCTTGACAACCCGGTGTTGCTCGACTGGTTCCAGAAGCTGATTTCCCGCGCCTCGCTGTACATTGCCGCGCTGGACGACGACAGCCATGAAGCCTGTCGCGACAATGAACACCTGCGCCTGATCGAGTACATCGAGGCCGGTAATCAGAGCGCCGCCATCGAGTTGACCTGCACGCATTTGAACGGCATCGAGAAGGCGATTCTGGACGTCGCCGCCAAGATGAAAACTGGCTACCATCCGCTCAAACACCTGATCGGTGTGTAATCCTGAATTGGCTTGAAAATCGGCTATACCTCTAATGAAACCAATGCGCTCGACGGTGCTCGAAACAGACGGGCATCGCGTCATTTTGGCGTCGCGATCAGTCGGACAAACACCACAGGACACCGAGTCAGTCGATGCAGTTTTTATCCGATAGCCACGGTTGTGACGGCTGGCAAGGCGAGATGGCCGGGCGCATCTGTGCGTTCGACTGGAGCCTGACCGAACTGGGGCCGCTCAATACCTGGCCCACCAGTCTGTGCAGCGCCGTGCAGATGATGCTCGCCTCGCCATTGCCGATGGTCATGCTCTGGGGGCCTGCCGGCTACATGATCTACAACGATGCCTATTCGCAGTTTGCCGGCGGTCGCCATCCGTACTTGCTCGGCACCCCGGTGGAACTGGGCTGGCCGGAGGTCGCCGAGTTCAACCGGCATGTGCTCGACACCTGTCTGGCGGGCGGTACCTTGTCGTTTCGCAACAAGGAGCTGGTGCTGCTGCGCGACGGGGCTCCCGAAGACGTCTGGATGGATCTGTATTACAGCCCGGTGGCCAACGATAAGGGACGGCCGGCCGGCGTGATGGCGATGGTGGTGGAAACCACCGAGTTCATGCATTCCGAGCGCAAGCGTCGGGAGGCAGAGCAAGCTTATCGCGCCGATAACGAGCGCGTGCGCCTGGCACTTAACGCCGGGGCATTGCTCGGCTCGTTTGTCTGGGATGTGAAGAACAATGTCCTTTCTGCCGATGAGCGTTTCGCTCGCACTTTCTCGTATCCGCCGAATCAAGACCTGAGCGACCTGCCGCAACACGTCACCGAAGCGCACATTCATCCCGATGATCTGCCTTGGGTGCATGATCGCGTCAGCCACTCGATGCAGACCGGCGAGCCCTACAATGCCGAATTCCGTGTACTGCGTCCGGACGGCGGCTACAGGTGGGTGCTGGCCAGCGGCGCTTGCGAGTTCAACGAACAAGGCGAAGCGTTCCGTTTTCCCGGCGTGCTGATCGACATCCATGAACGCAAGACCGCTGAAGAGTCGCTGCTCAAATTCACTCGCAACCTCGAACAGCGAGTGGCCGATGAGGTCGGTGCACGATTGGCTGCCGAGGAACAGCTGCGCCAGTCGCAGAAACTTGAATCCATTGGCGGGCTGACGGGGGGCGTCGCTCACGACTTCAATAACCTGTTGCAAGTGATCGCCGGCAACCTGCATCTGCTGGCCCGTCATGAACCGGACAACGCCAACGTGCAGCGCCGGGTCAGTGCCTCGCTGGCGGCGGTCGAGCGGGGTGCCAAGTTGTCTTCGCAATTGCTCGCGTTCGCCCGACGTCAACCGTTGACCCCTGCGGTGTGCAATCCGCGGCAGATTTTCGACGGCGTTGGCGAATTGCTGCAGAGGGCCTTAGGTGAAACCATTCAGATCGATATGCAGTTGCCGCAGGAACCGTGGCACATCAACGTCGACCGTAATCAGTTGGAAAACGCCATTCTCAACCTGGCGATCAATGCCCGCGATGCAATGAAGGGCGAGGGCACCATCGTGCTCAGTGCCACCAACACTCGACTCGACCCTGAGTTTTGTGCCGGTAAAGGTCTGGTGTCCGGAGAGTTCGTCAGGGTTGCTGTCAGCGATACCGGTGCCGGGATCGCGCCGCAGATTCTCGAGCAGGTATTTGAACCGTTCTTCACCACCAAAGCTGACGGCCAAGGCACCGGCCTGGGTCTGAGCATGGTCTTTGGTTTCGTCAAACAAAGCGGTGGCCATGTCGAGATCGACAGCACGCTCGGCGAGGGCACTCGGGTGCAGTTGTACTTCCCGCGCAGCCTGCGTCCGATCCGCGAAGAATCACCGAGCGTCGGCGATCAGTTGGGCGGTGGTCACGAGACGATTCTGGTGGTCGAAGATAACGACGCGGTGCGCGCCTCGGCGGTCGAATTGCTGCGCGAAGAGGGTTACCGCGTGTTGACTGCAGGCAACGGTGACGCCGCAATGCAAATACTGCTCGATGGCTGTGAAGTGGATCTGATTTTCACCGACGTGGTCATGCCGGGACTGATCAAGAGTTCAGATCTGGCCGCGTGGGCCAAGGTGCAGAAACCTGGCGTGGCGGTTCTGTTCACCTCCGGGCACACCCGCGACATCATCTCGCGCAATCATCAACTCAGCCCCGACACGCATCTGCTCGGCAAACCTTATGGCCCGGAAGCCTTGTTGCAGATGATTCGTGCGGTGCTTAACGACTGAGTTTGAACCCCCTCACCAAGGCAGGCTGATGACTTCCAAACGCACCTCCAAAGCGCCCGCCGGCATGGTCCGGGTGCGCGGCGCCCGCGAGCACAACCTGAAGAACGTCGACGTCGACATCCCCCGCGATGCTCTGGTGGTGTTCACCGGCGTGTCCGGATCGGGCAAGTCGTCGCTGGCGTTTTCGACGTTGTATGCCGAAGCCCAAAGGCGCTATTTCGAGTCGGTGGCGCCGTATGCGCGACGGTTGATCGACCAGGTCGGCGTGCCAGATGTCGATTCCATCGAAGGGCTGCCGCCCGCCGTGGCCCTGCAACAGCAGCGTGGCACGCCGAGCACGCGGTCGTCGGTGGGCAGTGTCACCACGCTGTCGAGCCTGATCCGCATGCTCTATTCCCGCGCCGGCAGTTACCCGCCGGGGCGGGCGATGTTGTACGCCGAGGACTTTTCACCGAATACGCCGCAGGGCGCCTGCCCGCAGTGTCATGGCCTCGGGCGGGTCTATGAAGTCACTGAAGCGCTGATGGTGCCCGACCCGAACCTGACCATCCGCCAGCGCGCCGTGGCGTCCTGGCCGCTGGCGTGGCAGGGGCAGAACCTGCGCGACATCCTCGTGACCATGGGCATCGACGTCGATATCCCGTGGCGCAAGCTGCCGAAAAAGCAGCGCGACTGGATTCTGTTCACCGAAGAAACCCCGACCGTGCCGGTGTACGCCGGACTGACGCCGGAAGAAACCCGCGTCGCCCTCAAGCGCAAGATGGAGCCGAGCTATCAGGGCACGTTCACCGGCGCCCGGCGTTACATCCTGCACACCTTCACCCACTCGCAAAGTGCGCTGATGAAGAAGCGTGTTTCGCAGTTCATGCTCGGTAGCCCGTGTTCGCTGTGCGAAGGCAAACGCCTGAAGCGCGAGGCACTCTCGGTGACGTTTGCCGGCTATGACATTGGTGAGCTGTCGCAGATGCCGTTGCTGCAAGTGGCCGAAGTGCTGCGCCCAGTGGCGGCGGCCAGTTACCTGGAACATGCCGAGGATACCGGCGACACCTTGAGTCACGCGCAAACCCGCGAGGCCCGCCAGCTGCGCGTTGCGCACGGCGCCAGTGGCCATGCCGGCGCGCCGGATGTGCGCCACACACCGAACCTGTCATTGGAAAAACGTCTGGCGGCGCAGCGCATTGCCGAGGACCTGCTGGAGCGGGTCAGCACGCTGACCGATCTGGGCCTGGGCTATCTGGCGCTGGAGCGCAGCACGCCGACCTTGTCGTCCGGTGAATTGCAGCGTTTGCGCCTGGCCACGCAGTTGGGCTCGCAGTTGTTCGGCGTGATTTACGTGCTCGACGAGCCTTCCGCCGGTCTGCACCCAGCCGATGGCGAGGCACTGTTCGACGCCTTGCAGCGGCTCAAGGCCGATGGCAACACGCTATTTGTGGTCGAGCATGATCTGGAAACCATGCGCCGCGCCGACTGGTTGATCGACGTTGGCCCGGCGGCGGGCGAGAAGGGTGGCCAGGTGCTGTACAGCGGCCCGCCAGCGGGTCTGGCCGAGGTCGACGAGTCGCAGACCCGCGCCTATCTGTTCGCTGAGCAGCAACGTTCGACACGGGCGGCGCGCAAGCCTTCGGGGTGGCTGAAACTGGACGGCATCAGCCGCAATAACCTCAACAACCTCAGTGCTGAATTTCCTTTGGGTTGCTTTACCTCGGTGACCGGTGTGTCCGGTTCGGGCAAGTCGAGTCTGGTCAGCCAGGCGTTGCTGGAGCTGGTCGGCGCGCAATTGGGGCGCCCGACTGTGGATCCCGAACCTGAAGAGCTCAGCCTTGAGGACGATGCACCGCAGGTCAGCAGCGGTCAGGTCACGGCCGGGCTGGAATCGATCAAGCGCCTGGTGCAGGTCGACCAGAAGCCCATTGGCCGCACGCCACGTTCCAACCTGGCGACTTACACCGGGCTGTTCGACAACGTGCGCAAACTGTTCGCCGCCACGCCCGAGGCGCAGGCGGCGGGTTATGACGCCGGACAATTTTCCTTCAACGTCGCCAAGGGTCGTTGCCCGACGTGTGAGGGTGAAGGGTTTGTCAGCGTCGAATTGTTGTTCATGCCCAGCGTGTACGCGCCATGCCCGACGTGTCATGGCGCTCGCTACAACCCGCAAACGCTGGCGATTGTCTGGGAAGGCTTGAGTATTGCTCAGGTGCTGCAATTGACCGTCGATGAAGCGGTGACGGTGTTTGCCGGGCAACCAGGGATTCGCCGGTCGCTGGAAGTGTTGCGGGACATTGGCCTGGGTTACTTGCGCCTCGGCCAACCGGCCACGGAACTGTCCGGCGGTGAGGCGCAGCGGATCAAACTGGCCACCGAGCTACAGCGCAACCAGCGTGGCGCGACTTTGTATGTGCTGGATGAGCCGACCACCGGCCTGCACCCGCGAGATGTCGATCGGTTGCTGGAGCAACTGGATAACCTGGTGACGGCGGGGCACACGGTGATCGTGGTCGAACATGAAATGCGCGTGGTCGCGCAGAGCGACTGGGTGATCGACATCGGCCCGGGGGCGGGGGATCAGGGCGGCAGGATTGTGGTGGCGGGTACACCGCAGATAGTTGCGGCGAGCAAAAAGAGCCGCACCGCGCCGTTTCTCGCTCGCGCATTGAACCGGTAAAGTCGGCGACCGGTATGGCCCCATCGCGATGTTTTGAACGTTGGCGCTGTGCAGGCTTCGAATCTTCAAGGCCCGGCTGGTTTCAGTCGTGCTGGCCTAGAACTACAAGGTGCTTATGAGCGAGCAACAGCAAAACCAGTCCGGGGAGTCGATCAATCGCAATGATCCGGCGATTGATCCGCAAGTGCCGGGGCAACCGGCGCCGACGCAACCTGCGCAGCAGCAGGGCGATACGGATCAGGCTCAAAGTGCTGATCCGGCGGTCGATCAGAAGAACCGGCACACCGATAACGACAATGAGTTCAGTCCGGGTTTCGAGCCTGAGCCGGACCGGGCGAAGCCGGGGGAAGAGACCGATGCGGATATTGATACGGATGGCGGTTAATCGGCGTTGAAATGACGAATGCCGCATCGTGAGATGCGGCATTTTTTTGGAGCTTGGGGTGAGGGGAAGGCTATTTGCTCGGATGCTTGGCCTGCAATTCCTTCGCCGCTGCCAGATGTTTTTCCAGTGCCGGCAACATTTTTTGCGCGAAGGCTTTCAGCTCGGTGGCGCCTTTGACCTTGTCGTCCGTCACAGTATTGGCCTGCTTCTTGAACAGCTCGATGGTGTCTTCGTGAGCCTTGACCTGATTGTTGGCGTAGGCCGCGTCGAAGGACTCGTCGCGCATGTCGAGGATTTTCTCCTTGGCCTGTTTGACCAGCGTGGTGGTGTCCGGCACTTCGATGTCGTGGGCCTTGGCAATCGTCGCCAACTCATCGTTGGCTTTGCCATGGTCGGTGATCATCATTTCGGCAAACTTCTTGATGTCGGCCGATTGGCTTTTTTCCAGGGCCAGTCGGCTGGTTTCGATTTCGGCGATGCCACCGGCGGCAGCGTTATCGACGAAATCGTTGTCAGTGGCGGCGAATGCGCTGCCCATGCCAGTGCTCAAAGCGACAGCCAGAAAGAGATGACGCAGGTTGAATCCGTCCATTGGTGTAACTCCACGCAGTTTGTTGTGAGCGTTATGCAATGGAGGCGGGGCGGCGGAGAAAGGTTTTATCGCATTTGCGACAGGGCGACGAACGGCCACCGCTGGTCTGACAGGTGGTCGACAGAACCGCCCGACCAAGGCCATTCTGAAGACTGGCCAGCGCAATCGGTCGCGTTGGCCTCCCGATCAACTGATGGAGGTGTTCCATGCCGGTTCCCCATGACCTGTTTCAGGACTTGAGTTGCACGAAGGAAGAGATCCAGCAAAAACGCACCCAGGATCCACGACTGGATTCACTGATCAACAAGTATTCCCAGGCTGACGCCGACGTGGTCAAGGCCGAAACCGCCACCTCGGACGCACCTAGTGATGACGTATTGAAAAAGCTGAAAGAGAAGCGGCTGAAGGTCAAGGACGAGATCGTCACTCACTTGCAGGCCCCGAGCTGATCCGCCGACCTGCGGTTGCTGATTGAAGGGAACGACAACTCCCCACGGCACCTCGAATGTTCAGAGTCTTCAATCAGCGACTCTTTGCGAGGTGCCTTATGAACGATCCCAAATTCCCCAGTGAAGAGCAGGGTGCATTCGACCCGGTTCCGACCCATCCTGAGCCTAATAGCCCGGCGCATACCACCGCCAATCCCGAGGAGCCTGTCGAGGATCTTCCCGAAGACGAAGATCCGGACAAGTTCGACAAGTCGTCTAACTGACAGACCGCCATCGCTGGCAAGCCAGCTCCCACAGGGATTGCGTTGTCCACACAATTCGTGACCAACCTGGTCAATTGTGGGAGCTGGCTTGCCAGCGATGGCGTCAGTCCATCCAGCGCAAATTCAGCTGGCTTACTTCAGGGCATCAGCCAACGGCAACCGCGCCATGTGCCTCGCCTTCAACGACCCGAAATACAACCAATCCCCATACTCGCGCACGGTCGTGATCGGTGAATAATTGCCACTGCTCGCGTCCTGCAGATTGGCGATCACCTTGCCCTGAAGATCCAGCCCCAGCACAAACCCGCGCTTTTCCACCGGTTTGGGCAATACGGTCAGCGCCCGCACGATCATTTTGCGCACGAACGGGTATTGGGCAGTGCCATCGAGCAAGGCATTGCGCGGTGCATACAGCGCCACCCAGAACCGGTCGCGACCATTGAAGGCGAGGTTGTCCGGTAGCCCCGGCAAGTTATCGATGAACAGGTCGTAAGTGCCTGCTTTCGGGCCGGTCAGCCAGTAGCGACTGATGCGATAGGCACCGGTTTCGTTGACCAGGACGTAGGCGTCATCCGGGCCGAGGGTCACGCCGTTGGCGAACTCCAGTTTGTCCAGCAGCACACTGGTCTTGCCGGTCTGGAAGTCATAACGCAGCAGGCGTCCGTCACCCCTATGCTCGATGATCGCTTCGCCGTCATGTCCGTAACCCCAACGACTGGAGGCATCACTGAAATAGGCGTAATGCCCGGACTTGTCGATGGCCACATCATCGGTAAAACCAAATGCCAGGCCGTTCGCCGCGGTGGTCAAGGGAATCAATTGACCTTGCGCATCGAGCGAGAGCAAGCCTTTGACCCCGTCAGCGATCACCAACAGACCATTGGGGTGCCGCGCAAGACCCAGTGGACGCCCGCCAGTGTCGGCCAGCACCTTGCGCTGCGTGCCATCGAGGCTGGTGCGGATCAGTCGCCCGTCATGCAGCCCGGTGATCAGGAAATCGTTCTCCAGCAACAGGGCTTCCGGACCTTCGATGTCACTCGGTCCGACTTGCTCGACAGCTTTGAGGCGCTGGTTGTCCGCGTAGACGCCTTCGCTGAGGGACGGCGCCGGCGACGGTTTCCAGGCGACGGGCTCAACGTGGGTGGGCATCAGCAATAAAAACCCGATGACGACGACAATCAGCAGCCCTGCCATTCGCCATAATTTCATGCGCTGGCCCTCATGGCTGCCAGGTGCTGCGTGACCCGGTCCCGCAGCGCCAGCATCGACGTGGCCGACTCACGCTCGATACGTCGTTTGAGCAGCAGTTGGTTGGCGATGCGCATGCCCAGACTTTCGAAGCGGTAATCGAGGGTGCGCACAAACCGCGTGCGCTCACTGTCGGTCGAGCACTCATAGGTCAACAGCAACGACAGGCCGTGATCACCTTGAGCCCGCGCACACCAGCGCCGGCCGGGCAGGTATTCGGTGACCTCCCAGCGCAGATGTCCTTCACGCCCGCCGGCGTGTATGTCTTCTTCGAAGCGCGCTCCGGCGTGCAGCGGGCCTTGCGGGCCTTCGATCTTTAGCGACGACGGGTGCCACTCGGGCCAGCGGCTGACCGTGGCGGCATAGGCGAGCACGGCGATCGGCTCGCCGGCAATGTCGATCGGGTGCTGCAGGCGGGTCATGGGCATTGGCGAATAGCTCAAAGGGGTGGCTTCCGGCTCCCAGTACAAGGTGCCGAACAGATAGTCCATCAACGGCAGGACGATGTTGAAATTGCGCTCCTGCATGCGTTCGCGGCGGTGATGCAGTTCATGCAGGCGGCGCATCTGGCGGATCCATGGCAGGCGCGTCAGCGGGTTGTGCGGTGGCAGGTGCTCGGCGGCGTGAAACACCTCGTAGGTCAGGTAACCCAGCACCATGCAGCCGCCGAACAACCCGGCGACGTTGGCGTTGATCTGTGCGAACAGCCACCACAGCGGCAGGGTGATCAGCAGCGTGTGAATCACGATCAGCCATGCCGGGAACAGAATCACTCGCCAGTCGCGGGCGCTGTCGTAGGTCATGTGGCCGGGGGTGAAGAAGCTGTGATGGTCACCCGCGTGCCGGGCGTAAAACAGTTTGGCGAAGGTCTTTTTGTGGTGGCCGAGATGGCGATGAACCATGTACACGCCGAAGTTGAACAACAACAGGGTCAGCGGCACGGTCAGCCATTCCAGCCAGCTCACCCGCTGTACGCTACTCCAGAACACGCCGATGGCCAGCACACCGAACAGCAGCACGAAGGCGCCGTGCAGCCACGGGTTGTAAAACGGGTGGATCGCCGCGCGATAGCGGCTGCGAAATGCCTCGGTGGTCTGCCTCACTGCGTTCACCTGTCGGTATTGTTGTTATACCCGGCAGATTAGCCGATCCGGCCGTTTGTGCAGGCCGATGCTTGAGGTCACTTGCGCCATGATCCGGTGAAAAACGGCAGATTCAGCTCAACGGATTCCAGCGTTGCGACCAGTCGTCATCAGTGCGGATCACTTCGCGTAGCAGATCGAAGGCCTGCTGCAACGTCGTCGAGTCGCGGTCGCGTGAATACACCAGATAGGTTGGATAGCCGAATTCCGGGGCTTTGCTCACCGCCTCCAGTGCGCCGGTTTCCAGATAGGTGCGCACGACGCGAGTGCGGAAGTAGCCGCTGCCGCCGTGTTCGAGAATGTACTGCAGGGCCAACGGGCCGAGATTGAAACTCAGCGCCGCTTTGGCTTTCTCCGGCAGGGCGGCATCGTGCTGGCGCCGGAAATCCGGGCCCCAGTCGATGTACACGTAGGGATCGGGGCGCTCAGTTGAGCGCACCAGGATCAGTTTTTCTTCCAGCACCTGCTCGACCTGCAGGCCGGGCCAGTATTCCGGCTGATAGACCAGTGCTGCGTCAAGCACACCGAGTTCGAGTTGGCGCAGCAGGTTTTCACCGTCGCGGATTTCCATGCGCAGGGCGTGGCTGGGGATCTTCTCGCGCAGTTCGGCAGCCCAACTGAGCATCAACGGGTTGCACAGGCTGACTTCGCCGCCAATGTGCAGCACGTTGTGATAACCCTCGGGCAGCGGCAGGTCGCGCCGCGCCGCCTCCCAGGTCTGCACCAGTTGATTGGCGTAGATGACGAAGGCTTCGCCATTGGCCGTCAGCTTCGCCCCGGCGCGGTTGCGCACGAACAGGGTACTGCCCAACTGGCTCTCGAGTTTCTGCACACGGGCGGTGATCGCCGTTTGTGTGACGAACAGCTTCTGTGCCGCGGCGGCGAGGCTGCCGTGGCGGACGATTTCCAGAAAGGTGCGGGCGAGGTCGATGTCCATGGGCGGGCCGGTGTTTGAGGTGGCGCGCATTGTAAGTGCAGCCTCGATACCGCGTCATCGTTCATCGCTGGCAAGCCAGCTCCCCCAGGTTTCTCGTCGTACACAAAATTTTGAACACGATTGAGCCCTGTGGGAGCCTGACTTGCCAGCGATGTGGCCGTGAGGGACGGTGAAGATCAGTCGACCCGCTCAACCTCACGCACCCGCGCCCAATCCGCCACCAACCGCGCCGGCGTGCCACAAGCCTTGCGCTTGTAGACAAAATGGCGGCACTTCTCGGCAAACCCGCTGCGGTTGTAAAGCATGTCTTCCTGCATTTCCTGTAACTCGCTTTCGCGGCATTGCTGGATCAACACCTGATCAGCCCGCGGCTTGCGCTCACGCACTGCGGCATAGGTCGGATCAGTCAAAACACTGTTGGCGCGTTGCAGCAGCCACAGGGAAAACTCGTCCGGGCAGCGCGGGCCGATTTCCTGGACCATGCCCAGTTGCAGCGCTTGGGTGGCACTCACCGGCAGACACGCCTGAGTCAACTGCTCAGCCATCGCCGGGCCGACAGCACGCGGCAAGCTGTAGGTCCAGTATTCCGAACCGTACAGGCCCATGCTCTTGTAATGCGGATTGAGCACAATATCGGCGCGGGCGAAGACGATGTCCGCCGCCAGTGCCAGCATCACGCCGCCGGCACCGGCGTTACCGGTCACACCACTGACCACCAGTTGCCGCGCCGTCAGCAGTTCTTCACAGACATCGTCAATCGCCTGAATATTTGCCCAGGCTTCGGCGCCCGGGTCTTCGGCGGCCTGGATCACATTCAGGTGCACGCCGTTGGAGAAACTGCCGCGCCCGCCCTTGATCAGCAATACCCGAGTGTCGCGGGATTTGGCCCAGCGCAACGCTTCAACCAGGCGTTGGCATTGTTCGGTGCTCATGGCGCCGTTGTAAAACTCGAACGTCAGTTCACCTACATGGCCTGATTCACGATAACGGATCGGTTGATACGCCTCTTCACTGAACGGCTGGCTGGCAATGGACCAACTGAGTGTGGGCACCTCGGCCAGTTGCGCGGCCAGCACATGCCGCGCCGGTTGCTTGAAGGTTTCCTCACCGGGTTGTGGTTTGCGCCGCAACGAGCCGATCCACAGGCTGTGATCACCGGTCGCCACCAGCACCGCATCGTCATGCACCGCGAGGATCTCGCCGGGGATGCCGCTGCGCGAGTCAAGGTGTGCGTCATACAGGTAATACTGCCCGCCACTCAGGCTCGCCAGCACACCGGGCTGGCCATCAGCGGCGTCGATGCAGCGTTTGATGAAGCGTGAGCAGTCGTGCCAGCTGAAGGTGCGGTCGGCCTGCTTCATGTTCGGCTGCAAGCGGCCGCGCACCTTGGGGTCTGAGTAATCCAGTGCAACCGGCACAAAACCGTCGACGAATTTCTCGACCACTTCGCGAATGCAGCGAATCGCCGCGTCACTGACCCGACCGTTGTACAACTCGGATTTGCGCAGGCCAGCCGGCAGGTTGAATTCACTGGTGGCCCAGACCGGCCCGGCGTCCATTTCCTCGACCGCTTGCAGCGCGGTCACGCCCCAGCTCGACAGCTCATTGGTGATCGCCCAGTCCAGCGCACTGGCGCCACGGTCGCCGACGATGCCGGGATGGATGATCACCACCGGACGCTCGGCGTTGCTCCATAGCGCGTGCGGCACGCGGTCTTTGAGGAACGGGCAGATGACCAGATCGGCGCCGCTGTGTTCGATCTGTTCACACACCGAGGTTTCGTCGGTAAACACCACGACGCTGGGTGAATGCCCGGCCTGGCGCAGTTCCAGCCAGGCCCGCTGAGTAAGGCCGTTGAACGCCGACGACAGCAGAATGATCTTGAGTGAGCGCATGATGAACGTTCTTCCTTGAATGGGGATCAGCCGCGGGCTCCCGGGGAGCCGTCCTTGGCCTTCGATGGAGCAGGAAGATTAATCAGAGGTTGGCAGCACAGCAGTGACCGAGGTCAACGTTGTGTCAGCCAGTCTTGGTGCGGCGATGAAGTGTCTTGTGTTCAAAAATTGGCTGGGCTGATTTTTTCTTGCTTCAAATGTTTGGCGGCAGACGCAAAAATCCCGCCACCAGGGCGGGATTTGTGTGAAGCGCAAAGCAGTCTTACGAAGGGAACAGCTCGGACAGTTTCATCGCCAGCATCATGTCGCCTTCAGCGCGCAGTTTGCCGCCCATGAACGCCTGCATGCCGTCGGTCGAACCGTCGACGATGCCTTCCAGGGTTTCGCCGTCCATCACCAGCGTAACCTGGGCGTCCGGGTTCTCGCCTTCTTGCAGCTCGCAGGTGCTGTCTTTGACGATCAGCGAGAAGTTTTTGGTGTCGTCGATGCGGAAACCGAAGACCAGATCCAGACCGGCAGCGGCGGCTGGGTTGAACTTGGCTTTCATTGCTTGTACGGCATCAGCTACGGAGGTCATGGTTCGATCCTTTCTTGGTTATAGGCGCTGGTTGATAACAGCAAGGTTCACAGTAATCCGGACTCAACGGAAAGTGATGAGTTCCGGTGCCTTCAGCAGTTGCAGATGCGCATGACTGTTGAAGGAGGCCAAAGCCACCTCGCGACCGCGGAACTTCAGCTGGTTGAGCGAGGTGTTGACGATTTGCCAGTTCAATTCAAAGGCCTGTTTGGCAGGCATTTGGGTAATGAGGTGGAGCAGGGCGGTGATGGTGCCACCGGAAGTGAACACGGCGATTTTCTGGTTTTTCTCTGCTTGCTCGAGAATCCGGTGAAGCCCGGCCTGCACCCGTTCGACGAAACCCAGCCAGCTTTCCAGCCCCGGCGTATCGTAGGTGCCGGCCAGCCAGCGCTCGATGATCAAGGCAAAAATGCGCTGAAACTCGCCACGGTTCTGCGCGACATTGCGCAGGATGTCGAGTGCTTCAGGTTCGTCAGGCAGCATCGCCGGGAGCAGGGCACGGATCACCGCGTCGGCGTCGAATTCATTGAAGGCGGAATCGGTTTCCAGCGTCGGTACCGAAAGGCCTTGGGCGCTGAATTGTTCCAGGGCGCTGGTGGCCGTGTGTTGCTGGCGGCGTAAATCACCTGCGAGGCAGCGATCGAAGCGGATGCCCAGTTCAGCGAGGTGCTGACCGAGGATTTCTGCCTGACGCACACCGATCGGTGACAGGACGTCATAGTCGTCTGCACCAAAGGAGGCCTGGCCATGTCGAATCAAGTAGATGCTGCCCACGTCCGCGTCTTCCCGGTACGTTGAAGGTTTGGCGAGGTTATGAGGATGACGGAGTGCTGTCAATGAAAAAACATACGCTTGTTTGAAATGCCCGTTACAGGCATGTTGCTGAAGGTTTCACGGCTGGCCGACGGGCCGGCGCATGGGTATGCTGGAGCCATCCCGCGTGAGTCGCACATCCACGCATCGTTTTAAGGAGTCTCTTCTTCAGGAATCCTCGTAAAGATAACGCTGAGGCTGCCCTGTCAGATTATTACTGCCATTCTTTACACACATCACGAACAGCCAATCCGGCCATCCAACCAAAGGCAAGCAACCAAATATAGTAGCCGTAGGTGTATCCAATGATGGTGAACCTACCGTCTTCGTCGTACCAAGTAACGAGCTGCAATTGCACTGACAGTCCGGCTAGCAATGCGAAAACGGCATAGATGAAGCTCCGCTTGACGTTCCGAGTCCGGTAAGCAGCGATGAACAAGGGGTTTGCTAACCAAGCGACGTAACCGTAGACCATTGACAATAACCCCAATACAAATGCCCACCACCCCGGTAAAGTGTCTTGAGTGAGCGTTTCATAAAGCCAGTTATCATCTTCTTGTCGCACCGCTGGCAGCAAAAGGCTCAACAAGTACAGAACCATGCCGATATCGCGAAGTTCGAGACGGCGCTTGGGCCACTTCATTGTCGAGATGCTCCGTTGCCGTTTGACTTTCTTCGTTTGTTGGCCATATGTGCCTAAAGCCGAAAAGGGTCAGGTTCGCCGGCACACCGTTTTAAACGGGTGATAACGTCGGGGGCCGTCTTGTTAATGTCTACTCTTCCCGATTCCGTGAGATATATGTCTATCGTTGCCCAGCGCTTGGGTGTTATGTCGATACATCTCATACTGCCCTTGATGGGTCCCCAAAAGAAAACCATAAAGAAGTCTTCATCGGGGAATATGTGACCAACATCAGATGTGGCTTCTCCCGGCAGCATTCTCTCTCTATGGATGTCGTGCTGCGTATCCCAGACCAATCGAAGTTCATCCTTACCTTCTTTGGAGTAATGAATAATTACGCCGGGGGTGGCAGTATACCAAGCCGCCAACAGGGCAATTAATGCGAAGAGAACGACATAACGGGCCTTAATTTTTCTCGCATTGATGATCAATGACACCTGCTCCCCATTCTTGTGGTGCAACCGAAAGAACCTCATCCATCACCATTTTCGCTGTGATGCCACCATTAGGATGCTGGTTAAAAAGTTTAATACCAATACCGACAGATATCCGGTCGGGATCGTCGTCCCATGCGCGGAGTCCCTCGACGTTCTCGGCACGTTGAGGCCCTCGGTGTTTTCTTCTTTCCTGTGGTTTTGTTATGTCAGTGAGCGCCCCGACAGAGTCTGAGACTATCTGCTCCAACCCTGCACCGTCGGCCAGTACGCTCTCTGAAAGACCACCTGCGCGCCCAACATAGCCATAGTGGATGTTGGACCAAATATCATAGAAGTATTCGTACTCGCCTTGCTTGTGGTAATACCCACCGAACTTCTTATGGATTTTCGGCTTGTGGTCCCAATCCTGATACTGCCCCACGCGCTCAGTCCAGATCGCCATAGCAGCAGCGCCATTTGCAGCACCAATAGCTTGTGGACTGGTCGCACCTACTTGGGCATACCAAGGCAGCTCCATTTGCTTACGGGTTTCTTCCGCAACGTCATAGCTGAGCAGTTCCTTCATCTTCAGGACAGATGGGTGGTGGATGTTGTTGTTCATCTCGTCGGCTATATATGCCGCCAGTTCTTCCATCATGTCTGGGTCTTTGCAGACGGCAGGTTCCGCTTTCTCTTCAGGTTTCTCCTCGGGCTTCTTACCAGCAGCCTTAGGGTCTACCAAAGCGTTCGCCGCTAAGGCTTTCTCTTTGAGATTCGGGTCGGCCAACAAGGTCGCCATCTTCTCATCGTCTACGGAACCGTCTGGCCGGAAGGCTCCCAGCGCCATGAAGTTAATAATGGTCGCGCCACCAGCGTCACCCATGACAAAGCCACCACCGACATCGCCTGAGCCCGTGATGATCGTCCCACCGTGACTGGTAGGGCTCCCTAAGTGGGCCATAGGACGGCCATTCACCTGAATAGAAGGAAAGCCTGTAGTGATGACTGCACCACACCCACAGGTATCTCCAACACGAGCGGATCCCATGAAGTTGATATTCACGTCACCGGAGGCGGAAGCGATAGGTGTAGTCCCGTGACCGGGTAAAGGGCAGACGTGTTTGTCACCCAGTCGTGCAGAAGAAATCATTGAGCATCGTCCTTGCGTCTTTCGTCCATAGACAATAACCAGCCTTTAGGCGAGCGCGTGGGAGGCTACCGGAAACGGAAGGGCAGGTCAGTAGGAAAAGTCTTGATTTGAGTGAAACAGAGAGTCTCGTTTGTGCGACCTCCCTGCAACTCATGCCTCCAAGACAAAACTGTGAGGAAGGGCTAACTATTCTGATCGGGGAGATTTGTCACCTTCATTGATAGTGCTTGATTCCCTGCCAGCACCTCAATTATGCCCTTACGTATTGTTGCCTGTTGCGCTTCCGTATCAGCATGATAACGCGGTGCATACGACGAGTTTTTGATGTGTGTCTTATCGAAATCGTAGTTAAGAACTACCGCCATTTTGTGCAGCAGTTCTGCCAGCAAATCAATTCTTTTGGTATCCCATTGTTCCGGCGATAGTTTGTCGTTACACAGGAGGTCGTGATACTCCTTCCATGCTTCAACCACGGCTTTTTCCTTCTTGTGACTTTTCATGAACTCAAGGTCAATGCGATTTAGGGCCTCGACATGGCCCCAAGAAATCACATAGCCACGAGTAGCCATCAGTGTTTTGAAAATACTTAACTTGCGACCCCTAATCTCGTTTCGCTCGTCCAGATATCGTGTCGCCTGTACTGCAATAAATGGACTGAGCAGAGTTACCAAGATGATTAGCCAATCCGAGATGGTTACTTTGTCCACGTTCAAGCCCTTTATTTACAGGTGGGATCATGGCTGGGACTGACCTACGATTTCGCTGCCAACCATCGCACTGTGACAGCATAGGTCTCCTTGAGAATCTGGCAGAAAAATCTCAATGACCACCTCAATCAGGTTCTGCCCTCGCGTCCCCCCGTAGGCCCTCCCGCCTCAGCCTTATCGCGCGCTTGCCTGAGCCTTATCGTGCCCGCGCAGGCCTCTGGAAGTGGCCATTCGAGGTGTCACAAACCGTTAGACTTCCGTTAGAACAGTGTTAGACATCGGCTGAAAGACGCCCGTAGAATGGGGCTCAAATGCCTCATTGGATGCCTTATGGAGTTTTTCACCGAATACGCCAGTTTCCTGGCCAAGACCGTCACCTTGGTGATCGCCATTCTGGTGGTGCTCGCCAGTTTTGCCGCGATGCGCAGCAAGGGCCGGCGCAAGTCGGCGGGGCAGTTGCAGGTCAGCAAGCTCAATGATTTCTATAAAGGTCTGCGCGAGCGGCTGGAGCAGACCTTGCTCGACAAGGATCAACTCAAGGCCCTGCGCAAGGGCGAGGCCAAGTCCGAGAAAAGCGAGAAGAAGCAGAAGAAAAAGCCCGAAGCCAAACCACGGGTGTTCGTGCTCGACTTCGACGGCGACATCAAGGCCTCTGCCACCGAAAGCCTGCGTCACGAAATCACCGCGCTGCTGACCCTCGCCACACCGAAGGACGAAGTCGTCCTGCGTCTGGAAAGCGGCGGCGGCATGGTTCACAGCTACGGTCTGGCCTCATCGCAACTGGCGCGTATCCGCGAAGCCGGCGTGCCGCTGACCGTGTGCATCGACAAGGTCGCGGCGAGCGGCGGCTACATGATGGCGTGCATCGGCGAGAAGATCATCAGTGCGCCGTTCGCGATTCTCGGCTCGATCGGTGTGGTCGCGCAGTTGCCCAACGTCAACCGCCTGCTGAAGAAGCACGATATCGACTTTGAAGTGCTGACCGCCGGTGAATACAAGCGCACCCTGACCGTGTTTGGCGAAAACACCGAAAAGGGTCGTGAGAAGTTCCAGGAAGACCTGGACATCACCCATCAACTGTTCAAGAACTTTGTCGCCCGCTACCGGCCGCAACTGGCCATCGATGACGTGGCCACCGGGGAAGTCTGGCTTGGCGTTGCGGCGCTGGACAAACAACTGGTCGATGAACTCAAGACCAGCGATGAATACCTGGCGCAGAAAGCCAGACAGGCCGAGGTTTATCACCTGCATTACGCCGAACGCAAAAGCCTGCAGGAACGCATCGGCATGGCCGCCAGCGGTTCGGTCGATCGTGTGCTGTTGAGCTGGTGGAGTCGTTTGACCCAGCAACGCTTCTGGTAATCAGTCAGGCATAAAAAACGCCGGTCAATGACCGGCGTTTTTTTATCCGCAGTAAACCGCTTGGCTTAGCGGCGACGGAACAGCGGCAGCGGTTCGTCGGTGGCTGCCTGATACGTCACCGAGAAGTCCTTGAGGCCTTCCAGGGCTTCGTACGGGTCTTTGTCTGCACGCACGGCAAAGGCGTCGAAGCCACAGCGGTGCATGTAGAACAACTGGTCGCGCAGCACGTCGCCAATCGCCCGCAGTTCGCCTTTGAAGCCGTAACGGTCACGCAGCAGGCGCGCGTTGGAGTAGTTGCGGCCGTCGGTGAATGCCGGGAAGTTCAGCGCGATGACCTGGAATTCAGCCACGTCGTCACCGATTTCCTCGGCTTCTTCGTCGGCGTCCAGCCATACACCCAGGCCGCCATCGCGGGCCTTGAGCATACGGCTGTGTTCACGCCAAAGCTGCAATGGAACGATCAGATCGTCGCAGTTGCTGATCTCGTCGATGTTGAAATCCTTTGGCAGCAGGTGCCAGGTTTCGTCGACGACTTCGTTGTTCTTAATGATTCGCTGCATAGACGCGTTCCTTGAAGAGGTCGATGCCAATACGCTGATAGGTGTCGATGAAGCGTTCGTCTTCGGTACGTTGTTCCACGTACACGTCGATCAGCTTCGAGATGACATCAGGCATGGCTTCCTGGGCGAAGGACGGGCCGAGGATCTTGCCCAGGCTCGCATCACGGCTGGCGCTGCCGCCGAGGGAGACCTGGTAGAACTCTTCACCTTTCTTGTCCACCCCGAGGATGCCGATATGGCCGACGTGGTGGTGACCGCAGGCGTTCATGCAACCGGAGATGTTCAGGTCCAGCTCGCCGATGTCGAACAGGTAGTCCAGGTCGTCGAAACGGCGCTGGATCGATTCGGCAATCGGGATCGACTTGGCGTTGGCCAGCGAGCAGAAATCACCGCCAGGGCAGCAGATGATGTCGGTCAGCAGGCCGATGTTCGGCGTGGCGAAACCGCCTTCACGCAATTCGCCCCACAGGGTAAACAGCTGGCTCTGCTCAACGTCAGCCAGAATGATGTTCTGCTCGTGGGAGGTACGCAGCTGACCGAAGCTGTAGCGTTCGGCCAGATCGGCGACGGCGTCGAGCTGCTTGTCGGTGATGTCGCCCGGCGCTACGCCAGTCGGTTTCAGCGACAGGGTCACGGCCACATAACCGGGCTTCTTGTGCGCCAGGGTGTTGCGGGTGCGCCAGCGGGCGAAACCCGGGTGCTCTTTGTCGAGCTCGGCCAACTGGCCCGTCTGGTTGTCCAGCGCCTTGTAGTCCGGGTCGACGAAGTGCTTGGCGACGCGATGCAGTTCGGCTTCGGTCAGTGTGGTCTGGCCACCGCGCAGGTGCTCCATTTCCGCATCGACTTTCTGCGCGAACACTTCAGGGGTCAGTGCCTTGACGAGGATCTTGATCCGCGCCTTGTATTTGTTGTCGCGACGGCCGTAGCGGTTGTAGACCCGCAGGATGGCGTCGAGGTAGCTCAACAGATCCTGCCATGGCAGGAACTCGTTGATGAACGCGCCAACCACTGGAGTACGGCCGAGGCCGCCACCGACCAGCACGCGGAAACCGAGTTCGCCAGCGGCGTTGTGCACCGGCTCGAGGCCGATGTCATGAACTTCGATGGCCGCACGGTCAGCGGTCGAACCGTTGACGGCGATTTTGAACTTGCGCGGCAGGTAGGCGAATTCCGGGTGGAACGTAGTCCACTGACGAACGATTTCGCACCATGGACGCGGGTCGATCACCTCGTCGGCGGCGACACCGGCGAACTGGTCGGTGGTGACGTTGCGCAGGCAGTTGCCGCTGGTCTGGATCGCGTGCATCTGCACGGTGGCCAGTTCGGCGAGGATGTCCGGGATGTCTTCCACCGCCGGCCAGTTGAACTGCACGTTCTGCCGCGTACTGATGTGGGCGTAGCCCTTGTCGTAGTCACGGGCAATCTTGGCCATCATGCGCGTCTGTCGCGAAGTCAGCTGGCCGTAAGGCACCGCCACGCGCAACATCGGCGCAAAACGCTGGATGTACAGGCCATTTTGCAGGCGCAGGGGGCGGAATTCTTCTTCGCTCAGCTCACCTGCCAGATAGCGTCGGGTCTGATCACGGAACTGCTTGACGCGGTCCTCGATGATCCGCTGATCGTACTCGTCGTATACGTACATATAAGTCCTGTTCTCAGGCTTTGGGCTACTCGGAAAACGCTGCGTTTTCGCTTGCTGGAGTCCGATGGTGCCTCTGCAATTCTGCGCGCACGGCCGCGCGCTCCTTAACGGAGCCGGGGCAATATACCCGTTTGCAGTTATGCGCAAAAGTGATGTTTGAGTATATGTAAAGAACCAAATCGCCTAACGAGAACGGTTATTAGCTATTCCACATTTGTCGTGCGGACAATCATCGTCTTAACTGTGGACGAGTCTTTCTGCAATCACCGATAAAACCGATAAGAGGCGATGCAATGAGCAATCCGACCAAGGCAAGGAAAACCGATAGCAGCGTTGATGCATGGGCCATTTTGTTCCTGATCATTCTCGTCGTAGGGACAGCGGTATTTTGGGTCAGTCATCAGTAAACGATCCCTCCGGGCCCGCGCCCGACGATTGTCGGACAAAAAACGGGATCAGGCGTCAATAGCCGGTGGTTCGAGGGCTATACTGCGCGGCCTTTTTTCCTTGGGCCCGGATGATTCATGTTGAAGTTTTTACACCTCAGCCTATTGCTGCTTGGCGCTCTCTGCGGGTCCGCCGCGCGCGCGGAATCGGTGCTGTTCCTCAATCCGGGCTCGACCGAGGAATCATTCTGGGTCAGCTATTCGCAGTTCATGCAGGCGGCCGCCCGTGACCTGGGTGTCGAGTTGCAGATCCTTTATTCACAACGCCAGCCAGACCTGACCGTGGCCCAGGCCCGCGTCGCCCTGCAGGGGCCCAAACGTCCTGACTATCTGATCTTCGTCAACGAACACTACGTGGCGCCGCAGATTCTGCGTCTGGCGCAAGACAGCGGTGTAAAACTGTTTATGGTCAATGCCGGGCTCACAGCCGATCAGCAAGCGCTGGTCGGCGATCGTGCGGACCGGGTCGGCAGTCTGGTGCCCAACGACGAGGAGGGCGGCTACTTGATGATGAAGGAGCTGATTCGCCTGCATCCTGCGGTGGTACGCGGCGAGAAGATCGAGGTGTTGGCATTTTACGGCCTGAAGATTACGCCGTCGGCACAATTGCGTGAGCTCGGTATGCAACGTGCGCTCGCCGAGCATCCACAAGTACGCCTGCGACAACTGGTCTACAGCGGCTGGACGCAGCAGCGTGCCTATGAACAGGCGAAACAACTGGTCAGCCGCTATCCGCAGGTGTCACTGGTGTGGTCGGCCAACGATGAAATGGCTTTCGGTGCGATGCGCGCCTTTGCCGAAGCAGGCAAGGTCCCGGGCAAGGATGCGCTGTTCAGCGCGGTCAATACCTCGCCGGCCGCTTTGCAGGCGCTGGTGGACGGGCGTCTGAGCGCACTGGTCGGCGGGCACTTCACCCTCGGCGGCTGGGCGCTGGTGCAGGTGCACGACGATGCGCAGGGTGTCGATCTGGAGCAGCACGGTGGTCGCGACCGTCAGTTGCCACTGCTGCAACTGATCGACAAAGCCCACGCTCGGAAATTGCTGGCAATGGGCGCAGCGCCGAACTACGGGGTTAATTTTCGCCAACTCTCGGCGAAGGGGCGCCCGGCGTCTTACCGCTATGCATTCGACCTGCAAACCCTGATGCGCTGAACCACTTCACACCCCGGCGAAATGCAGCACCAGTTTGACGATGGCCAGCAAGGTCAGGGCAAACACCGCCGTGAACACAATCCCCAGAATCACGAAATGGCCGGGCTTGCCGTGGGTGAAATCCCTTGCCCGGTTCTTTGCGCTCTGCACCCCGAAGGCTGCGGCCATGACACTGTGCAGCATCTGCCAGAAGCTCGGCGGTTTGTTGTCGACTGGATCGTCCATAAATCCCTCGTCAGCGCTGTGTGAACAGTAAGCATAGTCAAATAAAGTCTGGGCACTGGCCTCTGTCGTCGGGCGTTATCCGATCTTCATTCGCGATACATATGTACCACCAGCGCGGCCTTGCCCGGTGATTGACTGACGCTTCATTCAACAGCGTCAGGTAATCCCCCCATGAGTGACACCCCGGCGGCCCTGGAAAAGGGTCAGCATCATCGTTTTCTGAAAAAAAAACTGCACGCGCGGATACGCCATTTCATCGGCGCAGATATCCATCATTTAAGCCGGGCGAGAACGCCTGGCGGGTTGGCCGAAGGCAGCCTGCCAGCGTGGTTCGCGGCGCTGCCGGTTGATCAGCGCCAAATCGTGCGCGACAGCCAGGCGCGCAGCCGCACCTCCAATGAAACCCTGGCGAAAACCCTCAAGGGATTCAAAAGCGTCGCCGAGTTTGCGCAACCGTTGCTTGAGGCGGCTCTGGAGAAAAAGTTTGGTTTGAAAGTCGATACAACGAAGACCTGGTGGTACAGCGAAATTCTCACCGACGCGCTGGGTACCGATCAGACCCTGTTGCAGTTGGCGCTGCGCAATTTCCGTGAAGGGCAAACCTTTAGTGCGCGCGAGCTGATCGCCGAACAGGGCGAACCGGCGCCCATGGGCCGGGGCAGCGAAGGCCTGTACGGTTGGTACTATCCGAAAAGTGGCCCGTCAAAGTGCTACAAGATAAAAAAACTGCCCATTCCACCGGCCGAGTTTGCTGCGCTGTGCCGTGAACTGGATGTCGGCAAACAGTATCAGGATCATCTGCAAGCGATCTTCGACGGCGAGGACAAACGCACTGCTGTCAAAGCCCAGACGATTACGGCATGGAAGGACAGCCTGCGCGTGCATGCACACCTGGCGCATGCCCAGGCGCGGATCTCACCTTCGGGTTATCTCGCGTTACTGGACGTGCTCAACGGTGAAAAAAAACCACAGCTGGACGGTGAAGCGGTCGCGTTCAGTCAGTTGTATGTACTCGGCTCAGCGGTCAGCGAAATGTTCGTCATCGGCGCCCGCCGACGCAAAGGCAAGAGCATCGATTTCAGCTGGAATAACCCCGGTGTGAATCTGTTTGACGTGCTGACCTATAAAGATTCGCGGATCATCGTTTGCATACCCGGTGATCCGGTGGCTCCGGTCAAGGAGTACCCTTCGCTGCGAGCCTTTGAAAAGGATCTGGCGCTGCGTTTGCGTAGTGTGAATTACCAGCGCTGGTTCATGCGCCTGGTGCCCCACGGCGAGGCCGGCAAGTTTCTTGGCAAGATCCAACCGGCCTTGCAGACGCTGAAGTGGAACGCTGACTTTGCGTACCGGGGGCAGGGCATGGCGGGCAGTCGGGACGGTGCCTACGAACGTGTTTACCATGACGAACCGCAACTGGACATCATTGAGGCCTTCTTCGCGGGCGAGCTGTTCAATGAGCTGTATGACAGGCACGAGAAGCGCCTGAAAACCTCGGCGGAGCAATTGGCAGTGCCCACCGCCAAGGTCGATCATGACGCCTGGTATGAGCGCATGATGCACTACGCCGAGTGGGGCCTGAGCATCCTCAACGTCGCGGCGTTTTTTGTGCCCGGCCTGGGCGAAGTGATGATGGCCGTGATGGCCGTGCAACTGACGATGGATGTGTATCACGGCGTGCAGGCGTGGAGCATCGGTGACACCGACCTGGCATGGCATTATCTGGGCGCGGTGGCCGCCAACGTGGCGTTCATGGCCGTCGCCGGCGCTGCAGCGAGCAAGGCACCGAAAATACTCGCTACGCCGATTGTCGAGGGGCTGGTCAAGGTCCGGTTGCCGTTCGGTGACGAACAACTGTGGCGCCCGGGCCTGGCCCCTTACAAGAGCGCAACGCGCCTGCCTGGGGGGCTTGCGCCGGATGCGCTGGGCCAATACACGCTGGACGGCAAAAGCTATCTGAAGATTGATGGCCAGGTGTATGAAAAGACCTTCGATCCGCAGGCCAACAGATGGCGCATCAAGCATCCAGATGATCCGCAGGCTTATCACCCGGTGCTTGAGCACAACGGCCAGGGCGCCTGGCGACATGGCTTCGAGCGCCCGCTGGAGTGGGATCGTGCCACGTTGCTACGACGCCTGGGCCCCGCGACGGACGGCTTTGACGTGGCGACGCTGGAGCGCATTGCCGATCTCAGCGGCGTCGACGATGCCGCCTTGCGCGCCATGCACACGGACAACCTGCCGATGCCTTCGACGTTGGCCGACACGCTGCGCCAGTTTCGAATCGACCGCCAGCTTAATGAAATGATTGAACAGATTCGCCTTGGCCAATCCGTTCCAGACGACCTTTACCCGTATGCCGTGCCAGAGATGGTCAACCTGTCGCGCTGGCCGCAGGGGCGTGTCATTGAAGTGTTTGACCCGGCCAACCCGAGCAGCGCGGTTTCCCGTTATGGTCAGGCCACAACACCGGCCAGGTCGGCCATCAGGGTTTCCCGGTCGCAGGTTTCGGCAGGCCAATTGCCGGAACAGGTGCTTGCAGCGCTGGACGAGCAAGAGACCGTCACTCTGCTCGGTTTTGAAGGTGCCAGGGTCCAAGCCCAGCGCACCGCCGTGCTGCGTGAACAACTGGCCGACCATTTGGCAGCCAATAAACGCGCGATGTTCGAGCGCATCAACGCAGCCGACCGCGCGCCTGTCACACAAATACCGGGATTGACGGCGTTACGCGAGGTATTTCCGAAACTCTCGACAGGCGCGGCCGAGGAGATTCTGAAGGCTGCCAGCGCGCGCGAGCGGTTGTTCATCAAACAAAACGATCGCCTGCCGACCAGCCTGCTGCTGAAGGCGCGCGCGCGAATGCGCATCGCGCGGCTGAATCAGGCGCTGGTCGGCCTGCAGCTGGACAACGCAGCCTCTGCCGACAGCCGTCGCCTGGCCCTGCACGCCCTGGAAAAGCTGCCCGGCTGGCCGGATAACCTGCGCCTGGAGGTCCGCCAGCAAGAAGTGGCCGGCACGTTGCTCGACAGCATCGGCAGCGAGTCGGCCACACAGGTCAAGTACCTGGTTACCGATGGCTATCAGCACAATCAACCCGGCCAGTTCCAGGCGTTCGATCAGGTGGGCAATCCGCTGAACAGCGTACCTGCTCGAGGTGACAATTTTTACCCCTCGGTCATGTCGGCGCTGCCGGATAACGCGCGGCTGCAACTGGGGTTGCCGCATGTAGGACAGCAGGCGCAATTGCAGCGCGCACTGGCCAGCCATGCGACAACGCACCGTGAGCAGATGCTCGAGGTGCTGATTCCGCATGCACCCGCCCGGCGCTTCAAGTCACCGCTGAAACTGTCCGACGGACGTACGGGCTATCGCTTGAGCGGACGCGGTGCGGGCGGCAGGCGCAATCATTTGTTGCTGGCACGGGTGCGGGATATCTACCCCAACTTCTCCGATGAAGTGGCTGAAGGCATGGTCAATCAATTATTGCTGGAGGGGCGGAGCACCTCACAGATTTTCCATTTACTCAATGAGCGGGCCCGCGAATATGAGGCGCTACGGGTGCAGCTGGAACACTGGAGTCAGGCCGACGGTGCGGTGTTTGTGCGCGCTCCGGTCGCGCGAGTCATTCTCGACACCTGGCGCCTGCGGGGGCTGTGTGATGTCGAAGCCACTGTGCGTCTGGACCTGAATGCCGTCGACCGTTTGCCCGAACTGCACGCCAACTTTCCACATGTACGCACACTGGGGCTGAGCATTACCAACGTGGTGGGCCAAAGCAGTGAGGCCTTCGTGCGCCAGTTTCCCAACGTTCGGGCGCTGGAAGTGGCGATCTGGCAGGGCGCCGTGGGCACACTACTGGTCGAATCGCTCAGATCGCTGACGAGTATTCGCGAGTTACAAGTGATCGGCAGGCTGGACCAGGAATTCAGCGACACAGCTCAAGCCCTGGTGGATGCCATGCCCCAACTGGAGCGCCTGGCGTTGCACGGCATGACAGGCGAACTGGACGTCAGTCGTCTGTCGAATCTGCGCTCATTGAACATCTCCGGAACCCAGCAGAGCTGGCCGAAAGGCGTATTCGGGTTGCCGCATCTGAGGGCGCTGGACCTCAGTTATACGCGGATCACCACACTGCCGGACGAACTGTTTGTGGAGCCTCAGCCGCTCTGGGCCGGGTTGAAGATCAACTGGGCCAGACTCGATCAGGAGCAGTTCGTCAAAGCCTACGACTACCTGCACAACGACCCGGCCCACAGGGTCAATACCGAACAAATGCTTGATGTCTATTGCCGCGGCACACTCAAGGAGGCCATGGATTCGGGCAACGAGATGGCGACGACGGCGTTGCGCCAACTGAAGCGTGAGGGGCTTTCCGGGCAGACGCTGCTGGCGCACGTCAATGGTGTACGCCAGGACGGTAACGTACTGTCCGAGCAGCTCACGGTCTGGCAGCAAACCCCCAAAAGCGTCAACGGCAAACCCGTCGGGCTGCGCGATCGCGAAGTGGCAGCCTCGCGGATACGCGAGTGTTGGCGCAATGGCCTGCACCAGCGCTATGGCGCACAGCAGTCGGCGACGGCTTTTGAACCGCGTCCCGGACCTTCGACTTCGCGGCCCGGCCCGATAACGTTGCTGGCCGATACCGCGACGCTTGAATTGCCTGCTGCCACGCTGGGTGATCTGCCGCAACTGCCGACGCTGTCAACGACCGGCTTCAGCCATGTGCGCACCCTGAAAATGTCGGAAGTGCTGGTTTCACCCGAGGACTTCAGCGCGTTTTTGCGCCATTTTCCTGAGCTCGGCACCCTGGATCTGAGTCGCAATCAACTGCTCGAGATGCCGTCGATTCTGCCTGGCCTCGACCATCTGAATAAGCTCAGCCTGCACCACAACTACCTGTCGATCACCTCAGCTAACCAGACCCGCTTGAACGGTTTGCACGGTCTGGAATATCTGGATTTACGCTACAACCGCATTGAGTCATTGAATGCCACTTCGCTGCGCGGCTTGAAAGTCTTGCGCCTGGGCCATTCGGCGATCGAGAACTGGCCCACGGGGGTGCTGGATTTGCCGAATCTGTTGCAACTGGAGCTGAACAACAGTGCGATCACGACAATCCCCGAGGCCGCACTGACAGCCCGCGAGGGCCTTTGGATTGATTTGAGCGGCTGCCGTCTGAGCGAGAATGCGCGCCAGCGTTTGCTGGAGGCTTCTCGCTCGATCGTGCCAATGGGTATGTCCAGAGCCGACTTGCGCGATGGCATCACCGTGAGCGGTGGCCCGGCTTACTACCCGCCGCTGGTGAGCAAAAATCCCGAGCTGCTACTGGCGTTGCCGGTGATGCAGACGAGCGACCTGTCGCGGATGACGGCGCAAGCTCGACTGCAGCGGCTCGATAGCGAATTGGGTGGCGCCGAGGCGATCCAGGCCGTAGACGAACTGACGGGACGCCTGGGTGGCGCCGTTCCCCTGTTCGCGCAACTGACCCGATGGGATGAGCAATTTCAGGCATTGACCCGGAGCCTGAACGAGTGGATTTCGGCGCCGCCATTTCAATTGCGCGAACTGTCCTTTCCCCTCTGGGTGTCCGCCATGGAGCGACGCAAGGCGGCTGACCTGATTCTCGCCTGCTGGCGCCAGAATCTGCGCGGTGCCGTGCCGGTTGAGGGGCTGGACGGTGGCTTTACCCTTGACCTGTTCGACATTCCACTGGGGCGATTGCCGGCCTTGTCAGGTGATTTTGCCCACGTCGGCGTACTGAAACTGAACAGGCTTTTTCTCGCCGAGAACGGCCTTGACGGATTTCTCGATGGCTTTGCAGGCGTGCACACGCTTGAACTCAATGGCAACCAACTCACAATGCTGCCGGAACCGGTGACCGCTTTGCCCGCGTTGCGTCGGCTTTCGGCTTCGCATAATCGCTTGTCCGCGTCGCCAGCGCTTCAGACGCACCTGAGCGCCCTGACTCATCTGCAATCACTTGATCTGTCGCAGAACTGGCTGGAAGAGCTGGATGTGTCGGCGTTGACCGGCCTTGAACGCCTCGCTTTGCACGGCAATCGATTGGTCTACTGGCCGGGGGGGGTGCTGACGCTCCCGGCACTGCGCGCGCTTGACCTGCGCGACAACATGATCGAAACCATTCCCCAGGTGTTGATGAGCGATGCTCATCGCCGGCTGCGCGCAGGCACTAATCTGGCGAACAACGATAACCTGGAAGGCGCCAGCCTGATCATGCTGCGCAACCACATGCAGGACGGTGAAACAATGCTGGGTTGGCCTTCCACTGAAATTGACGAAGTGCTGGAAAGCCTGGTGAGCGATAGCGACTTCGATACTGAAGAGTCTGCCATGAGTGACGAGATGATCGATGTCAGTCATGTGACGGGAACGGCTGCGCGCGAACGCTGGATCGATCCGGCTGCCGATGAGGCCGAGGCATTGACGCGGGTCTGGAACGATCTGGAACAGGTGCCGGACAGTGCTGCCTTCTTCAACCTGCTCGATGGTCTGGATGGAACGAGGGATTTCCTTCAGGGACGTACCGAACTCACCCGTCGCGTGCATCGGGTGCTGACAGTTGCCGAGCAAAACCCGGAGTTGCGGGAGGTCCTGTTCAACATGGCCAAGTCGCCGCAAACCTGCAAAGACGGACGCATATTGCTGTTCAGCGATATCGAAGTAAAAGTCTTTGAACTGGAAACCGTTCAGGCAACGCCTGAGAGTCAACAGGACAACGTGTTGTTCAAGCTAGGCAGAAATCTGTTTCGTCTGGGCAAGCTTGAAAAGATTGCCGACCGCGACATTCTGCAACGTCAGTCACAGGGTGGCAGGCCTGACCCGGCGGAAGTGCGCCTGGCTTACCGAATCGGCCTGCGCGAGCGTCTTGAGTTGCCAGGGCAACCCACCGACATGATCTACAGCGGCAACGTGACGGCGTTGATGCTGGATGCCGCCTACGCCGAGGTCATTGCCGCGGAACAGAGCGATGCTCTGATCGAGGAGATGGTCGGACGTCAGTACTGGGCCGACCATCTGAGGCGTAAGTATCCGCAGCGATTTCGCGTATTGAAGGAGGCTCAGGCCAAGACACAAGGCGAATTCGAGGACCGTTATCCTGACCTGAACGATGCCTATCTGGCGGAGCTGGGCACGCTGGAAGTCACGTTCAAGACCGAGGAAACCGCATTACTGGTTGAACTGAGCAAAGTCGAACGATTGCAGTTCACTCAGTAAACGGTGCAGTGACACCTCGGCCGCCGTGAGGCATGCCGAGGTGTTTTTCCGGATCGGCAGTGCTTTGACTCAGTTGTCGTAACCCAGGTTCGGCGCCAGCCAGCGCTCGGTCACACTCAACTCCTGACCTTTGCGCGAGGTGTAGCTCTGCACCTGATCCTTGTCGACTTTGCCCACGGCGAAGTACTGCGCCTGCGGGTGGGCGAAGTACCAGCCGCTGACCGCTGCCGCCGGGAACATCGCGTAATGTTCGGTGAGGAACACGCCGCTGCGGCCTGCACGCATTTCTTCAGCTTCCGGGTCGAGCAGGGCAAACAGCGCGGCTTTCTCGGTGTGGTCCGGGCAGGCCGGGTAGCCTGGGGCAGGGCGGATGCCGCTGTATTGCTCTTTGATCAGCGCGTCGTTGTCGAGCGTTTCGTCCTTGGCATAACCCCAGTGTTCTTTACGCACCTGCTGGTGCAGCCACTCGGCGCAAGCCTCGGCCAAACGGTCGGCGAGGGCCTTGACCATGATCGAGTTGTAATCGTCGCCAGCGTCCTGATAAGCCTTGGCGACCTCTTCGGCGCCGATGCCGGCGGTGGTGATGAAGCCACCCACGTAGTCGGTCACTTCGCTGTCTTTGGGCGCAACGAAGTCGGCCAGCGAGAAGTTCGGCTTGCCGTCGGTCTTGATGATCTGCTGACGCAGGTGATGCAGCTTGGCCAATGGCTTGCCGTCATCGCCATACAGTTCGATGTCGTCGTCATGCACCTGATTGGCCGGCCAGAAACCGAACACCGCACGAGCGCTGATCAGCTTCTCGTCGATCAGCTTGGCGAGCATCTCTTGCGCGTCCTTGTACAGCGCGGTGGCGGCTTCACCGACCACTTCGTCTTCGAGGATGCGCGGGAACTTGCCGGCCAGATCCCACGAGATGAAGAACGGCGTCCAGTCGATGTATTCGGCCAGCACCTTGAGGTCGATGTTGTCCAGCACCTTGCTGCCGGTGAAGGTCGGTTTGACCGGCTCATACGTCGCCCAGTCGAACTGCGGCTTCTTGGCGATCGCCGCCGCGTAGCTCAAGCGCTCGGTACGGGCGCTGCGGTTGGCGGTGCGCTCGCGTACTTCGACGTATTCGGTACGGGTTCTTTCGACAAACCCGGCTTTCAGTTCTTTCGACAGCAATTGCGTCGCCACGCCTACAGCGCGGGAGGCATCGGTCACGTAAACCACCGCGTCGTTGCTGTACTTCGGCTCGATCTTCACCGCCGTGTGCGCTTTGGAGGTGGTCGCGCCGCCGATCATCAGTGGCAGGTGGAAGTCCTGACGCTGCATCTCGCGCGCCACGTGGACCATTTCATCCAGCGACGGCGTGATCAGGCCGGACAGACCGATGATGTCGCACTTCTGCTCTTTGGCCACTTGCAGGATTTTTTCCGCCGGGACCATCACACCGAGGTCGACGATGTCGTAGCCGTTACAGCCCAGCACCACGCCGACAATGTTCTTGCCGATGTCGTGCACGTCACCCTTGACCGTGGCCATGAGGATCTTGCCCTTGGCTTCCGGCTTGTCGCCTTTTTCCAGTTCGATGAACGGAATCAGGTGGGCCACGGCCTGTTTCATCACGCGGGCGGATTTCACCACCTGCGGCAGGAACATTTTGCCTGCGCCAAACAAGTCGCCGACGATGTTCATGCCCGACATCAGCGGGCCTTCGATCACTTCGATCGGGCGGGCGAACGACTGGCGCGATTCTTCGGTGTCTTCGACGATGTGGGTGGTGATGCCCTTGACCAGCGCATGCTCCAGACGCTTGTTGACGTCCCAGTTGCGCCACTCTTCGGTCTCGGCTTCCTTGACGCTGCCGTCGCCCTTGTACTTGTCGGCGATGGCGAGGAGGGCGTCGGTGCCTTCCGGTGTGCGGTTGAGGATCACGTCTTCAACGGCGTCGCGCAGCTCCACAGGGATCTGGTCGTAGATTTCCAGTTGCCCCGCGTTGACGATACCCATGGTCAGGCCGGCGCGGATCGCGTACAGCAGGAACACCGAGTGGATCGCCTCACGCACCGGGTTGTTGCCCCGGAACGAGAACGACACGTTGGACACGCCACCGGACGTCAGCGCATACGGCAGCTCGTCGCGGATGTAGGCGCAGGCATTGATGAAGTCCACCGCGTAGTTGTTGTGTTCTTCGATGCCGGTGGCCACGGCGAAAATGTTCGGGTCGAAGATGATGTCTTCCGGCGGGAAGCCGACTTCGTTGACCAGAATGTCGTAGGAGCGTTTGCAGATTTCTTTCTTGCGCGCTTCGGTGTCGGCCTGGCCAGCTTCGTCGAACGCCATCACCACAACCGCCGCGCCGTAGCGCTTGCACAGCTTGGCGTGATGGATGAACTGCTCGACGCCTTCTTTCATGCTGATCGAGTTGACGATGCCTTTGCCCTGAATGCACTTGAGGCCGGCTTCGATCACTTCCCATTTCGAGGAGTCGATCATGATCGGTACGCGGGAGATGTCCGGTTCGCCGGCGATCAGATTGAGGAAGGTCACCATGGCCTTCTTCGAATCGAGCATGCCTTCGTCCATGTTGATGTCGATCACCTGCGCGCCGGCCTCGACCTGCTGCAGGGCGACTTCCAGCGCTTCGGTGTAGTTGTCTTCACGGATCAGGCGGGCGAACTTGGCGGAACCGGTGATGTTGGTGCGCTCGCCGACGTTGACGAACAGCGAGCTGCGATCAATGGTGAACGGCTCCAGACCCGAGAGGCGGCACGCCTTCGGGATGTCCGGAATCTGCCGCGGCGCATAACCGGCCACGGCTTTGGCGATGGCCTCGATATGCCCCGGCGTGGTGCCGCAGCAGCCGCCGACGATGTTGAGGAAGCCGCTTTGAGCGAACTCTTCGATGACCTTGGCGGTTTGCGACGGCAGTTCGTCGTACTCGCCGAACTCGTTCGGCAGACCAGCGTTCGGGTGCGCGGAAACGTGGGTGCTGGCCTTGTTCGACAGCTCTTCCAGGTACGGACGCAATTCACTGGCGCCGAGGGCGCAGTTCAGCCCCACCGAGATCGGCTTGGCGTGGGCCACGGAGTTCCAGAACGCTTCGGTGGTCTGGCCAGACAGGGTGCGGCCGGAGGCGTCGGTGATGGTCCCGGAAATCATGATCGGCAATTCGAGGTGCAGCTCTTCGAACACGCCTTGCACGGCGAAAATCGCGGCTTTGGCGTTGAGGGTGTCGAAGATGGTTTCGATCAGGATCAGGTCGGCGCCGCCCTCGATCAGGCCTTTGGTGGCTTCGGTGTAGTTCTCCACCAGCTCATCAAAGGTGACGTTGCGATAGCCAGGGTTGTTGACGTCAGGCGACAGCGAGCAGGTGCGGCTGGTCGGGCCAAGTACGCCGGCGACAAAGCGTGGCTTGTCCGGGTTCTCGGCGGTCTTGGCATCGGCAATCTTGCGCGCCAGGCGTGCGCCTTCTACGTTTAGCTCGTAGGCCAGTTCTTCCATGCCGTAGTCGGCCATGGAAATACGCGTGGCGTTGAAGGTGTTGGTTTCCAGAATGTCGGCGCCGGCATCCAGGTAGGCTTTCTCGATGCCACCGATCACGTCCGGGCGGGTGATGACCAGCAGGTCGTTGTTGCCCTTGACGTCACTCGGCCAGTCCGCGAAGCGTTTGCCGCGATAATCCTGCTCTTCGAGCTTGTAGCTCTGGATCATGGTGCCCATGCCGCCGTCGAGTATCAGGATGCGCTCTTTGAGAGCTTGCTTGAGAGCTTGAAGGCGGACGCTGCGATCGGACATTTGGACTACTCGGAAAGACCATTACGAAGGAGCGGGATCATAACAAACCTGTGCGCTTTTGGAGCATGTGCAGGTTTTTCATGAATATCGCTCATGTTGGTACGGGCGTCATACTGTAGAATCGCGGCGTTTTTCTTCAGGGTTGGGATCAGGCACATGTCGTACCGCGTCATCAGCATTGTTTTGCTGTTCTTAAGCTGGGGCGCCGTTGCGCAAGAGCCCTTGACCTCGCCTGTGTCATACACCCGCGATATCCAGCCGATCTTCACCGAGAAGTGCGTGGCCTGCCATGCGTGCTACGACTCTGCCTGTCAGCTCAACCTGGGCAGCGGCGAAGGCGCGGCGCGTGGCGCGAGCAAAATGCCGGTCTACGACGGCGAGCGCACGCAGGCGGCGCCGACCACGCGTTTGTTCTATGACGCCTTCGGCAAACGCGCCTGGCAGCAAAAAGGCTTCTATTCGGTGCTCGACGCCCAGGGCAGTCAGGCGGCATTGATGGCGCGCATGCTGGAGCTGGGGCACAAAACCCCGTTGACGCCCAATGCCAAGCTGCCGGAAGACATCGTGCTGGGCCTGAACCGCGAGAACATGTGCGCGATGCCCGCCGAGTATGAGGGTTACGCCGGTGCGCATCCGAAAGAGGGCATGCCGCTGGCCGTCACCGGTCTGACCGATCAGCAATACCAGACGCTGCAGCGCTGGCTGGCGTCTGGCGCGCCGATTGACGAACAAGGCCTGGCGCCGAGCGCCAAAGAGGCGTTGCAGATCGTCCAGTGGGAAAACCTGCTCAATACCCCCGGCGCACGCCAGAGTCTGGTAGGGCGCTGGTTGTTCGAGCACTGGTACCTCGCGCACCTCTATTTCAAGGACGGCGAGCCAGGACATTACTTTCAGTGGGTGCGCTCGCGCACACCAAGCGGTCAGCCGATCGATCTGATCGCCACGCGTCGCCCCAACGATGATCCGGGCACCCAGGTGTATTACCGCTTGTGGCCGGTGCAAGGGGTGATCGTACACAAGACCCACATCACTTATCCGCTGAGCGCGGCGAAGATGGCGCGGGTCAAAAGCCTGTTCTACAGCGGCAACTGGCAGGTCAACGCTTTACCGGGTTACGGCCCGCAGAGCCGGGCCAATCCTTTCGCTACGTTCGAGGCGATTCCGGCGCAGGCGCGCTATCAGTTCATGCTCGATAACGCTGAATACTTCGTGCGCACCTTCATTCGTGGCCCGGTGTGCCGTGGTCAGATCGCCACCGACGTGATCCGTGACAACTTCTGGGCGCTGTTCCAGGCGCCGGAACATGACCTCTATATCACTGACCCGAATTATCGCGGCCAGGCCACGCCGTTGCTGGCCATGCCCGGGCAGAACGACGACGTCGGCAGCGTACTGAGCCTGTGGCGCAACTACCGTGACAAACGAAACGAATACGAAGCCTTGCGCCGCGACAGCTACGCCGATTTGCCGGCACCGAGCTGGTCGACCCTGTGGGCCGGCAACGACAACGCGCTGTTGAGCATTTTCCGCCACTTCGACAGCGCCTCGGTGAGCAAAGGCCTGATCGGCGAGGTGCCGCAAACGATGTGGCTGTTCGACTATCCGCTGCTGGAGCGCACCTATTACCAGTTGGCAGTCAACTTCGATGTGTTCGGCAACGTCTCCCATCAGGCGCAAACCCGCCTGTATTTCGACCTGATCCGCAATGGCGCCGAGCAGAACTTCCTGCGCCTGATGCCCGCCGATTCCCGCGAGGATTACCTCGACGATTGGTATCAGAGCGGTGGCCAGTTCAAGATGTGGCTCGATTACGAAGCCATCGACGACGACAAACCGACCGGCCTGAAGCTGGACGAGAAGAATCCGAAATACGATTTCGCCCAGCAGTTGCTCGCGCGCTATGGCGACCTGAATGCTCGACCGGATCCGATCAATCGTTGCGACGGCGCTTATTGTTCGCGGCCGAACATTGATCCGGCGCTGCAAAATGCCGAGCAAGCGCTAAGCCGCCTGGCTTCGCGCCCGGCCGCGGGCCTGAAGGTCATCGAACAGTTGCCGGAAGCCACCCTGCTGCGCGTCGAAACCGCCAGCGGCAAACGAGAGGTCTACAGCCTGTTGCGTAACCGCGCGCATAGCAACGTGGCGTTCTTGCTCGGTGAGTCGCTGCGTTATCAGCCGGGGCTCGACACGCTCACGATCTATCCGGGTGTGCTCAGCAGTTATCCGAACTTCATCTTCAACATTCCTGCCGAACAAGTGCCGGCGTTTGTCGATGCGATGGAAAGTGCCAAGGACGCCAATCGCTTCGAGAAAATCGTCGAACGTTGGGGGATTCGTCGCAGTCATCCGCAATTCTGGATGTATTTCCACGATCTGAGCCAATACATCCACGAGACCGAACCGGTGGAAGAGGGCGTACTGGACATGAACCGCTACGAGAATCTTTGATCGTTTGAGGCAGGCCTGCGGTCACAGCTTCAGGTAACACACAAATCCCCTGTGGGAGCGAGCCTGCTCGCTAAGGCGGAATGTCAGGCACCGAATACATTGAATGTGCCGTCGCTTTCGCGAGCAGGCTCGCTCCCACAGGGTGAAGTGGTGTTTTTGGAATTGTGATCGGGAGCGGGCGATGTTGATCTCAGTACAGGCCCTGCGTGCGCTCGCCGCGTGGACGGTGGTCTGTCACCACTTGATGCAGATTTTTTCGATTTCCAAGCGCGTGGGCCGGTCGGTCAGATGTTCATCGACAAAGGCGCGGTAGGGGTCGATATCTTCTTCGTCATCAGTGGCCTGGTGATTTTTCTCTCGACCGAAAACAAGACCCTGCGGCCCGGGCAGTTTCTGCTGTATCGGCTGTTTCGTATCGTCCCGGCGTATTGGCTGTATACGTTGCTGATGGCGTTGCTGGTGGTTTACGCGCAGCCGCTACTGCCCGACCAGACAGTGGACTGGGGCCATTTTCTATCGTCGCTGCTGTTCATTCCCACGGAGAATCCCGGCGGGTACGGCATCTATCCGACATTGAATGTCGGCTGGACGCTCAATTACGAAATGCTGTTTTACGTGCTGTTTGCCTGTGCGCTGGTGTTTCGCTGGCAGGTTCGCTTGCTGGTGGCGGCGGCGCTGCTGTTTAGTGCCTGTCAGGCGTTTGGCTGGATTAATAAGTTCTACCGTGCGGACATCGTTTACGAGTTTTTGCTCGGCATCGGCATCGGCGTGCTCTATCGCCGTGGATTGATCGGCGCGGGGTTGGGGTTGGGGTTGCCGTTGCTGGGGATCATCGGCGCATTGCTGGCGATTTATCATCTGGCGCCGGCGCCGAGGCTACTCAATTGGGGCCTGCCAAGTGCGGTGCTGGTCATGGCGTGCATGGCACTGGAGCGTTACGTCGAGCGCAGTCGGGTGCTCAAGCTGTTGGGCGATTGTTCCTATTCGGTCTATCTGATGCACGTTCTGGTGCTGTCGGCCGGTGGTTTCGTGGCGCAGCGCTTCGGGATCAACCCTTATCTGATGTTCGGCGTGTGCGCTTTGGCTATCGGCGTCGGCTCGTGGTTGAGCTACGAATGGGTGGAAAAACGCAGCTACCGTTGGCTCAAGGCGCAGATTGACGACAAACCCGGCGAGAATCTTTCCCGACAAAAATACTAGGACTTTGTCCGGCGCAATGATTGGCGTAAACTCCGCCACAAGCCTGCGAGGAGTTTCCATGACCGCTATTACCATTACCGACGCCGCCCACGATTACCTGGCCGATCTGCTCTCCAAGCAGAACACCCCAGGCATCGGCATCCGCGTCTTCATCACCCAGCCTGGCACCCAGTACGCTGAAACCTGCATTGCCTACTGCAAGCCGGGCGAAGAAAAACCCGAAGACACGGCGTTGGGGCTGAAAAGCTTCACCGCTTATATCGATTCGTTCAGCGAAGCCTTCCTGGATGACGCGGTAGTCGATTACGCCACCGACCGCATGGGCGGCCAGTTGACCATCAAGGCGCCAAACGCCAAAGTGCCGATGGTCAACGCCGATAGCCCGGTCAACGAGCGCATCAATTACTACCTGCAAACTGAAATCAACCCGGGGCTGGCCAGCCACGGCGGTCAGGTCAGCCTGATCGATGTGGTTGAAGACGGCATTGCCGTGTTGCAGTTCGGTGGCGGTTGCCAGGGCTGCGGCCAGGCTGACGTGACCTTGAAGGAAGGCATCGAGCGCACCTTGCTCGAGCGTATTCCTGAGCTCAAGGGCGTTCGCGACGTGACCGACCACACGCAGAAAGAAAACGCCTACTACTAAGGTGTTCGCTGCGGACATGAAAAACGGCGCCCCGTGAGCGCCGTTTTTTTATGCGTAACATTTGCCGATGCCTTCGCGAGCAGGCTCGCTCCCACATTTGATCGCATTCCAAATGTGGGAGCGGGCTTGCTCGCGAAGAGGCCTTCATGGGCGATACAAATGTGCATGCCCGGCGCGATACAGCGATGACTCGCTAAACACCTCACTCCCCAATACCCGCCCGACCAGAATCAACGCCGTGCGCCGAAACCCTTTGGCCTCAACCTTCTCGGCAATGTCCGCCAGCGTCCCCACTACCCAGTCCTGATCCGGCCAAGTCGCCCGGTGAATCACCGCAATCGGGCAATCCGCGCCGTAATGCGGCAGCAGTTCAGCGATGATCTTCTCCAGATGATTGACCCCCAGATGAATCGCCATGGTCGCACCGTGCTGCGCCAGACTGCCCAATTCCTCACCCGCCGGCATCGCGGTTTTATCGGCGTAACGGGTCAGAATCACGCTTTGCGAGACATCCGGCAGGGTTAATTCCGCACCGAGCAACGCCGCACACGCCGCTGTCGCCGTCACGCCGGGAACGATCTCAAACGGAATATTCAGCTCGCGCAGATAACGAATCTGCTCACCAATCGCGCCATACAGACTCGGATCCCCCGAATGCACTCGCGCCACATCCTGGCCCTTGGCATGGGCGGTTTTGATCAGTTCGATGATCTGTTCCAGATGCAGTTCAGCGCTATTAACCACTGTTTCTGCCTGGTGACCGTCCAGCACCGCCGCCGGTACCAGAGAGCCTGCATAGATGATCACCGGGCAACTGCGGATCAGCCGCTGGCCTTTGACGGTGATCAATTCCGGGTCGCCGGGGCCTGCGCCGATGAAGTAAACGGTCATCGTTGAATCCTTTGGAAAAGAGGTGCAGCCATGCTTCAGATGAAGATCGCTCATGATCGATGGCGGGGATTATCGGGATTTTACGCAGCGCCGGCCAATGCCAGCGTTGCCTGAGCGTATTTTTGCCGGGAAATCAGCAGTTTTGCCGGTGCCTGGATCAGCTGTTCAGCGAGCGCCAGTGCGGCGCTTTCGGCGACGCCGTAACAACCGGTGCGCTCGTAGGCGATCTGCGAATGGTGACTTAGCTGCTGTTGATAGCTGGCCAATTGTTCGCTGCTGAAATACAGCAACGGCAGGGCCAATTGTGCGGCGAGTTCTTGCAAACCTGGCTCATCGCGTTTCAAGTCGATGCTGGCCAAGGCCTTGACCGCTTCGAGCTCAATGCGATGGGCCTGCAAGGCTTGATCGAGTAACGCGCGTAATGTGCTGGCGGGGCAGCCGCGCTGGCAGCCCAGGCCGACCACGAAGGTCGGCGCTGCGCTGTCATCGGTCATACGTGGTATTGACCTTCGCTTTTGCGGCGGAACAACCAGGCACTGATCAGGCCCAAGGCCAGCCAGAACGCCACGTTGGTCAACTGCGAAGCGATTTTGAACTGTGCCTCAAGCGCTTCTGGCGCCAGCATCGAATGCACTTCCGGCTGAGGTGCACCGATGACGTGCGGCACAGCGAGAATCGCCACACCGAGGATTTTCATCAGCCAATGGCGGCTGAACGCGATCAACGCCAGGCCGACGGCGGTGGACGCGGCTGTGCTGATCCACCAGAGCTGCCGTGAAGCCAGATCCGCCGCAGCAGTGCCCGGCAATTCCGGCGGCAAGCCCAAAGTCGGTGCCAGCACGAACGTGGCGTAGCCGGCCAGGCCCCAGAGCAGACCTTGCGAAGTTTTGGTCGGCGCGCGCAGGGTGTAGAGACCTGCGAGCATCAGGGCAAAACCGACGGCCACCACCAGATTGCCGCCCGTGGTCGAGACCACACGCTGCCAGCCATCTTCCGGCTCCCAGGCTTCGGCGTCGTGGGTGTGGGCAGCCGTGCCAGCTGCATGTTCGTGTACTTCAGCCGCAGGTTCGGACTTTTCATAGGTTTCGGCCTGCAGAATCAGCGGCGAAACCCAGAAGCTTTGCAGCAGGGTGAGGAGCAGGGCGGCCAGCAGACCGCTGAAACCTGCTGTTTGCGCAATACGCTTGATCATGTCGGCAGGTCTCAGTGGCACGGGAACGCGGCGCTGTGGCGGGTATCGTGAGCGGCGTTGTGCACCGCTTCGATGTGCGAGAAACCGGCGAAATAGACGAGGCTGGCGCCCAGGATCGACGCGAAAATGGCGGCGGTCAGGCGTTGGCTCAGGGTGGTGGTGCTGGAGATCTTGTCGGTGTTGCTGGCGGTGCTGCTGATGATCGACATGGCGCTTCCCTCTGGAGTGTCAGCGGGGTCATAGAGCGCATGAAAACCCCTGCGGGTCGGGCTCGCAGAGGTTCGAACAGCGCCCGCCCACCGCGGGTTTGTTATGTTCAGCGACGCATGACTGCGGGCTGTGTGTTGCGGGCCGGTCTCCGGGCTCACGAGGGGTTGGCGTCAGGCCGACCTGCAAGCGTCACCTTCCCATGCCGTTGGGGCACAGTGGTTTTGACGCTTCACTCGCTTACCGTTGCGGGGGCAGCACCGGACTGACATGGGCTTGAGTAAAGCACATGATTCACCGGTTTCCCGTTTCACCCTGTGAAGGGCACCCGTAACAAGTTGCGTAGGAGAGCATGAGGGGGGGATTTGAGTCAATTGGAGGGGGCATATCCGTTGCTGCGGTAACGGCGGCTTAGGGTTTCGCCCTTACGGCCATCCCTTTCAAGGTCTTTTAGTTTTGGCAGCCTTGATTACTCTGTCCGTTGAAACATGCGCATGCACCGCCGTGCCTTGGACCCATGTCTTGGGCTTAGGCACCTTGGGGCCACGGGGGCTTTTCGCAACTTGTTTGGGTTGGATGTTGCTGGCCAGCTCTAGTAAGCGCTGGGCCAGTTTTTCCAGAGGAATGACGGGAAAATATTCCGAAGGCAGCGCAATCTGCATTC
>NZ_FYDT01000011.1:0-135857 GCF_900187585.1 Pseudomonas sp. Irchel 3E19
CCAAAGGTAAGCGTCGCCTGCGCAAAGTGGCTACACCGGCCTGCTCCAATGCCTGTTCGACCAGAGATGGATCAAGCAACGAGTCCAACCCTTCGAGGGAGTTGGGAGTCGAGACGAAGTTGTGGGTAAGTTCCAGTGCCCGAGCCAGACGCATAAAAAAATCCGATGCCTATTCAGGCATCGGATTTTGATTTCTTGCGGCCAAAGGTCAAGCAAAAGGGCTTAACTGATCGGCATTACCCTTTTCAGGGCCTCTTTTTTATTGCGCGAAGCGTATGCCGATCATTCAGTCCGGCGTACCGTGAATGACACCGGCGGTGTTATCCAACAGGCTTTTGGTCGCCGTTTGCAGGAACGCTTCGAGCTTGAGTTTCAACTCGGCAGTGCGCGGTGCATCAGGAACGACCTCGGCGTGTGGATTGGCCCCCAGCTCGTACCGCCAGATCTTCGGCCCCATGTCCTTGTCTCTCGGCAACACCAGAATCTGGTCGGCAGTGACGATCGCAGTAGTCTGCTCGCTACCCGATGGCTTGATCACACCGAAACCGGTGTCGCCTTGCGGCAGGTTGAGCAAGTCGCGACCCCAGCACTGATGACGTACTTCGCCACCCAGACGCCCCATGATGGTCGGCACGATATCGATCTGCGTGCCCACGGTGTGGTCGCGGGTACCGAACTTCTCCTGGATGCCCGGTGCGATCATCAGCATCGGCACGTTGAAGCGGCCCAGATCCATTTCGGTGATCTGGCGTTCGTTACCGAAACCGTGGTCGCCGACGATCACGAACAGGGTTTCCTTGAAGTAAGGCTCTTTGCGCGCCTTCTCGAAGAACTGACCCAGCGCCCAGTCCGAGTAACGCATCGCGGTCAAATGCTCGTTGAGCGAACCGCGATCGGTCACACGCTCGACCGGCAATGGTGTCGGCAAAGCGTACGGCGTGTGGTTGGACAGGGTTTGCAGCAACGCGTAGAACGGCTTGCCGTTTTCCCGCGCCTTGAGCTCCTGCAGACCACGGTCGAACATGTCCTGGTCGGACACGCCCCACGTCGGATCGGAGAACACCGGGTTGACGAAGTCGTTACGGCCAACAAAGTTGGTCATGCCCTGGTTGCTGAAGAAGCCCGACTGGTTGTCCCAGGCGAAGTCGCCGTTGTAGACGTAGACGTCGTCGTAGTCACGGGCGCTGAGCACCTGCGGCAGGCCGGACAGCTTGTGGCTGCCTTCCGGCGTCTGCATCAGGTATTCGAAGCCTGGCAGGTTCGGGAAGCAGGCCATGGTCGCGAACATGCCCTGGTGGGTGTGCGTACCGTTGGAGAAGAAGCGGTCGAACAGCAGACCTTCCTTGGCCAGTTTGTCCAGGTAAGGCGTGATGTTACCCGGTGCGCCCAAGGCGCCAACCGAATGACCGGCCATGCTTTCCATCAGGATCACGACGACGTTCTTGATCGGCAGGGTCTTATCGGCCGGCGGCGTGTAATCACGGCGCACGGCGGCAATATCGGCATCGACCAGTTTGTCGTCAGGCATCAGCAGCATGTCACGCACGACTTTCTGCGCTTGCTCCTGCGGCAGCGTGGCTTTCCAGATGTTGTCGCGATCCTCGCCCATGCGGGACTTGGCGGCCTCGATCAGCGACAGCGTGGCGTTAAGGCCGAGTTGGTTGGCGAAGTTGGAATCGGTGGTGTAGACGTCACCCCAGCGCATTGGCGGGCCTTGGCGCAGGGTGCCACGGGCCGCGACTACGCAGATCAGCAGGCAAACCACAAACACTGCAAGGCGCATGTACCACGGGGCCACCTGGCGAGTGCTGACGCTGCCACCGCTGAACGGCCCGCGCGGCCGCGTGGCACGGTCGGCGCCCTTGAACGCCAGGGTCAGGATTACGGTGCCGATCACCCAGGCCAGCAGATAGCGCACCACCGGAAAGCCGTACCAGAGCATGCTCATCACGGTTTTCGGATCTTCCTTCACGTACTGAAACACCAGGCCGTTGAGGCGCTGGTGAAACTCGCGGTAGAAGTCCATCTCCATCAGGCCGAGAAACAGCGCGATGCTTGAGGCGACGGTCAGCCACAGACGGAAGAAGCCACGCGCCGCCATGGCGCGGGCACTGAACAGTGCCAGCACCAGCGGAATGCAGACGTAGACCACCAGGCGCAAGTCGAAACGCAGGCCGTTGGCGAAGGCTTCGAGGAAAGTCGAGGCCGGGGTGTCGAGGATCATCTCGCGGTTGTAGACCAGCAGCGCGAGGCGCAGCACGGAAAACATCACCATCATGACCAGCGCGCAAAGCAGCGTGTAAGCCAGATGCGATTTGACGGTCGGTTGCAGCAGGCGAGTGGAAGATCGCTGCTGATTCAGGGCGTCCGGGTTTGCCATGTCGTTTTAGGACCCATTGGAAGTTGAAGTTGCAAAATACAGCGGCGCCATGCCCTCTATTGGCCATTCCAGGCCCCGGGGCGTGCGCGGTGCGCAAATGTTGCACGATCATCCGCACCATTGCCATTGATTACTGACCCGCTACCAGACACTTTCATTTAAAGCCACGGCAGACAGGGACAGGGTGCAAACAGCGCGGGCGAATTGTCTTGAACGCATTGTGAAAATTTCGTTCAACGCATATCTGGAAACACAATAAAGCTACAAAACAAAACGCCCCGAATTGATCGGGGCGTTTTGCTGAATGGGCGGCGATTACTTCTCGGCGCGCTCTTTCAAGGCTTTAAGGGTTTTGAACGGAGCATCAACAACAAACTTGTTGGCAACCATCGCCGGCACGCTGCCACCTGGTTCGGTGTGCACTTGATAAGTGACTTCAACCTGGTCGCCCTTCGGTACGAACTTCCAGAAGCCTATGACCTGCTGCACGCGGACAAAGCCTTTTTCTTCAGGAACGTACGTCGGCAGACCTTTGAGGTTGCGGGTCAGGCTGCCGTCGGCACCTTCGACGGTGGTGACTTCAATCACCGAGTCACGCGGAGTTACCGGCCAAGGCGTATTGAACTGGCTATAGGTCCAGCTCTTGTCGCCCTCATGCTTGAGCAGTTTCTGGGTCTTGCACTCGTGAATCCAGGCGCAGGCGCCGGCGACGTCTTCCTGCAGTGCGCGCAGCTTGGCGACGGTGGTCTTCATCAGGGCGACGCCCTGATAGGACTTGTAGTCCGAACCCGGCACTTCGCTTAGGGAGACCTTGATGCCGTCCTCGTTCTTGGCGACTTTCCAGTCCTCAGCCTGAGCGGCGGAAGTGGCCAGCACGGCGGTCAAACCACACAACACAGCGATACGATGCAGCGAACCCATAGTCTTATTCCTTATTGTTGAAGTTCCGTTCGTTTGACACATCACGCCGCCGTCATTTGCTCCCACCAGCCGATCAATCTGATCGCTTCTTGCGAACTGCTGCCACACACCTCGATATCGGCGGCGAAGCCCGAACAGACAGCCGGACGCTCCGGGCGACCGAAAATGCTGCACAGGTTATCGACCGAAAGTTGCACGCAACGTTCGCCGGCAGGTTTGCCATCAGGCATGCCGGGTATCGCCGAACTGATGGAAGGGGCAATGCAGCAAGCGCCACAGCCTTCACGGCATTTCATGACGAACAAGTCCTCGCGACGGGCAATGTGTAAAAGGGACGCCGAACAGAGTAACCGCTAAAACGGCTGTTTCAAATTCCCTGTACCGGGGTTTTTACGGATAAGTGAATGTGACTGACCAGTCTCCGACAAAGCGTCTGCTTCGCGGGTCACAGATGGGAGGTATTTACTGCTTGAACTCGAAATCAAGCGCTGCGCCTTCAACATCCCGACGCTCTTCATTGCGTAGTTGCAAGTCCATTTCGTTTTTGAGCAAACGCCCATTGAGCTGGAATCCGCTGTCTTTTTCCCCAAACATCTGCGGCAGAATCGGCTCGCGCTTAGGCGAAATGACAGTGCCAGGCGGCTTCAATTCTTCAACCATGTCCTTGGGCAAACTCAGATCCAGCTTCGCTGACGGCAGTTTGGACTTTGCTATTTCCCTAGCGGGTTTCGATTTGGAGGCCACCGGCGGACGCTTCTTCACCGGAGCAGCTTTCTTTGGCTGGGCTTTTTTTACCGGGGCGGCTTTTTTACTCGCCGCCGGCTTCTGCGCTTGGCTCGTCGCTGCCGGTTTATCCTGAACCGCAGCCGCCAGCACCTGCGGCGCATGAATGATCATCAGCGAAAAAAGCACAACCCCAGCGGCAGAAAAAATCGCTTTCATGGACCCAACGACACTAACGGCAGAGGGCCATATGCTCGCTTGTTGAGCGCCACAAGACAAGCATGACCGGCCGTTCGTTCAGAATCCGCCAGCCGTTTCCTGACACAGTTGGGTCGCCAACAGCCCCAGCGTCATCAACGCCCGCTCCGCCTCGCGGTTCCACGGAATGCCGCAGTTCAGGCGGATACAGTGGTTGAATTGCTCGGTATTACTGAAGATCAGCCCCGGTGCGATGCTGATGCCTTGCTGCAACGCACGGACATGCAATTCCTGAGTATTGACCCTGCCCGGCAGACTCACCCACAGGATGAAACCGCCCGTGGGCCGGGTCATTTGCGTGCCTTCGGGGAAGTACTGCTGCACCGCCAACTGGAACGCACTGAGGTTTTTTCGGTATTCCTGGCGGATGTACCGTAAATGCCGGTCATAACCGCCGTTTTCCAGATAGGCGGCAATTCCCATTTGCGTGACGCTACACGCCGAATGTGTGCTGAAGGTCTGCAAGCGCTGGATTTCCTGCTGGTACTTGCCAGCAATCATCCAGCCGATGCGGACACCAGGCGACAGGGTTTTGGAGAAGCTGGAGCAGTAGATCACCCGATCAAGCCGGTCATACGCCTTGAGCGCTTTGGTACGGCCCTGCTCGAACATCAACTCGCCATAGATGTCGTCTTCGACGATCTGAATATCGAAATCAGAGGCCAGGCGCAGCAACTGTTTCTGCCGCTCCTCCGGCATGGTACCGCCCAGTGGATTGCTCAGGCGCGTGGTCAGCACCAGCGCCTTGATCGACCATTGGTTGGCCGCCAGTTGCAGGGCTTCGAGGCTCATGCCGGTGGCCGGATCACTGGGGATCTCGATGACTTTCAGGCCCAGCAGGTCGGCCAGTTGCAGCAGACCGTAATAGGTCGGCGACTCGGCGGCGATCAGATCGCCCGGCCGGGTCAGCACTCGCAGCGACATCTGCAAGGCATCGACACAACCGTGGGTGATCACCACTTCCGAGGGATCAACCACCACACCGGCATCGCGCATGCGGATCGCCACTTGCCGGCGTAGTGGCTCGAAGCCCGGGCTGAACATATAGCTGAATGCGCGCGGGCTGTGGAAGCGAGTGACTTTGGCCAGTTGCTGGTGCAGTGCCCGCACCGGCAAATAGTCAACGCTCGGTACCGCGGCACCCAACGGGAAGACACCTTCGCGGCGCGACTCGACCAGCACTTGTTGAATGATGCTGCTGCGGGTGACCATACCTGGCCGTTCAACTCGGGCAATGTCAGGCGTCGGTGCTGTCAGCGCCGGCGTCTGGTGTACGTAATAACCAGACTGCGGCCGCGCGCGGATCAGCCCCTGATCCTCGAGGTTGGCGTAGGCCTGCAACACCGTCGCATGGCTGACGTTGAGCTGCGAACTCATCTTGCGCACCGAAGGCACGCGCTCCCCCGGTTGATAGACACCACGGCGGATGTCTTCGGCCAGTTGCTGAGCAATACGTTGATAGAGCAAGAGATTGGTCATGACGCAGCACTCGATTTCACGGGCATTTTATTCTTGTGTGAAACAATACCGGAACAGTTTAGAAGTGTACTGGGACAGTTGTCACTCTAGTCGACCATACAGCGCTGTGTCAGCTGCAACTGTATTGATGTGCGAACCAATCGACAGGCATAAAAAAGCCCGGTGCTGCATGACAGCCCGGGCTTTCCAGAGACGCTGCCCTCAACGGGCGGCGCCGAGCTGGCCTTTTTCGTCGGAGAACACAATTTCCACTCGGCGATTCTGTGCACGTCCACGCTCGGAAGCGTTGGCGTCCACCGGGTACTCATCGCCGTAGCCTTCAACCTGAATGCGCTTGTCCTCAATGCCCAGGTCCATCAGCACGTCGGCGACTGACTGCGCGCGGTCGCGAGACAGTTTGAGGTTTTCCTGTTTGCCACCGGTGCTGTCGGTGTAACCCTCAATACGTACTACGCGCTTGGGATTCAATTGCAGGAACTGCACGATCTTCAGAACGACGCGGTTGGCCGAGTTTTTCAGCTCCGCTTCACCGGTGTCGAACAACACGTCGCCGAGGGTCATCACCAGGCCGCGATCGGTCTGCGTGGTGGCCAGTGCGACAATCTGTTCTTCGAGCCATTTGCCCTGCTGTTGAACGCTGAGCAACTTCGATTCGCGCAGGGCCAGTTGCAGGCGCTGACGCTCCAGTTCGAGCTTGGCTGCGCGCTCTTCGTTGAGCGCCTTATTGGTGTGCTCGCGAGCGATCTCGCTGTAGCGCTGGCTTAGGTAGGCGTAATGCACCACATCCGAACCACTGCCCCAATAGGTGGACAGGCGATCAGCGCGGGCCAGGGACTCACCGGCACGGATCACGTCTTTCGGCGCAATGCGCAGGACGTTGGAATCTTCCTTGACCTTCTGAAAGTCGGCGCTGGCCTCTTGCAGAGCGGATTCACTGTGTTGACCGGCGCAGCCGTAGAGGCTGACGCAACCGGCGAGAAGCAGACCACCGAGCACTTTGGACTTGAGGCTCATTTGGCATCTCCCAGTTGCTTGCGCAAACGGGCAATACGCGTGTTCAGTACATTGACCTGCTCTTCGCTTTTTTGCGTCAGCACTTTGGCTTCGGCCAGACGGGCGTCGAGCTCTGCCTGTTCGGCACGCATACGCGCATTCCGATAGGACTCGTCGGCCATGTTGCCCTTGGCCCGGTTGTACTTGGTTTCGGCCAGTTTCATTTCCGGCACGTCATCGGCGGTGGCGCCGACGGCTTTGGCCTGAGCGATGGTTTGCTCGGTCAGGCGCATTTGTTCATTGGGTGCCGGATCGGTTGCGCAACCGGCCATGGCCAGAACGGCCACAGCCGCGAAAAGAGGTCGAATACTCACTAAGAATCCCTACTGTTTTGGGGCACTGACGGGTTGTTGCGGCTGTTGCTGTTGCGCCTTCCAGCGCTCGATATTGCGTTGCAGCGCAGCTTCCGTCAGTCCGGACGCGGGCAATTCTGTCATCTTTTTGGCCAACTGTCCGCGCAACCACGGATCGTTGCATGCCGAGTTATGCGAAACCGCCAGAAACAGCCCCGGTCGATCAATGGGTTGCTCGAAGGCCAGCAAATCATTGGCCATGCCCAACGCCTGCGCGGCAGCCATGCCCGAGTAGCGACCGGCGAGTACATATTCCACCTCGCCCAGCAGAAGTTTCTGAAAGGCCTGGGTGAGGTTGGCTGACCGGGTAAGGGTCAATTGCTGATCGGCGAAAGTGCCGAATGCCTGGGTCATTCGAGACTTTTCCGACAAACCACCGGTATGGCCAAGCAGGTCTTTGGCTTCGCTGTACGCCAGTGTCGAGCCTTTGCGGGTCCACACCAGATAGTCGTTCTGCAGGATTGGCGGGTAAATGTAGTCGAGGTTCTCCAGCTCATTGAAGGTCAGCGCCGCATCGGCCAGCATGTCCATGCGCCCACTGCGCACTTCATCAAGTGCCTGCGAGCGTTTGCCGGCGTAGAGCAACTCGACCTTGATGCCCAGGTCTTTGGCGACTTGCTGCAACAGATCGGCACTGGCACCGATCAAGTGCTTGGGATTCTGCGGGTCTTGCCACAGGTACGGCGGCGCATCCGGGCTGCCGGTGACGACGAGGCGCTCGCACTTGCCGGCGGCCGTAGCCATTCCCGGCAAGAGGATCAATCCTAATAACAACCTGCGGCGCAGATCCATGGCTAAACGCTCCCACTCAAATCCGAGTCAAAAAAAAGCCCGACCAAAAGGTCGGGCTCTTTATAAGTGAAGCGGCTGGATTAGACCAGCTTCTCCAGCTCAGGGATTGCTTCAAACAGATCCGCTACCAGACCGTAATCAGCTACCTGGAAGATCGGCGCTTCTTCGTCCTTGTTGATCGCAACGATCACTTTGGAGTCTTTCATGCCGGCCAGATGCTGGATCGCGCCGGAGATACCGACGGCGATGTACAGCTGTGGCGCAACGATCTTGCCGGTCTGACCGACCTGCATGTCGTTCGGGACGAAACCTGCATCGACCGCGGCGCGCGAAGCACCCACGGCAGCGCCCAGCTTGTCAGCCAGAGCGTACAGGTGTTTGAAGTTGTCGCCGTTCTGCATGCCACGGCCGCCGGAAACGACGATCTTGGCAGCGGTCAGCTCTGGACGATCGGACTTGGCCAGCTCTTCGCCGACGAAGCTGGAGATGCCAGCGTCGTGAGCAGCAGCGACTGCTTCAACGGCAGCCGAACCACCTTCAGCAGCCACCGGGTCGAAACCGGTAGCACGCACGGTGATCACTTTGATCGCAGCGGTCGATTGCACGGTAGCGATGGCGTTACCGGCGTAGATCGGACGCTTGAACGTGTCGGCGCTTTCGACCGAAATGATCTCGGAGATCTGGTCAACGTCCAGCGCAGCAGCAACGCGCGGCAGGATGTTTTTGCCGTTGGAAGTGGCGGCAGCCAGGATGTGGCTGTAACCCTTGCCCAGCTCTGCAACCAATGGAGCAACGTTTTCCGGCAGCTGATGCGCGTAAGCGGCGTTGTCAGCGTTGAGGACTTTGCTCACGCCAGCGATTTTCGCAGCGGCTTCAGCCACGGCGCCAGCGCCCTGACCTGCTACCAGTACGTGGATATCGCCGCCAATTTTGGCAGCAGCAGCCACGGTGTTCAGCGTGGCCGGGGCCAGCACTTTATTGTCGTGTTCAGCGATTACCAAGATAGTCATGGTCAGATTACCTTCGCTTCGTTTTTCAGTTTCTCGACCAGTTCAGCCACCGACTTGACCTTGATGCCCGCGCTGCGTGCAGCCGGCGCTTCGACTTTCAGGGTCTTGTTGGTGGAGGCGGTGGAAACGCCCAAAGCGTCCGGAGTCAGCACTTCGAGAGGCTTCTTCTTGGCTTTCATGATGTTTGGCAGGGACGCGTAGCGCGGCTCGTTCAAACGCAGGTCGGTGGTGACGATGGCCGGCAGTTTCAGGGAAACGGTCTGCGCGCCGCCGTCGATTTCGCGAGTCACGGCAACGCTGTCGCCGGACACTTCGACTTTCGAGGCGAAAGTGCCCTGACCGTAGCCGCTCAGTGCAGCGAGCATCTGGCCGGTCTGGTTGTTGTCGCTGTCGATCGCCTGTTTGCCCAGGATCACCAGTTGAGGCTGTTCCTTGTCGACCACAGCCTTGAGCAGCTTGGCCACGGCGAGCGAAGTCAGATCTTCAGCGGATTCGACGAGGATGGCACGGTCGGCACCCAGAGCCAGTGCGGTACGCAGTTGCTCCTGAGCGGTGGTCGGGCCGATGGAGACGACGACGATTTCAGTCGCAACACCTTTTTCTTTCAGGCGTACGGCTTCTTCCACTGCGATTTCGCAGAACGGGTTCATCGACATCTTGACGTTGGCGAGGTCTACGCCGGAATTGTCCGCCTTGACGCGAACCTTGACGTTGTAATCCACAACGCGTTTGACAGCTACAAGAACCTTCATGGATTCCTCGTTACTCTCCGGTGAAAAGAAAGTCGCCTAGGCGAACCTGGCGGTTGATGCTCATCGGGTTGCAAGGGCACCTCTAAAAACGCCGGCTTGTGTGCGGGGTGATTCCACGCTGCGAAATCCGATGACCGTTCGTCAGTGGTGACCGACAAGTCATTGATCTTCACGGTGTGTAAACTGCGCGCCAGACATGCGCTGCGCTTCACCTTGTACTGCCTACGCCCTGTCTTTAGAGGTGCTCTTGAAACCGCCAGTCTGCCTACGGCGAGCGCAAAACCGCCCGTATCTTGACCGGAACGCCTATTCCGGTCAATACGGAAAAATGGTCACTCATAAGCCGCGCTTCTTTGATTTCTCTGGGCTGGAGCCAATTCAAACAAACGTTTGTATTGGACGCTCAGAGTGGTGTAGATATAATGCGCCCCCTAGAGAGAAAGGTGGGTTCTCCATTACTGCCCTTGACGTTAACGTAAAGGCAATTTGGATGCGACACCAAACCTCCAAAATAGAAAAAAAACTGTTGAGCCTTGAGTAGGAGATAGCCTGTGGAACGCGAATACATGGAATTCGACGTGGTCATCGTCGGTGCCGGCCCCGCTGGCCTGTCCGCCGCCTGCCGTCTGAAGCAGAAGGCCGCCGAAGCCGGTAAGGAAATCAGCGTCTGCGTGGTCGAAAAAGGCTCCGAAGTCGGCGCACACATCCTTTCCGGTGCCGTATTCGAACCACGCGCTCTGAACGAATTGTTCCCGGACTGGAAAGAACTCGGCGCTCCGCTGAATACGCCGGTCACCCGCGACGACATTTTCGTGCTGAAAAACGCCGACAGCGCGCAGAAAATTCCTGACTTCTTTGTGCCCAAGACCATGCACAACGAAGGCAACTACATTATCTCGCTGGGTAACCTGTGCCGCTGGCTGGCCCAGCAGGCCGAAAACCTGGGGGTAGAAATCTACCCGGGCTTCGCCGCTCAGGAAGCATTGATCGACGAAAACGGCATCGTGCGCGGGATCATCACCGGTGATCTGGGCGTCGACCGCGAAGGCAACCCGAAAGAAGGCCTGTACACCCCGGGCATGGAATTGCGTGGCAAATACACGCTGTTCGCCGAGGGCTGCCGTGGTCACATCGGCAAGCAACTGATCAAGCGCTTCAACCTCGACAGCGATGCCGACGCCCAACACTACGGCATCGGTCTAAAAGAAATCTGGGAAATCGATCCGGCCAAACACCAGCCTGGCCTGGTCGTACACACCGCCGGCTGGCCGCTGGACATCATGGGCACCGAGAACACCGGCGGTTCGTTCCTCTATCACCTAGAAAACAATCAGGTGGTGGTCGGTCTGATCGTTGACCTGTCCTACAGCAACACTTACCTGTCGCCGTTCGACGAGTTCCAGCGCCTCAAACATCACCCGGTGCTGGCGCAGTACCTGGAAGGCGGCAAACGCGTCAGCTACGGCGCTCGCGCCATCTGCAAAGGTGGTCTGAACTCGCTGCCGAAAATGGTCTTCAAGGGCGGCGCGCTGATCGGTTGCGACCTCGGCACCCTGAACTTCGCCAAGATCAAAGGCAGCCACACCGCGATGAAGTCCGGCATGCTCGCCGCTGAATCGGTGGCTGACGCGCTGTTCGCCGAGAAGGATGGCACTGAAGAACTGACCACTTACGTCGACGCCTTCAAGAAGAGCTGGCTCTACGACGAACTGTTCGCCAGCCGTAACTTCGGCCCGGCGATCCACAAGTTCGGCGCCATCGTCGGCGGCGGTTTCAACTGGCTGGATCAGAACATCTTCGGCGGCAAACTGCCGTTCACCCTGCATGACACCAAGCCGGACTACGCCTGCCTCAAGCTGGCGGCCGACTGCAAGAAGATCGACTATCCGAAGCCGGACGGCAAACTCAGCTTCGACAAATTGAGCTCGGTGTTCATCTCTGGTACCAACCACGAAGAAGAACAGCCGTGCCACCTGAAGCTCACCGACCCGAGCATCCCGATCAGCAAAAACCTGCCGCTGTACGACGAGCCGGCGCAGCGCTACTGCCCGGCCGGCGTGTACGAGGTGATCACCAAGGAAGACGGCGAGAAGCGCTTCCAGATCAACGCCCAGAACTGCGTGCACTGCAAGACCTGTGACATCAAGGATCCTTCGCAGAACATCACCTGGGTCACGCCGGAAGGCGCTGGCGGCCCGACTTACCCGAACATGTAAGCTGAACCGCTGAACAACAAGGCTCCCGAATTGGGGGCCTTTTTGTTGCCCTCGATTCCAGTAATGTCACAAAACAACGGTGGGAGCGAGCCTGCTCGCGAAAGCAATGTGTCATACAACGATGATGTCGACGGATACACCGCTTTCGCGAGCAGGCTCGCTCCCACAAGGGATTTGTATTGATCAAGCTGCGCGTTCGTCGCCGGGGCTGCGCTCAAAGTAGCGCTTGTACTCGCGACTGAACTGCGACGTACTCTGATACCCGACCCGATGCGCCACCTGTGCCACACCCAGCCCCTCCGCCACCAACAACGTCTGCGCTTTCAACAACCGTAAACGCTTCAGATACTGCACCGGCGACAACAACGTGCTGCGTTTGAAATGCTCATGAAACGTTGAAACGCTCATGTTCGCGCAACCGGCCAATGTCTCGACGTTCAACGGCTCGGTGTAGTGCGCATGCAGATGGCTGATCGATGCCGCCACCCGGGCAAACTGCCCCTGCTGCTCGACCAGCGCCCGCAACACATCAGCCTGCGGCCCGCGCAATGCGACGAAGAGCAATTCGCGAATCCGCGCCGGCCCGAGAATCTGACACTCCAGCGGATCGTGCAGACATTGCAGCAGCCGCTCGACACAACCGCGCATGGCATCGTCAAGCACCACCGAGGTCATCGACTCCGGGGTCTGCGCCGGAATGTGCCGCCCTGGCGCCAGCCCCATGGCCAGCACTAATTCGCCAAGCAAGACGCGGTCGATCGCCACCGAAATCCCCAGCAACGGCGCATCCGGCAAGGCAAAGGTTTCGCACTCGAAAGGCACCGGCAGTGCCTGAATCAGATAATGCCCGGCACCATATTCCAGGGTGCGCGGCCCAAGGAACGCCAGTTTGCTGCCCTGGGCGATGATCATCAGGCTCGGCTCATAAATATGCGGGCCACGGGCGACATCGCAACTGGCGCGCAACACCTGCACACCGGGTAACCCGGTCTGGCTGTAACCATCGCGCAGCGCCAGCGGTTCGATCAGCGAAACCAGCGTGGCATTGGCATCAAGGTGACGGGTCAATTGCATCGACATGTTCTTCACAAAAATCACGGAAAAAGGGATGAAAGCATCATCGCAGATCCTTTTGCCAAAGCGACCGATCAAAGCCGCATGCCGGAGGATTAGGCATGAGCCCCGGAGGAATCGTCATGGCCGGACAGGCGCACGGCGCCCAGAATGCGCCGCCTCACTTGTCACTGCTTTTGCGAGGTTTCACATGTATACCGCGATCGGCTATGCCGCCCAATCGGCCACCACTCCCCTCGCCCCGATGAAATTCGAACGCCGCAGCCCCCGGGCCGACGACGTGGCGATCGAGATCCTGTACTGCGGCGTCTGCCACTCCGATATCCACCAGGCTCGCAACGAATGGGGCATCGCCGTTTACCCGTTGATGCCTGGCCATGAGATCGTCGGAAAAGTCACCGCCGTCGGTGCGAATGTCACCAAACACAAAGTAGGCGATCTGGTCGGCGTTGGCTGCATGGTCGACTCTTGCCGCACCTGCGAAGCCTGCCAATCGGACCTTGAGCAGTATTGCCTCGAAGGCCCGACCATGACCTATGCCACCCCGGACCGGGTCGACGGCAGCAACACCATGGGCGGCTACTCCGACAGCATCGTCGTCAGCGAGCACTTCGTGGTAAGCATCCCGGAAAAACTGGCACTGGCCAGCGCCGCGCCGATTCTCTGCGCCGGCATCACCACGTATTCGCCGCTCAAGCACTACGGCGTCAAGGCTGGCGACAAGGTTGGTATTTTGGGCATGGGCGGCCTCGGCCACATGGGCATCAAGTTCGCCAAAGCCATGGGCGCCGAAGTGACGCTGTTCACCCGTTCGGCGAGCAAGGCTGAAGAAGGCCGTCGTCAGGGCGCCGATCATGTGATCGTGTCCACCGACGCCGAGCAGATGAAAGCGGCCGCCGGTTACTTCGACTTTCTGCTCGACACCATTCCGGTGCAGCACGACCTGAACCCGTACCTCGACACCCTGCGTTTCGACGGCGTACACATTCTGGTCGGTCTGATCGAGCCGGTTGATCCACCGGTACACGCCGGCAAACTGGTGATGAGCCGCCGCGTGCTGGCGGGTTCGTTGATCGGCGGCATCGCCGAAACCCAGGAAGTGCTGGATTTCTGCGCCGAGCACAACATCACCTGCGACATCGAAATGCTCGACATCCGCCAGATCAACGAGGCTTATGCCCGCATGATCGCCGGTGACGTGAAGTATCGCTTCGTGATCGACATGGCGACCCTGAAAGTCTGACCCTCAGACCTTCAAGCCAAGCTCCGCCGAGAGCCGGGCTGTGACCCCTTTGATCAGGGGAATCAGCTCGGCCATCTTCTCCAGCGGCATGTAAGGCACGGTGCTGGCAATGCTGATTGCCGCCACAATGCCTTTGCTCGCATCACGAATCGGCGCCGCCACGCAGCGGATCGACGGTTCGTTGTCTTCCAGATCGAACGCATAGCCACCGGCCACGTATTCGGTCATCCGCTGCTCAAGCTGTTCCCACGACTGCTGGGGATGCTGCGGCCAGAACTGACTTTTCCCACCCGCCGGCAGGCTGATGTCGTACAGCCTCTGCCAGTCTTGCGGCGCGTCATCGAGCATCAACGCCTTGCCGATCCCGGTCCGCGCCAGCGGCATGCGATGGCCGACCCGCGAGCGCATTTCCGGGCCGTTGCGCCCCGGATTTTTCAGCAGATAAAGCACTTCATCGCCTTCACGAATCCCCAGGTGAACGGTGTCACCGGTCAGTGCCGACAACTCATCCAGATAAGGTCCGGCCAACGTCACCAGCGGTAACTCTTCACGTGCCTGGAAACCCAGCTCGATCAACTTCGGCCCCAACAGATAACCGATTTGCGGCACCACGCGCAGGTAGCGCTCATCCACCAGACAACTGGCCAGCCGATGGGTGGTGCTACGCGTGGTGCCGATCAGCCGGGCAATCTCCTTGAGATCACGGGCGCCACTGGCCACGGCCTGCACCACACCCAATCCGCGCAGTAGCGTCTGAGTGCCGGTGGGCGCGGCGTCCTTGGTTTTTTCCGGGGCGTCTTCCTGCATATCCAGCCTTTACCGTTAAGCGAGGGAACGGGCGGCATTATGGTCGCCCGACGCAGAGCACTACAACTCGATACGTTCGACCTTGCCCACCAGCAGCACGTAGGACAACGCGCCAATCAGTGCGAGAACCGCGATGTAGGTGATCGCCGGGGCAAAGGAATCACCACTGGCGAGGAAACCGATCACGATCGGCGTGGCAATCGCCGACAGGTTGCCGATGAAATTAAACACCCCACCGGTCAAGCCGAGCAGACGCGCCGGCGCCAGCGTCGACACCAGCGACCAGGTGATCGACGCCAGACCGTTGCCGAAAAACGCCAGTGCCAGAAACGCAATCACCAGCGGCGTTGACTCAACGAAGTTGGCGCCAATGATCGAAGTGGAAATCAGCAGCCCGCCAATGATCGGCAACTTGCGTGCGAATCCGACGGTGTAACCACGACGGATCAAAAAGTCGGAAAAGAACCCCGAGCACAACACGCCGACGAACGCTGCGAGAAACGGCAGCGACGCCAACAGGCCGGATTTGATGAAGTCCATGCCGCGATATTTCACCAGGTAGGTCGGGAACCACGTCAGGAAAAACCACAGCGTCGAGTTGAGGCAGAACTGGCCGAGGTAGATACCCCACAACTTGCGTTTAGTCAGGACGATGCCGAGATCGGCCCAACTGAATTTGGCTTTGACCTTGGCGCTCTCGGCCTGAATATCCACCAACCCGCCACCCTCGCGGATCAGATCGATTTCTGCAGCATTGGCGCCTTTGAAATCCCGCGGCTCGCGATACACCGCGTACCAGATCGCCGCCCAAATGATGCCCACTGCACCGGTCGCGACGAACACCATGTGCCAGCCGAATTCGTGTTGCAGCCAAGCCAGTACCGGGGTGAGGAAAGCCAATCCAACGAACTGCCCGGACGTGTAGAAACCAATCGCCGTGGCGCGTTCACGCTCGGGAAACCAAGTGGTGACCACGCGGCTGTTGATCGGATAGGCCGGTGCTTCCAACGCACCGACCGCCATGCGCAGCACGAATAGCGCAATGAAACTGGCGGCGAAACCGAGCATCACCGTGGCCAGCGACCATAGCAACAGTGCAACGCTATACAGAATGCGCGGCGGCACCCGATCCACCAGCCAGCCGCCGGGGATCTGCATGGCGGCGTAGGTCCAGCCGAAGGCGGAGAAAATCAGCCCGACGTGAATCGGGTCGATGCCCAGTTCAGTGGTCAGGGCCGGCGCGGCAATCGACAGGTTGCTGCGGTCGAGGTAGTTGATGACCACGGTGATAAACAGCAACACCATGATGAAAAACCGCTTGCGGCTAGGCGTGACTAAAGACGCCTGCCCGGTGAGGGTTTGCGGTTGCATGAGAGAGGCCTCTTCTTATGTTTATTGAGGTCATGACGCAAATCTGCCATCCATGGAGATCAACACGGTGGGAGGGGGCTTGCTCCCGAAGAGGGGGTATCAGTCGACATTCATTTAGCTGACACGCCGCATTCGGGAGCAAGCCCCCTTCCACAGAAGAATGGTGGGGAGTCAGAAGGGACTCACCACTCGGCAAAACTGCCATCGGCATGGCGCCAGATCGGATTGCGCCAGCGGTGGCCGACGGCCGCACGCTCGATCACGTATTCCTCGTTGATCTCGATGCCCAGCCCCGGCCCGTTCGGGATCTTCACGAAGCCCTTGTCGTAATCGAACACCCGCGGGTCCTTCACGTAGTCGAGCAAGTCATTGCTCTCGTTGTAATGGATGCCCAGGCTTTGCTCCTGGATAAACGCGTTGTAACAAACCGCGTCGAGTTGCAAACACGCCGCCAGCGCAATCGGCCCCAACGGGCAATGCAACGCCAGGGCCACGTCGTAGGCTTCGGCCATGTTGGCGATCTTGCGGGTTTCGGTGATGCCGCCGGCATGGGACGCATCCGGCTGGATGATGTCGACGTAACCTTCGCTCAACACCCGTTTAAAGTCCCAGCGCGAGAACAGCCGCTCACCGAGGGCAATCGGCGTGCTGGTCAACGGCGCCAGCTCCTTCAGCGCTTCGTAGTTTTCGCTGAGCACCGGCTCTTCGATAAACATCAGTTTGTACGGGTCGAGCTCCTTCATCAGCACCTTGGCCATCGGCTTGTGCACCCGACCATGGAAGTCGACGCCAATGCCGACATTCGGCCCGACCGCGTCACGCACGGCGGCCACGTTGGCCAAGGCGAGGTCGACTTTTTCGAAGGTATCGAGAAATTGCAGTTCTTCGGTGCCGTTCATTTTCACTGCGGTAAAACCACGGCTCACCGCCTCTTTCGCCGCGCGTGCGGTGTCGGCCGGACGGTCGCCGCCGATCCACGAATACACGCGGATCTTGTCGCGCACCTGGCCACCGAGCAGATCGCTGACCGACACGCCGAGCGCCTTGCCCTTGATGTCCCACAGCGCCTGGTCGATACCGGCCAGTGCGCTCATGTGAATCGCGCCGCCGCGGTAGAAGCCGCCCCGGTACAACACCGTCCAGATATCCTCGATGTTGCGTGGGTCTTTGCCGATCAGGTAGTCGGACAATTCCTCAACGGCAGCGGCAACGGTGTGGGCACGACCCTCGACTACGGGCTCGCCCCAACCGGTGACGCCCTCATCGGTTTCGATCTTGAGGAAACACCAGCGCGGCGGGACGATGAAGGTGGTGAGTTTGGTGATTTTCATCTTTTTGTCTCTCTTATTAGATGCAGCGCACGCAGCGCTAAAAAGTCTTAACGAAGTGCCTTCCACGCGGCCACGTAGGCCTTGGCATTAACCGCCACTTGCTCCGGCGTCATGCCCGGTTTGAACAGACCGGAGCCGAGCCCGAAACCTTTCACACCCGCATCGATAAACGCCTGCATGTTGTCCGGAGTGATCCCGCCGACCGGCGCCAGAATCGTCCCGGCCGGCAATACCGCCAGCCAGGCTTTGACGACTGCCGGGCCCATCTGCTCAGCCGGGAACAGCTTGAGAATGTCCGCGCCCTCCGCCAGCGCCGCGAACGCTTCGGTCGGCGTGGCGACACCCGGCGACAGCAACAGCCCCGCCGCTTTGGCTGCGCGCAAGACCTTGGCATCGCTGTGCGGCATGACAATCACTTGGCCGCCTGCTTCTTTCACTTGCTCGACCTGTTCCGGCGTCAACACCGTACCGGCACCGATCAGGCAATCGGCGGGCAAGGTCTTGCGCAGGATGCGGATACTTTCGTACGGCAAAGGGGAATTGAGCGGTACTTCGATGACGCGAAATCCGGCCGCATACAGGACTTTTCCGACAGCGGCGGCTTCCTGCGGATGCAGGCCGCGCAGGATCGCGATCAGACCGTTTTGTGCCAATGCTTGCTTGAGCATGTCAGGCCTCCAGTCAGGGTTAACGGGATGAGGAGTCGATCAGTCCGGCGGCCAGCGCCAGTTGCCACAAGCCACGCTCGGTGGCCTGTTCGGCCAGCGTGACCTTGGCGAAACCGCAAGCATCGAGGGCACGGCTATAGCGCGCGCAGAGTTGCGCGTTACCGATGAGGATGATCGAAGGAAGATGCACGCTGTTGCGTCGATGCCGCTGAACCGTGGCGAGTGCCGCCAGTTCATGACCCATCATCAGGCCGGACAGGTAATCCGCTTGCGCCGTCGGGCTGAGTTCACCGGTCAGGCCCAGCGTTCGCGCACTGAATAAATTCGAGAGCACGCCGAGTTCACCGTCCGCCGACAGCGCCACCTGCACGCCCCGGTCAAACGCCTGACCGTCGAACGTCGCGCCCTGCAGTTGGGTACGGCCGAGGATGCTGTGTTCGCTGAGCACGGCGAATACTTCGCCAGTCATGAAGGTATCGAAATGGGTGATGCGGCCATCGACCACTTCCACCCATTTCGAATGGCTGCCCGGCAGGCCGATCAACAAGTCGCTGCCCGCTTCGGCCGGAAGATTCTGCAGCACACCGAGGACTTGAGTCTCTTCGCCACGCATCACATTCGGCAGACGCGAACGTTGAATCACGCCCGGCACGATATGCACTGGTGTGCCGCGAAGGCTGATCAATGTTTGTAGGGAGTTCCCGAGATTGGCGACGTTTGCCGGCGTCTCGCAGTATGCCGCTTCACGCCAGCCCTGCGCGCTGCCGACCATGCCGCAAGCGATCACCGGCAGATCCGGTTGCGCATCGAGCCAGTCGCCACACACCTCATCAAAGGCCAGTTCAAAACCGTCGGCGCATTCGCGACCGTTGATGATTCGCGGGGTCTTGGGCAACTGCATGATCCCGGACGACAGCGCGCGCTGCTCCAGCACCACACCGCCCGCCGCGAGTTTGTAAGCACGTAATGAGGTCGTCCCCCAATCGAGCGCGATCAATTGCGCCAGCATCGCTTCACCTGTTTTGTTTTTGGCAGTGAGTGCGACGGACTATAAACCCACGAGCTGTCATATCTCAATATATAAATATCAATCCCACATTATGAGATAAACAAGAGCGAGCAGGCTGCGGATTTCAGTCAGGGTTACGCCTACTGGAAAGCGGCCTTCGATAAAAAGAAGGCCGGAGCTTTCAAGGTTTCCGTGCGAAAGGCGCTTGATGGGTTGCTCAGTGGCAACTGGGAACGACAGAGGCGTGTTAAACCGGATCAAGGCTTCCTGCGATCAGGCAGGAAGCCCCTTCTCAGTACTTGTTGATTTCCTTTAACAGATCAGCAACAGGAATGTTCATCACGTCTGAATAGTAAATTTTGTAAGAGTAGGAGTTGATTCTGACTTTGCATGCGATTGACTGTCGGCCCGCTAACACAGTGCGTAAATCCTCGCTGCTCATCAGCGTGTCACTCGATGAGTCTTTCACTCTGCGAAACATCAGATCCGCTTTGAAGGCTGTTCCGTCAGCAGGCGCAACGGTTTCAATCCAGCCCTCACCATACTGATTCAGATTGCGCGGTTGCGAGAAATCCATCCCCTCACCCAAAGAGCAGAGCAAAGACTGGCTTATTTTTGACTTGAATAGTTTGTCGACATCGACATCGGATGAAAATCTGACTTGATAGATATTTCGGTCCAGGTATCGCTCGACGCCCAGATATTCGATTTTGGCAGTAGGTTTTCCGTGGCTGATCGCACATGAAGCACACAGCGAAAACATCAAAAACAAAATTAAATTACGCACATTTCCTCCCTTTAAAATGCAACACCACCGACTCCATCAAAACATCTCTGGCTGACATCCCCGTCCCAAGATCGGCAATATAAATTGCCCAGGCATCCGCATGGTTCACGTCAACTCTGCCATTCATGTTCGGACCGCTTTTCATATCCCACTGCTCTCCGAAATCTGCCACAAGGTCAGAAAAATTCCAGTCCTTGGCGTCGGCTCTTGCATTCACCCAATATTCAGTTTTAGGCGTAGGTTCTTTCTGATAGATATTGGAAATACCCCATACAATCTGTCCTTCTCCGACCGGATCAAGAGTTACCAGTACCGGAATTCGGTACCCCTTGTCGGCCAGGACTTTTGACAAGTGAGCCCCGTTCCACCCTCCCAGACTGTGTCCGATAATGTAGACCGGTGTCGTAAGGTCTGAAATTTTATCCAATACGCTTGCCTTGAGCCCGTCTTCACTGATGAACGCGTTATAGCCAATATGGTGTGCGTCGTACGTATCCGCGCAGAGTCCCTCCGCATCCATATTCTTCACAAAGATTTTCAGTGCTTCGGCAACGTTATTGTTAGGCCCGGTTCCATAATAACTTTCTTTATCGCCCGCTCCACCCACAAAAAACAGCACAATCTTTTTCGGAGTAACCGTAGCCTGCTTAACCGTTCCATCGGTTTTACAGGTCAAGTCATGGGTCACGACCAGCCTTTGGCATCCTTTCAAATCAGGGTTTTCAGCAGTCATCGAACCTACTCCACGAACAACTTGATGGATTCGGGTATGTGCGAGCTCACCGTATGGGTGAAACCCGCATCATTTGTAATACCGTGCTCGACACGTCCGTCGCCGCGTTGAATTGCGTAAGGATGATTGGGCATGGGTTCTCCCGTTATCTCGTTGACTACCTGCATCCGATCATTGAAATGCACCGGCATCGGCAACAACCCGCTAAACGCCGCCCCACCGCCGCTCTGGCCGATAATCACAGTGCCCGAACCACCAACCACGACATTGCCGTGGCCTCCGGTGCTGTCCAGCGTTGCGGCATTCAGGCCATTGATGAATACCGTGCCGGAAACTGCCCCGGTGATCGGACTGCCGCACGCCGATTTATCGGTCATGCGCGCGGCGGCGAGGCCGTCGAAGAAGACGTTCGGCGAGCCGGAGGCAATCGGGTTGGTGCCATGGCCTGGCAATGGGCAGGCGGTCGGGTCGGTGACGCGTGCAGCGGGTTTACCACTCAATTCAAAGCTCCTTGCTTCAGGGGTTCCGGGTGCGGCTGATGAATATCGATGTCGGTCGCGGCGAAGCGCCAGCGGTTATCGACGGGGTCTAACAGGGCGTGGCAATGCTCACGGCTGTCGGGTGATGCGGTGGTTTGCAGGTGCCGCCAGGCTTCGTCGGTTTGCCAGGCCAGTTCGGCCGGCGTCGCATCGTCGAGTTCGTTGAGCCAGGCGTTGTAGTTGCGCAGGTGATTACGCTCGTAAGTCGATTGCAGCAGTTCGGCCATTTGTGCGCCGAGGTCGAGATGATGCTGGGCCGTCCACTGGCCGATCTCGGAATAGACGTACCAGCCCATCGGCATCAACCCGCCGTCCTTGAGCAGCGAATGCCCGGCAGGGGCGACGAAACCGCAACAGACGTGCAGCATCAGCCAACCTTGATGAGCGTCGATAAACGCCGTCGGATCGAAGGTGCGTAGCGGTATCACGCGGTAATCGGCGAGCCCCGCACTGCGCGTCATCAACTCGGCATCGAGGCGTGACACGAACGCACGAATGGCGGTACCGCCCGCACGATTTGTCATGCAGAGAATGTCGACCGGTTGGCGCTGGGGGTTGTCGCTCGAGCCTGAGTTTTTCACCAGGCCATACAGACGCATTGACACCCGTAGTCCGCTCATCGCCGGTCACTCGGTGACGCAACTAAAGCTCCACGAGCGTGGAGAAAGAGTGCCAGAGGCATTGCAGGTGTCGTCCGTGAGCGCGCAAAAATGGCGCGTAGAATGCCGGACTAGAGCGCTGGCGACAATCGAATTAGCACTAGGTCGCCATCATTGTGGTTCAGCCCTCGGCGAACTCGCGCAACACCTTGCCATCCATGCGATACCTCACCCATTCTTCCTGCGGTTGCGCGCCAAGGGATTTGTAGAAATCGATGGCCGGCGTGTTCCACTCCAGCACGCTCCACTCGAAGCGGCCGCAGTCGTTATCGCAGGCGATTTTCGCCAGGTGACGCAACAAGGTTTTGCCGGCGCCACCGCCACGTTGTTCGGGGGTGATGTAGAGGTCTTCGAGGTACAGGCAGTTGCTGCCCAGCCAGGTCGAATAGCTGAAGAAGAACACCGCGAAACCGATGGGCAGACCATCGCGCAGGCAGATCAGGCCGTGAGCGGTGGCGCCTTCGCCGAACAGGCTGCGCTCGATGTCGGCGACACTGGCAATCACTTCGTGGCGGGCCTTTTCGAAATCTGCCAGTTCGGTGATGAACGCGAGGATTTGCGGTGCATCGCTAGGGGTCGCCGGGCGGATCTCGATCGACATGGACGGGCCTTGTTGGAAAATGGAAAGCGCCATACTAAGGCGCCAATGGTTTTGTGGCGAGAGAGCTTGCTCCCTCGCCACCGACACCCACCTCAACTGAAAGAATGTTTATGTCTGCCAGCGCTTTTATTCCTCTGATGCCCCTTGCTGAAGAACTGCTTCCTCACGCCCTCGAACCCTCAGACGACGGCGCCCACGACCTCGCGCACCTGCAACGGGTGTGGCACAACGCGCGCACCTTGCAGGCCGAGGAAGGCGGAAATCTTGAAGTATTGCTCGCGGCGGTGCTGCTGCACGATTGCGTGGCTGTCGAGAAAAACTCGCCGCTGCGCGCGCAAGCCTCGCGTCTGGCAGCGGAAAAAGCGTCGGCCGTGTTGACCGACCTGAGGTGGCCCGAAGCCAAAATCAAGACTGTCGCCCACGCCATCGAAGCCCACAGCTTTTCCGCCAACATCACGCCCGTCACCCTGGAAGCTAAAATCGTCCAGGACGCCGACCGTCTCGACTCGCTGGGCATGCTCGGTGTCGCCCGCACTTTCTACGTCGCCGGACGCATGGGCTCGGCGTTGTACGACCCAGAGGATCCGGAGGCAAAACATCGCGATTACAACGACACACGCTTCTGTCTGGATCACTTCCAGACCAAACTGCTGCACCTTGCCGACGGTTTCCAGACCGCCGCCGGCCAGCGTCTGGCGCAGATCCGCCATCAACGTCTGAAAGGTTTCATGGAGCAATTCAAGGAAGAGATTGGCATCGTCTGAACGCATTACTCCGGCCCGCAACGATCCTGACTTCACCAAGCTCAGATCTAAGCCTGGCATCGGGCGTGTTAGATAGAGGGCAGCCAATGTATCCGGTCAAGGAACCGCGTCATGTCTCAAGCCACACCCAAGGTGTCGGGCAAGCTGTTCGGCCTGTTCTGCCTCGCCAGTTATCTGCTGTCGCTGTCCTACGGCTCGACGTTTCTGCTGGCGTTGTTGATTGGCTCGCGCGGCGGCAACGAACACGATGCCGGCAGCGTGATTTCGGCGGCGATGCTCAGCACGTTTGCGGCGGTGCTGGTGTCCGGGCACCTGTCCGATCTGCTCGGCGCGGCGCGTTCGATCGCGTTGTTCGGTCTGCTGTTGGTGGTGGCCAGCCTCGGTTTTGCGATGACGCCGGGGGTCGGTCATCTTTTGCTGTTTTTCGGTCTGTTGCTGGGGTTGGGCTGGGGGATGTTTTACACCTTGGGGCCGATTATCGTCGCCACTCTGGTGACCCCGGCGCAGCGGGCGAAATATTTTGCCTTGCTGTCGGGGAGCATGATGACCGGGATCGGCTGCGGCCCGCTGCTCGGGCGCGCGGCCAGTGCGCTGGGCTTGCCGGTGACGTCGGCGTTCTATCTGGCGGCACTGGCGAGCCTGATCGGCGTGCTGCTGTTCTGGCGTCTCGGTGCTCGCCTGCAAAGTACCCAAGCCACCTCAGCGGCGAAAATCACCTGGCAAGCGACCACCCAAGTGCTCGGCTCCCGCGCTGTGTTTCCGATCATCATGGTCGGCCTTGGCGGTTGTGTGTTCGGTGGCCTGTCGAGTTTCCAGACCAGTTATGCCGCAGCCCGCTCGCTGGATTACTCGCTGTTCTTTCTCGGTTTCATGGGTGCGGCGATCAGTAGCCGGATGCTGATCGCAGGCTTCGTGGTCAAGCGTGATCCGCTGCGTGCGTCGTGTCTGCTGTCGGGGTTGATGCTCGGCTCGATTGTGCTGTTCACGTTCGGCGTCCACAGCGGTTTCACTTATCTGCTGGCGGCGGTGATGCTCGGTGTCGGTTACGGCCTGACTTATTCGGTGATCAACGGCCTGGCCGCCAACGAAGCACCGAATGGCACGACGTCGCAGGCACTGCTGCTATTCAGTCTTGCCTACTTCATCGGCGTTTTCGGCTTTCCGTTACTGGCCGGGAAAATCATCGTTGAACACGATATGGCAACGCTGCTGCTCACGGTGTTGGCGGTCGCGCTGGTGAACTGGTTGATCACCCTCGGCCGACTGCTCTGGCGCCGGATCAACATCAAAACCGCGCAGGTGATTTAGACCGTTCGTCGTTCCTCAGGCACCAATCCGGTTTGCGGGCAGACCAACAAAGGGTAAGGATTCCAATCACTGGAGAAGCCCTATGATTCCGTCAAGGTTGACCGCTCTTGTCTTCACCGCCCTGCTCTGCCCCGCAGCCTTCGCTGCAACCGCTGCAGGCACCGGCCCTACCGACCCGACCCCACCGCGTGCGCCGGCCATCAATAGCGCTCCGGGCATGAACACCGATGGTTCCGGTGTGCCATTGATCAATCAGCCACCGGCCACCGGCACCGACCCGCGCACGCAAGGCAGTGACCCCGGTCGCCAGGGCGGCATGAACACCCCCGACTCCCCTGCATCGCCAGATAATGCCGGCCCCGGCGTCGGCTCGAAAACCACCACCGGTGGCTCGGGTTCCGAAGGGTCCGGTCAGTAGCAGTTCGCCGACGCGAGCGTCCTATTCAATCCAATGAAGAGGTAACCATGAACGTCGATAAAAACCTGGAAAAAGAAGTCCTCACCCGCCTGCTGCACGCCCACCCGAGCGGCTTGGGCAAGGAGGTGCTGGACAATTATCGGGGCGAGAAAGTCGTCGCCAGCGCCCTCGCCGCCTTACAGGATCGCGGACTGATCCACCATGGTCATGTGACCTGCAACGAGGCCGGCGAACATTCGCTGAACCTGCCGATCAAGCTCAGTGCGGCTGGGGTTGAAGCGGCGCGCAAGCTCGATAGCTGACAACGTCTGCCCCTGTAAGAGCTGCCGCAGGCTGCGATCTTTTAGCTGTGGGGCGCAGAGCGTCCCCGGCTGCATTCCCACGCAGAGCGTGGGAACGATCAGATCGCAGCCTGCGTTAGCTCCTAAAGGGGTTTGTGCTTGGCACAGCTCCAATGTGGGAGCTGGCTTGCTAGCGATAGCGGCAGTTCAGTCGCCGAGAGTCTGGCTGATCAACGCATCAACCTCAGCACTCCCCGGCGAAGTGGCCGGCCCCCAGCGTGTCACTGCCAGTGCCGCCGCCGCATTCGCCCGCCGCGCTGCTTCATGCGCGTTCAACCCTTGCGCCAACCCGGCGACAAACACCCCGGCATGGGCATCACCGGCACCATTGCTGTCCAGCGCTTTGACGGCAAACCCAGGCACATGCCGACGCTCGCCACGCTGATGAATCCAGCAACCTTGCGGCCCGTCGCGCACCACCATCAGCACATCCGCTGGCAGATGTTCGGCAAGACGATCCAGCGCATCGCCAATATTCTCAGCTGCGGTAAAGCACAGCGCTTCGACACTGTTGCTGGTCCACACATCAATGCGCGGCAGCAATGCCTGCATCAACGGCGAATCCGGCGATTCCACCAACGGCCCCGGATCGAACACCACGTAGATGCTGGCGGGCAAGGCCAGTGTCCAGTCGAGCAACGCCTGCGCCTTGCCTTCATGCAACAGGCTGTAACCGCTGACGTAGACATAATCCCCGGCCTCGGCGGCGACGCTGTTCAAATCCTCGATCGTCACTTCACCTTCGGCGCCGATGTAGGAAATGAAACTGCGCTCGGCCGAAGCATCGGTCAGCGCCACACACAAACCGGTGTCGCTTTGCGCGGGTGTGTTGATGCCGATGTGAATGCCTTCCGCGTTCATCGCCTCGCGCGCCAGATCACCGAAACGCCCTGTGCCATGGCGACCGAGATAGACCACCGGCAGGCCGTTACGCACTGCTGCCGCCATCACATTGAAGCCGCCACCTGCTTCGAAACCGGCAGACTGCGCCAGCACATCACCGCCGATCTGCGGCAATTTTTCCACGGCCATGACCAGGTCGATGATCACCTGGCCGGTGTGCAACATCTTAGGCATGAGCATTCTCGACTTGCGCGGCGCGGCGATCTTTCGCCCCACCGAGTACCCAGTAAATGCCACCGGCGACCACGAACGTCACGATCCAGCCGAGACCGTTGTGGCCCAGCCACGAGTCGGACAGGAAGCCTTTGAACCAGACATTTTCCGCGGTGGTGCCGATGGTGGTGAAGCTGAAACCGAGCACGATGGCAATCGCCCACGCGCCGAACGCGCGCCACTCGATACCGCCGTGATACCAGTAGGCGCTGCTCGGGCTGACATCCAGCAAGTCTTTCGGGCTGTAGTAGTGACGGTGAATCAGGTCGACGACGAAGATCCCGACCCACGCGGTGATCGGTACCGCGAGCAGGGAAATGAACGTGATGAACGGGCCGTAGAAGCTGTCGGCGATCAACATGAAGTAGATCGAACCGGCGAAGATCGCAACGATGTCGACCACCACGGCGTAGACGCGTTTGACCTTCAGGCCCAGGGTTAGCGTGGTCAAACCGGCGGAGTACACCGACAGGTTATTCGACAGCAGCAGGCCACCAAACGCGGTGATCAGGTACGGCACGGCCATCCAGGTCGGCAGCATGTCGCGGATCGCCACGATCGGGTCAGTCGCAGAGGCAAGGTCGTTGTTGCCCACCGAGAGCAAACCACCGAGGGTGATCAGCAGCACCAGCGGAATGCCCGCGCCGAACGCCGCCGAAGCGACCAGGCGCACAGCCTTCACGCTGCGATGTTGATAGCGCGACATGTCGGCGCCAGCGTTGGCCCAGCCAATCCCGGTGCCGGCGGCCATGGTGCCGATGCCGATGATCATTGCGCTCATCGGCGCCGGCGTGGCGTTGAACACCGCCGTCCAGTCGATGGTCGCGCAAAGGAAGCCGCCGACCAGAATGTTCAGCGCACCGAACACGTAGGTTGCCCACTTCTGAATCACCAGCAACGTGGCGTGGCCGAGGCCGGATACCGACAGAGTCAGCAACACGAAAATCGCGATGAAGATCAGCGTCAGCACCGGCGCACTTTTCGCTTCCACTGGCGAGCCGAACAGGATCGAGCACAGCGACAGCAAGACGAACGCGGCGGTGGTGGTGTTGACGGTTTCCCAGCCCAGGCGCGACATCAGCGAGACCAGCGTCGGGCCGATATTGCCGCGCACACCAAAGATCGCTCGCGACAGGGTCAGGCTCGGCGCGCGGCCACGGCGGCCAGCGATGGAGATGATCCCGACCACCGCAAACGAACCGGCAGCGCCGATGATCGCGACGATGATCGCCTGCCAGATCGCCAGGCCGCGAAACGCGACCAGCGTGGCACCCAGCGGCAGGCCGAGAATGGAAATGTTGGCGGCGAACCAGACCCAGAACAGTTGCAGCGGATGACCGTTGCACTCGGCTTCCGGCACCGGTTCGATCCCGCGGGTTTCAAGTTGCCCGGCGCTTGGCCCGGCGTTTGATGAACTCATGAAAGTGCTCCTGTTGCCTTTTTTGTGGTTGTGGCAATGACGCAAAACGACAAGACATCCCGGCCATCCTGGGCCTGTCTGTGCGATCCATTGCGGGTGAATGATTCAACAATTGCAGCGCGCCCTTCGCGAGCAGGCTCGCTCCCACAGGTACAGCGTGATCCTTGTGGGAGCGAGCCTGCTCGCGAAGGCGCCAGACTAGTCAGCGCAAGGCCAACAGTCCTTGCACCAACGGTTCCAGCTCAAGATCATTGACGGCTTTCACCGTTGCAACCATCTCAGCAGGCCAGCTCTCAAGACCCAGGCAGGCCCCAAGCATTGCCCCGAGAATCGCCGCGATGGTGTCGGTGTCTCCGCCAAGACTGGCGGCCAGGCACAACGCCTCAAATGCGCTCATCTCACCGACCGCCACTTGCTGCCCCAGCGCGAACGACACCACCACCGACTCCTGCGACGCCACCGAAGTACCAATCACGTCGTACAGCAGATCCGCCAGCAACGCTTTGTCGCTGTCGACGCTGATGGTGCGTGCCCAACTGATACGCGAAGCGATGCGGCCACCGGCAACCCAATGGCCGTGGGATTCTGCTTGCTGAGCAATCTGCTGACCGAGGTTCAACGCCTCGCCCAGATCCATGCCATTGATCCCGGCCGAGACCACTGCCGCCACCGCCGCCGCGCTGGAAATCCCCAGCGTGGTGTTATGCGTCACCTGACAGGCCTGCACCACCGCCGCGATAAAGCGCTCGGGGTCGGCGACATCCGCGGCGATCCCCACCGGGGTAATCCGCATCGCCGCGCCATTGGTGGTGCCATAGCGCCCGGCTTCTTCCGGCGAATGGCCGGCGAGGATCATTTCGATAGCGCGTTTGGTCGACGGGCCGAGCAAGTCCTGCGAGCCCTTGGCCTGCATTTCGGCTTCCCATTCGATCAGCCGTTGCGCCAGCACTGCCGGTTCGATCCGGCCCTTGCCTTCGATCAACAACTCGCCGACCAGAATCGCCTGTTCGGTGTCATCGGTGATCGAGCCTTTGGGCATGTTCGCGGCAATCGGTTGCAAGGGACCTGCGTCTTGCAGATCGGTGATCTGGCCGAAGCGGGTCTTGATCGTTTCGCGGTTCAGCGATTGCGTCGGCATGCCCAGCGCATCACCGAGGGCCAAGCCATAGAAAGCGCCCAGGGCACGGTTGAGCGTGGTCATTTCGATTCTCCAAATTGCAGGTGCATACGGAAATGCACCGGGTCGAGCAGGCTTTCGACCTGTTCCATGAAGCGGTTTTGCCGGTCGTAAGTGGTGCGCAAGGCTTTGAGGAATACGGTGCCGACCGGGCGGCCAAGCAGTTCGGCATCTTCAGCATTCAGCGGTTCAGCGCCGATCCACTGATCGCCGCGCTCGCCGATGTAGCCGTAGGCGGCCAAGGTAATGGTCAGGGAATTGTCGATCAGCCCCACGCGCGGCAAGCTTTCCAGGCCGCCGGTCGCTGGCATCAAAGAACGTTCGAGGGACACCAGCGTGCCGTCGTTGGAACGGCGACGACGGTCGAGGGTGATGAATTGGTCAGTGCCGAACCGCGAGAGCAGATCGGGCCGGGTCACGGCCTCCAGGCGCAACACTTCGGTATTGACCAACGCCCCGCTGTCGGCGAGCGCCTGCGCCCAGCCGCTGCGCTGGTCGAGCGCGACACCGTCAAACGTGACGATCGAGCCGACCCCGCTTTGCGTGGCGATGTATTTACGCCGCTTCAATTCGGCCAGCGCTTCGCGCAACGTGCCACGGCTGACCTTGAATTCTTGAGCCAACTGATGCTCGCCGGGCAACAGAAAGCCGTCCTCCATGAGGCCGCTCTCGATGCGTCGGACGAGTTCGTCGACCACCCGTTGTTTCTTGTCAAATCGTACCTGTCTAATCATGTACAAAGTGATAACCGAAACGGGTGCGGGCGGGCAAGGGAAATTTCAGGGGTCAGACAGAAGGCGGGGGAATGACGCAGTCCATTGTGGGAGCGGGCTCGCTCGCGAAGGCGGGGTGTCAGTGAACATTTTCGTCGACTGATACACCGCCTTCGCGAGCAAGCCCGCTCCCACAGTTTTTGCGGTGAACCGACGTTCAGTGCTGACCGCGAATCCCTGTGGGAGCCGGCTGCCAGCGGTGGCGGAGTGTCAGTGAACATTTTCGTCGACTGATACACCGCCTTCGCGAGCAAGCCCGCTCCCACAGTTTTTGCGGTGAACCGACGTTCAGTGCTGACCGCGAATCCCTGTGGGAGCCGGCTGCCAGCGGTGGCGGAGTGTCAGTGAACATTTTCGTCGACTGATACACCGCCTTCGCGAGCAAGCCCGCTCCCACAGTTTTTGCGGTGAACCGGACGTTCAGTGCTGACCGCGAATCCCTGTGGGAGCCGGCTGCCAGCGGTGGCGGAGTGTCAGTGAACATTTTCGTCGACTGATACACCGCCTTCGCGAGCAAGCCCGCTCCCACAGTTTTTGCGGTGAACCGGCGTTCAGTGCTGACCGCGAATCCCTGTGGGAGCTGGCTTGCCAGCGAAGGCGGAGTGTCAGTGAACATTTTCGTCGACTGATACACCGCCTTCGCTGGCAAGCCCGCTCCCACAGTTTTTGCGGTGAACCGACGTTCAGTGCTGACCGCGAATCCCTGTGGGAGCCGGCTGCCAGCGGTGGCGGAGTGTCAGTGAACATTTTCGTCGACTGATACACCGCCTTCGCGAGCAAGCCCGCTCCCACAATTTTTGCGGTGAACCGACGTTTAGTGCTGACCGCGAATCCCTGTGGGAGCTGGCTTGCCAGCGATGGCGGCGGAACATTCAAAGTTGCTGTTGAATGATCTGACGCAATCGCTGGCCAGCTCCCATAGATTCGCGTGTTGAAATCCAGTCCTGAGGAGAATCGGATCAGCGTTGTTTGAGGCGATCGATCACCACAGCCAACAGCAAAATCGAACCGCGAATCACATACTGATAAAACGTATCGATGTTCTTCAGGTTCATCGCATTCTCGATGATCGCCAGAATCAACACCCCGGCAATCACATGCCGAATCATGCCGATCCCGCCACTCAGCGAAACCCCGCCCAACACGCAAGCGGAAATCACCGTGAGCTCAAAACCCTGGCCGATCATCGGCTGCCCGGAAGTCATGCGCGATGCCAGAATCACCCCGGCCAGCGCACCAATCACGCCATGCACGGCGAAGATGATGATCTTGGTCCGATCAACGTTAACCCCGGCGAGCAACGCCGCTTCCTGGTTGCCACCGATGGCCATGGTGTTGCGCCCGTAGGTGGTGTAGTTCAGCAGCCAGCCGAAAAACAGGAAGCAGACGATGGTGATCAGAATCGGCACCGGTACGCCGAACAACTGGCCATTGCCGAAGACAAAGAACGATTCCTGCGAGACGCCCACCGCTTTGCCATTGGCAAAAATGTAGGCCAGGCCTCGGACGATCTGCATGGTGGCCAACGTGGTAATCAACGCGTTGACCCGAAGCTTGGCAATCACGATGCCGTTGATCAAACCCACGATCAGGCCCATCACCAGCGCCGCACTGACGCCGAGGAAGACGCTGTTGGTGTCACGCATCACCACCGCCGCGACCACGCCGGCGCAAGCAATCACCGAACCCACCGACAAGTCAAAGTGCCCCGACGCCAAGCAATACAACATGGTGCACGCCGCAATCCCGGTGGTGGAAATCGCCAGGCCCAGACCCCGCATGTTCAGCGGCGAGAGGAAGTTGTCGATCAGCAGCGTGCAGGCCACGAAGATACCGACGGCCGCCAACAGCATGACCCAATCATCGAGGAAGCGCCGCATATCCAAAGGTTTGCGCTGGGTCGGCAGGGTTTCTTTCTGGGTTGTCATCATAGTCACCTCTCAGTTCGCCACGCCGTCAGCGCGGTGGCGCGGCAAAGCCAGTTGCAGCAAGTTGGATTCATTGGCCTGGTCACGGCTGACTTCGCCGCGCAGGGCGCCCTCGCACAGCACCAGGATGCGGTCGGAGATGCCCATCACTTCCATCAGGTCGCTGGACACCACGATTACCGAAATGCCGTCGGCGGCGAGGTTATGGATGATCTGGTAGATCTCGGCTTTGGCACCGATGTCGATGCCACGGGTCGGTTCGTCCAGCAGCAGGACTTTCATCGGCATCGACAACCAGCGGCCGAGAATGGCTTTCTGCTGATTGCCGCCCGAGAGAAATTTGATCTGCTGACCGGCGTGCGGCGTTTTCACTTTCAACGCCTTGATCTGCTTGTCGGCGTTGGTCTTTTCCCAGAGGCCGCGCAACAGGCAACCGAGACCGGAATGCGCGCCACGGGCGCTGATATTGATGTTCTCGGCGACACTGGCCAGCGGAATGATCCCTTCCTTTTTACGATCCTCCGGGCACAGCAGAATCCCGGCAGCAATCGCATCACGGGGTGAACGCAATTTCAGTTCATGGCCACGCAGTTCGAGACGGCCGGCCGTGTTGCGCTCAAGACCACTGAGCAAGCGGAACAATTCAGTACGCCCTGCCCCGACCAGGCCGAACAGCCCGAGAATCTCGCCTTTGTGCGCCTCGAAACTGATCGGCTCGCGCAGCCCCGGGCCAAGCAAGCCGTCGACTTTCAGCGCCACTGCGCCGCGCGGACGGTTGCGGTAATCGTAGATGTCCTGAATGTCGCGTCCGACCATGCAGGTCACCAGTTGATCGTGGGTCAACTGGCTCATGTCCTCGAACGTGCGCACGTAGCGACCGTCCTTGAACACGGTCACCGCGTCGCAGATGCGGAACACTTCTTCCATGCGATGCGAGACGTAGAGCACGACTTTGCCCTCGTCACGCAGGCGACCGATGATCGCCATCAAACGATCGATCTCGCGGGCCGAGAGGCTGCTGGTCGGCTCGTCGAAGGCGATCACATGGGCGCCACGCGACAGCGCCTTGGCGATTTCCACCAATTGCCGTTGGCCCAGCGACAAGCGTCCGACCTTGGTCTGCGGATCGATTTCATCGGCCAGACCTTTGAGGCAGCTCAACGCTTGCTGACGCAGCGCACCTCGATTGATCAGGCCAAAACTGGCGGGCAGGTGACCAAGAAACAGGTTCTCGGCCACGGTCATTTCCGGCACCAGATGCAGTTCCTGGTGAATCACCGCCACGCCGCAGCCAATGCTGTCGGCAGTGGATTTGAACGCCATCGTCTGCTCGCCGATCTGCAACTCGCCGCTGCTCGGGATGTAAGCGCCGCCGAGGATTTTTAGCAGGGTCGACTTACCGGCGCCGTTCTCGCCCATCAAGGCATGAACCTGGCCGGGATGGGCGACGAAGCTGATGCCGTCCAGCGCTTTCACGCCAGGAAAGGTTTTGCCGATCCCGTTGAAGCGCAGGCTGCCGCCAGCGTTGTGTTGTGTTGTCTGTACTTGCGCGTGCATTTAAGCCACCTCAATCAAACGGCCCGGTTGCCCGGGCCGGCGTTGCCGTCAGTTCCACAAGCCGATTTTTTCCAGCTCTTGCTTGAAGTTCTCGCGGGTGATCAGGGTGACGTCGTCCATCGCCGTGTATTTCGGTGGTTCTTTGCCGGTGGTGACCCACTCGTACATCATCTCGGCGGTTTTGTAGCCTTCGATGTGCGGACTTGGCAGCATCGACCCGAAGAAGCCGCTGTTGGGCTTTTTCAGCTCGCCGATCGCATCGGTGCCGTTGATGCCGATACCAATCACGTTGGCGGCAGCAAACCCGGCGGCTTCGGTGGCGCGCACGCCGCCAAGTACGGTGTTGTCGTTCATGCCGCCGATGATCAGGTTCTTCGCCGCACTCGGCAGTTTCACCAACGCCGAGTTGGTGGCGTCCATGCTGCCCGGCACGTCGAGGGTTTTCAGCGCGGCGAACAGAATGTGGTCTTTCGGCATGCCGGCCTCTTCCAGGGCTTTGACCGAGCCGTCGGTGCGTTTCTTGCCGGTGTCGAGTTCGTTGTAGGTGTTGACCACAGCAAAGGTGTCTTTCCAGTCCCAGTTGCGCTTTTTCGCCTCAGCGGCCATGGCGGCGCCCTGCTTCTGGCCGACTTCGAACGCGGCCATGCCGAGGTACGGCACGTCCTCCATGAACTTGCCGTTGGCGTCGACGAAACGATCGTCGACGGCAATCACTTTGAGGTCATTGAGTTTGGCTTTGGCCATGATCGCCGGGCCGAGGGACACGTCCGGCGGGCAGATCACAAAGCCCTTGGCGCCGTTGGCCGCCAGGCTGTCGATGGCCGACAGGGTCTTCTCGCCATCCGGCACGGCGATTTTGATCAGTTCAAAACCCTTGTCCTTGGCGGCTTTCTCGGCGAATGCCCATTCGGTCTGGAACCACGGCTCTTCGGCCTGCTTGACCAGAAAACCGATTTTCACGGCATCGGCAGCGAGCAGCGCACTGCTCAGGCTGAAGGCGCTGACCGCCAGCGCGGTAGTGCACAGGGTACGAATCCCGAAACGACGTTTCATAAGCTGACTCCTTGTTATTTTTTTTGAGCAATATTTGAAAAGCGTTAAAGCGTTCGAAGCGTGTTACTGCAAAGCCTGTCGAAAATAGTCATATCGTATGATGATTGGGTTTCAAGCGGACTTATCCGCATGAAACCCGTTCGCTCAGTCGTGGTACATCACCGAGCGGCCACCATCGATGGTGATACATGAAGCATTGATGAACGGCGCCTCGTCGCTGGCCAGAAACACGGCCGTCATCGCCACTTCCAGCGGCTGCCCGATGCGTTTTGGCGGATGCAGATCGAAGGCGCGCTGACGCTCGGCGTGCGGGTCGGCGAAACCGTTCCAGTAATCAACGTTGAGCTGCGTTTCGATATAGCCCGGGGCGATGGCGTTGACGCGAATGCCCTTCGGCGCATATTCGATACCCAGCGCACGGGTCAGGCCAAGCAAGCCGTGCTTGGCCACCGGGTACGGAAAGCAGCCGGGAATGATGTGTGAGGAATGGGTCGAGGCAATGTTGATGATGCTGCCGACGCCCTGCTCGATCATCTGCGGCAGCACCGCTTTGCAGCCATACCAGGCGCCGTCCAGATCAATGGCGAAGCAGCGATGCCAGTCCTGCTCGCTCATTTCCAGTGGATCACGGAACACGTTGACCCCGGCGCAGTTGACCAGCACGTCGATGCGGCCGTGCAACTCCACAGCGCGTCTGGCCATGGCGTGAAGATCCTGCTGACGCGACACATCTGCCTTGAGCGCCTGCACGTCAAAACCCTGCTCGCGCCAATGGGCGGCGACCTGCTCGACCTTCTCGGCCTGAATATCGCTGATCAGCAGTCTGGCTTGCTGGGAGGCGAATGCGGCGACGATGGCTTCACCGATGCCCTGGGCGGCGCCAGTCAACAGCACGACTTTGTTTTTCAGGCGCTCACCCTTCGGCGGTGCGGGCACCGGCGGCAGGGAAAGAGGTTCAGCCATGGCTCAGGACTCCTGTTCGCAAGCGCAAAAAAACCGGGCATCTGACGATGTCCGGTCCGAAAGGCGTTTGATACAAAACAGGCAGGCGCCGATGACAGCATTGAGCTGTTGCAAGACGCGGACTCCATTGGGGAGTGCGATAGACATTCGCTGCATCACTTCACCTGTTTTGTTCTTTTTAAGTGTGAGTGCGTGTTACTGCTGGAGTCGACTATAAACCCGACCACCAAATAATCTCAATATATAATTTTGCATCCCATATTTTGGGATTTAACCCGCAAACCGTGTACAAAGTTTTCCTGCGACATCCACCCGCATCGATAGCACGGCTCCGTCCAAAGGATGGTTATGCGGACTATGGGCACTGGTGATGTATAGGGTTTGCAGGTCTTCACCACCGAACACGCAACTGGTCGGACGGCTGACCGGCAGATCGATCTTGCGATCAACCTCGCCATCCGGCGTCAGTCGTAACAGACAACTGCCGTCCCAACGGGCGTTCCACACATAGCCTTCGGCATCCATCGCCGACCCGTCCGGGCCACCCTGTTGATCGGGGCCATACCAGGTTTGAGCGGCGTCCAGGTTGCCGTCGGCGTGAATGAAATAGCGATACAGCGTGCTATCAAGACTGTCACCGAACAGCAGCGTGGTGCCGTCGTCGCTCCACAGCAAGGTGTTGGGAATGCCCAATCCGCGCAGCAATGGCGTCACGCGTTTATCCGGATCGATACGGAACAGGCCACCGGAACGGCGGATGATCGGCAAGTCTTCACCCTGCTCGCCGATGTTGTTTTGCATGGTGCCGAGCCACAGTCGGCCCTGAGCGTCGCAGCGCGCTTCGTTTGGACGGTTACCAGGTTGCGGATCGGCGACGCAGAACAGGGTCAGGCGTGGTTCGAGGCCGGGAGAATCAAGATCCAGTCGATAGACGCCAGTGCTCAGCGTTACCAGCGCATCGCCGCTGGCGCAGGGGATGAATGCCGAGATGTGCTCGGGCATCTGCCAGATCTGCACGTTCTGACCGATCAGGCGCAAAGCCTGTTTGCCGGCGATATCCACCCAGTACAGTGCCTGATTCGGTGCATCCCAGAATGGCCCTTCGCCGAGTTGAGCGCGGTGTTGGGTCAGGGCGGTCCACGGCATATCAACTCCTCGGATCTTGTTGTTAATTAATGTGGGAACGAGCCTGCTCGCGAAAGCGTCGTGTCAGTCATTGCATGAGTTGCCTGATACACAGCTTTCGCGAGCAGGCTCGCTCCCACAGGAAAATTGGATTAACTGGCTTTTTTGTCGGCCATGACTTTCGGGTAAAAGCGTTTGATCGCCAGGTCCGCATTGTCGATCAGGGTCATGCAGGCCCACACCCCTCGCGCCGAATCCCGGGCGGCGATGGCGTCGGCCATGTCTCTGTGGATCGGCAAGGTGCGACGCAGTTCATCAGGGTCGGCGGCAGAGACTTCGAACGACACCGCGAGCAATGCGCCGAGGGCCGGGACCATTTGTTCGATGAACTGATTGTGGCTGGCAGCGAGAATGCATTCGTGGAACGTCTGGTCGGCGCGGTTGTAATCGGTGCTGCTGTCGACCGCCCGCTCCAGCGCGTTATAGGCCAGTTGCACGGCTTCAATCTGTTCCAGGGTCGCTCGCTCGCAGGCCCAGCGCACAGCCATCGGTTCGATGGTGCGGCGCAGGTCGAGCAAGTCATCGACGAAATTTTCCGGCAAGCCGTTGCGTGACAGCCAACCGACGACTTGCGGATCGAACAGGTTCCAGCGCCGCACCGGCAGCACGCGGGTACCGACTTTCGGCCCGACTTCAAGCATGCCTTTGGCGACGAGGGTCTTGATGGCTTCGCGGATGACCGTACGGCTGACCCCGAGCTGTTCGCCCAGATCAGCCTCAACCTTGATGGTCTGCCCCGGTTTCACCTGGCCGGCGGCGATCCAGCTGCCGAGCCAGTCGACCGTTGATGCGTGAAAGCTGCTGGACATGAACACCTCAAAGCGGATCGCGATGGGTGATCACGCTAATCATCATACGATTAAGAGTCAATCGGGATTTTCCAGGCATTCCAAAAATCAAAATGTGGGAGGGGGCTTGCTCCCGAAGTCGGTGTGACAGTCGCCTTATGTATCGACTGATGCACCGCATTCGGGAGCAAGCCCCCTCCCACATTTGGTTTGATATTACGGTTCGAGGCCGATGCGGAAGAACTCGCCGCCACTCCACACGCCGAGCCAGCGCTGCCCATCGATTTCGCGACTGACCGCCAGCTCCACAAGTTGATAGAACACATTGCGGTGGATCAGCGCTTCAAGGTTGGTGCGTACATGCACATACGGGGCGGGCTCTTGCGTCGCCGGATCGATCTCGACACGAATCGGATGCTCCGGTCCGGCCTCTGCGGTCTCGTCGACATTGGTGGTAAAGCGCAGCACTTGTGCCTCGCCATCACCTTCGACCTCGACGGCAATCGCCACGAACGGCGCATCGTCGACCTTGATCCCGACCTTCTCCACCGGAGTAATCAGGAAGTAATCATCGCCATCGCGGCGAATGATCGTGGAGAACAGCTTGACCATCGGCTTGCGCCCGATCGGCGTGCCCAGGTAATACCAGGTGCCGTCGCGGGCGATGCGCATATCGATGTCGCCGCAGAAGTCCGGGTTCCACAAGTGCACCGGCGGCAGGCCTTTGGTTTTGGGGATTTGCCCCAGCAGGTCATTGGCTTTTTGCGGGCCACTCATGGCGTACTCCTTTTATTGGTCGCCGATCCCCAACAGGCTGCGCGCGTATTGCGCCAGAGGTGGGCCGATCAGGTCTTCGGGTTTGTTGTCGTGGAACGTCAGTAAACCGCCACGACTCTTGATCCGTGCAGTATCAATCAAATACTGGGTGTTGGTCTCGATCAACATGATCTGAATCACGCCGCCATCAATGCCCAAGCGATCCACAGCTTCCTGATCCAGCCACTCATCGGAGTTGCCGATGCGGTCGTCAGCCTTGGCGAAACGCGTATAGAGCAGGTAATGGGCACCGGCATCGCGTGCTTCACCCATCGCCTGATCGAGGCCTTCCGGCGCACGGGCGCGGCGCACCATCGGGAAGTATTCGACGAAGCCCTTGAAGGCTTCTTCAGCCACCACGTTGGGCCGCGGATATGAGCCACCCGGCGGCGCAAACGCACCTTGGGCGATGTAGATGAACGAGTCCGGCTGAATGCGGAGGTTGTTCACGCGGCGGCTGTCGCTGTGATCCAACAGCCCCGCGTCGCTCATCTGATAGCGAGTGCCTTCGGCCATATCGCTGACAGTCATACAGCCGCCAAGCGCCAAAACGGCCAGCAGCAAAACCAGGCTACGCATCCTATTCCTCCAGAGGCCGGTGACGGAAAACCGGCGAATGGCCGTTGGATGCAGCTTTTGCGCCAGCTCGGGAACTTCGTCGATCTTCAGGACGCTTTCGCGAGCAGGCTCGCTCCCACAAGTGGGAAGCATTCCAGATGTGGGAGCGAGCCTGCTCGCGAATGGGAATATCAACCGCCGATGATTTTCATGATGGTCGCGCCACCGGAGAATGCCACTTCCTGCTTGTCACCCAAGGCTTTGACCAAGAGCCGTTGCAAGGCCGGCAACGCCTGATGACGTGGTTTGTCGAGCAGATCACCGACGTAATGACGGTTGCTCGACGACAGGCAGCCATGCAACCAACCGGTGGACGACAGGCGCAAGCGCGAGCAGGTTCGGCAGAACGGCACGCTTTCGTTGGCAATCACGCCAAAGTTGCCCCGCCCCGCAATCGCGTACCGCACGGCCGTGGCATCGACCGGTGCGTCAGTTTGAGCGTATTCGTGGCGTTCACCGATCAGCTCCAGCAATTGTTGCAGGCTGACGAACTGTTGCAAAAAGGCATTGGAGTCTTTGGCCAGATGGCCCATGCGCATCAATTCGATGAAGCGCAGTTCGAAACCACGGTCCAGGCAGTAATCAAGCAGCGGCATCACCTGATCGAGGTTCTGCCCACGCAACGGCACCATGTTGACCTTGATTTTCATCCCGGCGGCGGCTGCCTGATCCATGCCATCGAGCACGGTGGCCAGATCGCCGCCGCGGGCGATGCTGCGGAACGCGGCGGCATCGAGGGTATCGAGGGATACGTTGATCCGGCGCAAACCGGCGTCCACCAGCAGCGGAAGTTTTTTCGCGAGCAGTTGACCATTGGTGGTCAGGCTGATGTCGTCCAGGCCCATCTTGCCGACGGCGGTCATGAACGATTCGAGTTTGGGGCTGACCAGTGGCTCGCCACCGGTAATCCGCAGACGCTCGATGCCGGCGGCTTCGATCAGGTATTCAACGCCCCGCGCCATGGCTTCGGCCGACAGTTCATCCTGCGCAGCCACCAGCCGCTTGCCATTGGGCACGCAGTAGGTACAAGCGTAATTGCAGGCTGAGGTCAGGCTGATCCGCAAATTGCGAAAGCGCCTGCCTTGACGGTCAACGATCATGATCACTCCGGCGATAGAAAATCGAGCCGCTAAAACTTGACTCACAAATCAAGTTTTAGCAAGCCCTATGCCTGAGTATATTCCTGCGGTACTGCGCCATGTAGCGAAATCATGGCGCAATAAGGGAGGTGAATGGCTCAGCTGCTCGGCGTTTCCGAGTCGCGCTTGCGCTTGTTGCCCATGCGCACGCCGATATCCATCAGGAACTGGAAGAAACCTTCCTGATCTTCCAGCACATTGCTCCAGAACGGCGAGTGATACAGCGCCACCGCGCCATGCACCAGCGCCCAGGATGCGCAGTAGTGGAAGTACGGCGGCACATCTTCGAGCTTGCCTTCGCTGATGCGGCCCTTGATCAGCAGGGTCAGGCGTTCGAAGTTCGAGGCACGGATCTTGTGCAACTCCTCGACCATTTCCGGCACCTGATTGCCCTTGACCACCTTCTCTTCGAGGCGATCGAACAGGCGATAGCGCTGCGGGTCACGCATGCGGAATTCGAAGTAGGCGCGGGACAGTGCTTCCTTGTCCTTGTCGACATCGGCCGAATGCAGCAGCTCGTTCAAATCGCGCTCGTAGTCGAGCATCAGGCGCAGATAGATCTCGGCCTTGGACTTGAAGTGTTTGTAGATCGTGCCTTTGCCGATACCCACGGCATCAGCAATCATCTCGACGGTGACACTGTCTTCACCTTGGTCGAGGAACAGCTTGAGCGCGGTATCGAGAATTTCTTGCTCGCGGCGACGAAACTCACGGACCTTACGAGGTTCTTTGTGCATAAGAAAAGGTCTGAAGGGTCAAAATTCGAAGCCGCGTATTATGCCTAACTTGCGCAAAAATGCACGGATCATCCGACCATATCTGTGTTTCTTGTTCGTTTTGAGAACGTTTTGGGCGCAATGAGAACTCAACTGAAGCGAACGTATTCCAAATTTGTTTAAAAACCCCGACCGGCTCACTGGACTGCACGCCAGACTGATCAATACTTGAACTGTCGGGCGGCATCTCCCCCAAGTGCCGCGCCGATAAAGGTACCAAGGGACCGCGTGCCTTTGTTTTACTCCTAATGGTCTTAACCCGGATTCACCCCCCAGAACCCGGGTTTTTTTTGCCTGCGTTTTGACCTTTATCCGAGCCACCTGGATATCAAACCTGTAGGAGCTGCCGCAGGCTGCGATCCTTTGATCTTGCCTGTCAAAAACAAGATCAAAAGATCGCAGCCTGCGGCAGCTCCTACAGGGCAGATTTGACGGAGGCCAGCGGGAACAGGCGCTTGAAGTTCTCGGTGGTCTGCTCGGCAAATCGCTCATAGTTTTCGCCACGCAGCATCGCCAAAAACTCCGCCACTTCGCGCACATACTGCGGCAGGTTCGGTTTGCCGCGATAAGGGATAGGCGCCAGATAGGGCGAATCGGTCTCCACCAGCAGGCGATCCGCCGGGACTTTGCTCGCCACATCACGCAAGGCGTCGGCATTGCGGAACGTGACAATGCCCGACAGCGAAATGTAATAACCCATGTCCAGCGCCGCTTTGGCCATCTCCCAGTCTTCGGTAAAGCAATGCAGCACTCCGGCCTGGGGCAATGCTGCTGCACGCAGCAGCTCAAGGGTATCGGCGCGGGCGCCGCGGGTATGGATGATTACGGGTTTGCCTGTCTGCTGCGCGGCTTGCAGGTGCAGGCGGAACGACTCCTGTTGCAGCTCGGCGGCTTCCGGCTCGTAGTGATAGTCCAGACCGGTTTCACCGATCGCCACCACTTTTGGATGATTGAGTTCATGCAACAGCCAGTCCAGTGCCGGGGCTGCGCCCGGTTGCACGTCCAGCGGATGCACGCCGACTGAGCAATCAACGTCGTCATAACGCTCAGCCAGGGCTTTGACGTCGGCGGCGTTGTCGGCGCTGACGCCGATACACAGAAAGTGCCCTACTCCGCGCTGCCGGGCAGCATCGAGTGCGGCATCCAGCGAGCCGTCGTGGGCGGCGAGGTCGAGGCGATCAAGGTGACAATGGGAATCTACGAGCATAAAAAAGACTGCAACTTACATCGTATGAGTGGGACGGTCGGACTTGAGGGCTCCGGCCAGATGGGTTTCGATGCGACTGCGGGCGGTGTTGTCGCCATCGTTGAACTGCACGCCGACACCCGCCGCGCGGTTGCCTTGCGCACCTTTGGGGGTGATCCAGGTAACTTTGCCGGCCACCGGAATCTTCTCTGCTTCATCCATCAGGTTGAGCAACATGAACACCTCGTCGCCCAACTTGTAGCTCTTGTTGGTCGGGATGAACAGGCCACCGTTTTTGATGAACGGCATGTAGGCGGCATAAAGCACCGACTTGTCCTTGATGGTCAGGGACAGGATGCCGTTGCGCGGCCCCGGGCTTATCGGTTCATTCATGTTGACCTCCACTGCTGATGTTCAGAGTCTAGGTACACATTCTTATCTTTGGCCAGGCAATCCCGCCCATTGCACCAACAGCGCCTCCAGCAGCAACGCCGGATTCAGGTTAGCCTTGCTCATGACTTTCTGCCGCTGGGCAAGAATCCAGTCCTGAATATCGAGGACTTTGCCCTGCGCACTTTTCTGCGCGAGGTACTGCACAACCTTGCGCATATCGGTCAGACCCAGGCCAGCTTCATCCTGGGTCAGTTGATAGCGCAAGATCAGGTTCGACCAATCGCAGAACCAGTCGAACAGCCGCAGCATCGGAATACTTTTCCATTCCTCGGCCAGTTGCGTCGGCGATTGCTGCTGCTTGAGCAGTTTCTTCACCCCTTCGACTACCTGCGCACGCTGGTCGCGAACACCTTGGGATTGCAGGCTGACCGCTGCCAGCGGCGAACCAGCCGCCAGCGTCAACAGTTCGACACGCTCCTCTGCGGAACACTCCGGCAGCGCCTGGGCCAGCCATTGCAGGCTCATGGCCTCGCCCGGCAACGGACACGCCTGCTGCACGCAGCGGCTCTTGATCGTCGGCAGCAATCGGCTTGGCTGGTGACTGACCAACAACAGGACGGTATCGCCAGACGGCTCTTCAAGACTCTTGAGCAAGGCGTTGGCGGCGTTGATGTTCATCGACTCCACTGGCTCGATCAGCACAACTTTGCGCCCGCCCAGTTGCGCGGTCTGCACCACGAAACTGACCAGATCGCGCACCTGATCGACCTTGATTGCCTTGTCGGCTTCTTCCGGCTCGAGAATGTAGTTGTCCGGGTGGCTCCCGGCCCTGAGCAACAGACAGGATTTGCACTCGCCGCACGCTTCGGGCGTCGGCCGCTGGCACAGCAGACTGGCCATCAGCCGCTGCGCCAGTGCCCGTTTGCCGATCCCGGCCGGGCCATGCAGCAGATAGGCGTGGGCGTGCTGTTTACGCCCGGCCAGTTGCTGCCAGAGGCTGTCTTGCCATGGGTAGGCCTCAGCCACGGGCCAGCTCCAACAAGTTCGGCAGCAAAGTATCCAGCGATTGTTGAACCTTGGCCAATGGCTGACCGGCATCAATGCGCACATAGCGCGCAGGATCGGCTTCAGCACGCTTGAGGAACGCACTGCGCACCGCTTCAAAAAACGCCCGACCTTCCAGCTCGAAACGATCAAGGCGACCACGCGCACTGGCACGGGCCAGACCGATTTCCACCGGCAGATCGAAAATCAGCGTCAGGTCCGGGCGCAGATCACCCTGTACAAAAGCTTCCAGCGTGGCGATACGCTCCAGCGACAGACCACGGCCGCCGCCCTGATAGGCGTAAGTCGAGTCAGTGAAACGATCACACAGCACCACCGCGCCACGGGCCAACGCCGGGCGGATCACCTCGGCCAGGTGCTGGGCACGCGCGGCAAACACCAGCAGCAGCTCGGTGTCAGGGTTCATGACTTCGTCGGCCGGGGCCAGCAGCACGTCGCGAATCCGCTCGGCCAGCGGCGTACCACCGGGCTCGCGGGTCAGCAGCACCTCGACCCCCGCAGCGCGCAGGCGCTCGGCGAGGTATTCGCGGTTGGTGCTTTTGCCGGCGCCTTCCGGGCCTTCCAGGGTAATAAACAAGCCAGTCACAGGCAGTCCTTAATCAAAGTCATTGCGTGTTTTGTGGTGCGGTGGCATCCGGGGTCGGCGCGGATTCCTGAGGCGCAACCGGCGGTAACGACCCCGGCGTGGTATCCGGTGATGCCGCCGGGATCGAGTCTTCGCCTGCCGGAGCGGCTTCGGGCGTGGCCACTGGCGCGGGGCTCGAGCGGTAATCCGCGCGGCGCTTGAGCTGGAATTCACGCACTGCACTGTTGTGTGCATCGAGGTCGTCGGAGAACACATGGCTGCCATCGCCACGGGCCACAAAGTAGAGGCTGGTACCTTCCACCGGATTCAGCGCCGCATGAATGGCTTCACGCCCGACCATCGCAATCGGCGTTGGCGGCAAACCAGGAATCACGTAGGTGTTATACGGCGTCGGCTCCTTGAGATGAGCGCGGGTCAGCTTGCCGGTGTAGCGATCACCCAAACCATAGATCACCGTCGGGTCGGTCTGCAGCTGCATGCCCAGCGCCATCCGACGCACAAAGACGCCGGCAATCTCACCACGTTCCTGTGGCACGCCGGTTTCCTTTTCAACCAGCGAAGCCATGATCAGCGCTTGATAAGGTTCCTTGTAAGGCGCATCGACGGAGCGCTTTTCCCATTCCTTGGCGAGCACTTCGTCGAGACGGTCAAAAGCCTTTTTCAGCAGTTCGGTATCGGACACACCGCGCACGAAGCGATAGGTATCCGGGAAGAAGCGGCCTTCCGGGAACAGGCCCTTATGGCCAAGCTTCGCCATGACGTCGCTGTCGCTCAAACCGTTGAGGGTCTGTTCGATTTTTTCGTCTTTCGCCAAAGCAGCGCGTACCTGATGGAAATTCCAGCCTTCGACCAGGGTCAGGCTGTACTGAACCACGTCGCCACGCTTCCACGAGTCAATCAGACCATTGACGGTCATGCCTGGCTGCATGCGGTATTCACCGGTGTGAATGGGCGTACCGGCGAGATTGAAACGCCAATAGATCCGCAGCCAGAAAGCGTCCTTGATGACGCCATCGCTTTCGAGTCCAAGGAAGGTACGGGTCGGCGTGGAGCCTTTGGGCACATCCAGCAGTTCTTCCTGCGTGATGTTCAGGGGCTGTTCCAGTGCGCAGTGAATCTTCCAGGCGCTGGCGCCCAACAGCAGCCCTGCCAGAACCAGTCCGGTTTCCAGCAGCAGCAAAAATTTACGTCTCACAAATCAGGCATCCAGTAGGGCGCGGGCAATGGTTTGCAGTTTACGGGTGAGCGGGCCAACCGGCCAGCTCAGTGCAGCGTAGGCGCGTACCGGCCAGACGCCATACACGCTGTTGCAGACAAACACTTCATCGGCCCATTGCAGCTGTTCGAGGCTGATGTCGGCGATTTGGCTGGGGATGGCCAATGACGCGGCCTGAAACAATATTTCCGCGCGCATCACACCGGCCACACCACAGCGCTTCAGATCGGGGGTGACCAATACACCGTCACGCACCAGAAACAGATTGCTGAGCACGCCTTCAATGACCCGGCCGGCCTGATCGAGCATCAAGCCTTCGGCGTGTTCGCTGTCTTGCCATTCGGCGCGAGCGAGCACTTGTTCCAGTCGATTGAGGTGTTTGAGTCCTGCCAGCAAAGGCTGTCTGGACAAGCGGGTGCTGCACGGGAACAGGCGAATGCCTTGTTCAGCATGCACAGCGGGATAAGCGGCGGGAGGATTGCCTTGCAGAATACGTCGGCCCGGCGCCGCGGGATCGGGCGCATAACCACGCAAACCGTCGCCACGGGTGAGGATGAGCTTGAGCACGCCCTCGCCCATCGCTGCCGCGTAGCTCAGCAGTTCCTGGCGAATCAGTTCGATATCGGCCGCGATGGCCAGACGCGTGCAGCCCTCAGCCAGTCGCGTCAGGTGTCGATCCAGCAATAACGGTTGGCCGCCACGCACGGCGATGGTCTCGAACAGACCATCGCCGTAAGCCAGGCCGCGATCTTTCAGCGACAAAGCGTCAGCCGGTTGACCGTCGACCCAGCTGTCCATCAGCCTGCGAACCGACGGAACGCCAGGGTGCCGTTGGTGCCGCCAAAACCGAAGGAGTTGGACAGCACGACATCGATATCCATAGTGCGCGCGGTGTGCGGCACAAAATCGAGATCGCAGCCCTCATCAGGCTCTTCGAGGTTGATGGTAGGCGGTGCGACCTGGCTGTTGATCGCCAGCACACTGAAAATCGCCTCGACCGCCCCCGCCGCACCCAACAGGTGACCGGTCATGGACTTGGTGGAGCTGACCGCCAGTTTGTAGGCGTGATCGCCGAACACCGACTTGATCGCGTTGGCTTCGGCAAGGTCACCGGCCGGAGTCGAAGTGCCGTGGGCGTTGATGTATTGCACTTGATCAGCGTTGATTTTTGCATCGCGCAGCGCATTGGTGATGCAGCGCGCTGCACCGGCGCCATCAGCAGGTGGCGATGTCATGTGGAAAGCATCACCGCTGGTACCGAAACCGATCAGCTCGGCGTAGATGGTCGCACCACGCGCCTTGGCGTGCTCGAGCTCTTCCAGCACCAGCGCACCAGCACCATCGGACAGAACGAAACCGTCACGGCCCTTGTCCCACGGACGGCTGGCGCGAGTCGGTTCGTCGTTGCGGGTCGACAGCGCACGGGATGCGCCGAAGCCGCCCATGCCCAGACCGCACGCGGCCATTTCGGCGCCGCCGGCAATCATCACGTCGGCTTCGTCGTACATGATGTTGCGCGCCGCCATGCCGATGCAGTGCGTACCGGTGGTACACGCTGTGGCGATGGCGTAGTTAGGCCCCTGGGCACCCAAGTGGATGGACAGGAAACCGGAAATCATATTGATGATCGAGCCTGGCACGAAGAAGGGCGAAATTCGACGCGGGCCCGTCTCATGCAGAGTACGGCTGGTTTCTTCGATGTTGGTCAGACCGCCGATGCCCGAACCCATGGCCACGCCAATGCGTTCACGGTTGGCGTCAGTGACTTCCAGACCGGCATTGCGCACGGCTTGGAAACCCGCCGCGAGACCGTACTGAATGAACAGGTCGAGCTTGCGCGCTTCCTTGACCGACAGGTATTCCTCGACATTGAAGCCTTTGACCGAGCCGCCAAAGCGGGTGGAATAGGCAGAAAGGTCGGTGTGTTCGATCAGACCAATGCCACTGCGGCCAGCCAGAATGCCCTGCCAACTGCTCGGCACATCCGTGCCCAGTGGCGACAACATACCCATACCGGTGACTACGACGCGTCTACGCGACACAGCACTCTCCTTTTTCAAATGACGATTTTGCATCAGGCCTAAAGAAAAAACCGCACGCCATGATGGCAGTGCGGTTTTTCCATGACAGCAAACAACGATTACAAACTATTACGCCTGGTGGCTAGTAACGTAGTCGATTGCAGCTTGTACAGTAGTGATCTTCTCAGCTTCTTCGTCAGGGATTTCGGTCTCGAATTCCTCTTCCAGAGCCATCACCAGCTCAACGGTGTCAAGGGAGTCGGCACCCAGGTCTTCTACGAAGGAAGCGGTGTTAACCACTTCTTCTTCTTTAACACCCAGTTGCTCGGCAACGATTTTCTTGACGCGCTCTTCGATGGTGCTCATACCTTGTTTTCACTCCTAATGGACAAATTCAGGCAGCTGGCCAGTGGGTAAGTGTATAGAAAGACTTTTCAGCTTTTCAACTGAAAGCTTCACTCCTCAAACCCTGCGGCCCTCTGCCTATAAATAGATTGCAGCTTTATAACGGATTTTAGACAGCTCGTATGACATTTTTTTGAAGCAATCCGTCACATTTTACTTACATGTACATCCCACCGTTCACCGGGATTGTAGCCCCAGTGACGTATGCCGCACCGTCGGATGCAAGAAAAGCGACCACAGACGCGATCTCTTGAGCTTGCCCCAGACGACCCAGCGGAATCTGCGTCTGCAAGGCTTCACGCTGTGCTTCCGGCAGCTCGCGAGTCATATCGGTGTCGATAAACCCTGGGGTTACCGAGTTCACCGTAATCGAACGCGAACCGACTTCACGCGCCATTGCACGGCTGAAACCTTCCAGACCGGCCTTGGCGGCTGCATAGTTTACTTGGCCTGCGTTGCCCATGGCACCCACCACCGAGCCAATACTGATAATTCGACCCCAGCGCGCCTTGGTCATGCCACGCAGAACGCCCTTGGACAGGCGATACAGACTGTTCAGGTTGGTATCGATCACGTCGTACCATTCATCGTCTTTCATGCGCATCATCAGATTATCGCGGGTGATACCGGCATTATTCACCAGAATCGCCGGCGCACCGAACTGCTCTTGAATGCTCGCGATGACCTTGCTGACCGATTCGTCGCTGGTGACATTCAGTTCCAGACCAGTACCCTGAATACCGTGCTCTTTCAGCGTAGCGGCAATCGCCTCGGCACCCTTGGCAGAGGTCGCGGTGCCAATAACGATGGCGCCCTGACGACCCAGTTCCAGTGCGATAGCCTGGCCGATACCGCGGCTTGCACCGGTGACCAGTGCAACTTTACCTTGCAGACTCATGCAAGCTTCTCCTGATTCAGGCTTGCGCTGCGCGAGCGGCAGCGAAAGCGTCTGGGGTATTGAGGTTGGAAGTCGCAACGCCTTCGGCGCAGCGCTTGTTCAGACCGGCAAGCACCTTGCCCGGCCCGCATTCGACCAGATTGGTCGCGCCCTTCGCGGCCAGAGTCTGTACCGACTCGACCCAGCGAACTGGCTTGTACAGTTGTTCGAGCAGATCACGCTTGAGGGTTTCCAGATCGGCCGGCACTTGGGCGCTGACGTTCTGGACCACCGGGATCTGCGGCGCCTGCCAGTCGATGGCAGCAATGGATTCGGCAAAGCGCTCGGCAGCCGGACGCATCAGTTCGCAGTGCGACGGCACGCTCACCGGCAGTGGCATGGCACGTTTGGCACCACGGGCCTTGCAGCCTTCGATGGCGCGCTCAACAGCAGCCTTGGCACCGGCAATCACGACCTGGCCGGGCGAATTGAAGTTCACCGCGCTGACCACTTCGCCTTGCGCAGCTTCAGCACAGGCAGCCAAAACGTCAGCATCTTCCAGACCGAGAATGGCAGCCATGCCGCCCTGCCCCGCTGGAACCGCTTCCTGCATCAACTGGCCACGGCGCTCGACGAGCTTCACCGCGTCAGCCAGTGTCAGGCTACCAGCAGCAACCAGCGCGCTGTATTCACCCAGGCTGTGACCGGCGACGAAAGCCGGACGCGCACCACCTTCAGCCAGCCACAGACGCCACAGGGCGATCGAAGCGGTCAGAATGGCCGGTTGGGTTTTGTCGGTCTGGTTAAGCAGCTCTTCCGGGCCCTGCTGGGTCAGTGCCCACAGGTCATAGCCCAGAGCATCGGATGCTTCTTTGAAAGTGTCGAGGATCAGCGGATGTTGCGCGCCCAGCTCGGCCAGCATGCCGAGGGACTGCGAACCCTGTCCTGGAAAGACGAATGCGAGGGAAGCAGACATGTAACAAGCCCCTAATGATCTTGTCGTCGGAAATGACGCCCCGCTGGGGGACGCAAGAAACTGACAGTTGGATGACCCTTTGAACCGGGCGGTCACATTTAAGCATTGTCCGACGAAAACGCCTAAGACAACAAATCCTCCAGACGACCGTGGAGGCGCTCGGGAAGATTTTCCTGAATCTCGATCAGTGCGCGGGAAATCGCACTCTGAAAGCCTTGCACCCCAGCCGAACCGTGGCTCTTCACTACGATTCCCTGCAAACCGAGGAAGCTTGCGCCATTATGTCGCGCCGGCGCCAGATCAGCCTGCAAGCGCTTCATCAGTGGCAACGCCAGGGCACCGATGGCACGGGAGGCAAGATTTTTCTTGAACAGCGCTTCGATGCGCGCAGCAATCATCGTCGCCAGACCTTCGCTGGACTTGAGCAGGATATTGCCGACAAAGCCGTCACACACCACGACATCAGCCTCGCCGCGATACAAGCCATCACCTTCGATGAAGCCGATGTAGTTGATGCCTCGGGCAGCCTGCAACAGCGTCGCCGCCAGTTTGACCTGCTGATTGCCCTTGATGTCCTCGGTACCGATGTTCAACAGCGCCACGCGCGGACGGGGGATACCCAGCGTCTGCGCCGCCACCGAACCCATTACCGCAAATTGCAGCAGATGTTCTGCGCTGCAATCGACGTTGGCGCCAAGATCAAGTAACTGGCAATAGCCTTTCTGTGTCGGGATTGCAGCAACCATCGCAGGCCGGTCGATGCCAGGCAATGTCTTCAGTACAAATCGCGACAGCGCCATCAGCGCACCGGTATTGCCGGCGCTGACACAAGCCTGAGCCTTGCCATCACGCACCAGCTCAAGGGCGACACGCATCGACGAATCAGGTTTGCCACGCAGGGCCTGAGTCGGTTTTTCATCCATGGTGATGACTTCGCTCGCCGGAACGATCGTCAGGCGCGCGCGATCGGCAGCCGATTGGCCGTTGATCAATTCTTCAAGAAGAGAGGGTTGACCGACGAGGGTCAGGTGCAGCGAGGGCGTAGCAGAAAGGCAAGCAAGGCTGGCCTCAACAATGCTGCGGGGACCGAAGTCCCCGCCCATTGCGTCAATCGCGATGACTTGAGCAGACAAGTGATTACTCGTCAGCGCCCTTGTCGATCACTTTACGGCCACGGTATACGCCTTCTGGCGATACGTGGTGACGCAGGTGAACTTCACCAGTGGTTTTTTCTACAGACAGGGTGCTAGCCTCGAGAGCGTCGTGCGAACGGCGCATGTCACGGGCAGAGCGGGATTTTTTGTTCTGCTGAACAGCCATAATTGATTAACTCCTAAACGTTTGGGTCACGCTTTAACTGCGCCAATACACTGAACGGGTTGGACCGCGTTACCTCGTCCTCGCTCGGTTCGGGCTCATCTGCTCCCGCCGGCTGCTGGCATTCTTCCGGATGATGAGCAGGCACAATGGGCAAAGCGAGCAAAAGCTCTTCCTCGACCAGTGACTGCAGATCCAATGGATCTTCGCCCAGTTCCAGCACGTCATAACCTTTCGGTAACGACTGGGTATTCGCACCCTCCTTCACTACAGCGTAACTGCATTCGCTGTGGATCGGCAGGGTGACCAGCTCAAGACAACGCTGGCAAACCATTTTGACTTCGGTGTCGATAAAGCTGTGGATCACCACAGATTTACGTTCATCTCGTTCAAAAACGAATTTCGCCTGCACCGTACCGACATTGTCGGAAAGCGGGTCGCAGAGTCTCTTCAAATCGGCCAGCAGCAGTTCACCTTGAAGGGTGGTGCCACGGTCAGCCAATTTGCGCGGGTCAACGTGAGGTGGAATCGGGTCATTCAACATAGGCGCAGCATTATAGGGATGCACCCACCCATGTCAAAGGAAATTGTGCCCTGTCCGTCACTTGCGTGTGTCCGCTAGAATTCGTGCCTGCCTCAGGAGACGCGAATGCTGCCTTTATTACTCGCTTCAAGCTCGACTTATCGCCGTGAATTACTCGCCCGCCTGCACCTGCCGTTCGTCTGCAGCTCGCCGGATATCGACGAAAGTCACCGCCCGGGGGAATCGGCAATCGAACTGGTCAAACGCCTCGCAGAACAGAAAGCCAGGGCGCTGGCCGACAGCCACCCCGCTCACCTGATCATCGGCTCCGACCAGGCGGCCGTCCTCGGCGAACAGATCATCGGCAAGCCGCACACCTTCGAGAAGGCCCGCGAACAGCTGATGGCTGCCAGCGGCGCCAGCGTGACCTTCCTCACCGGCCTGGCCCTGCTCAACAGCCAGACCGGCCAATGCCAGGTCGACTGCGTGCCATTCACCGTGCATATGCGCCAACTCGATCAGGCGCGCATTGAGCGCTACTTGCGCATCGAACAACCTTATAACTGTGCCGGCAGCTTCAAGGCTGAAGGCTTGGGCGTAAGCCTGTTCCAGTCCACAGAAGGCTCGGATGCCACCAGCTTGATTGGCCTGCCGCTGATCCGCCTGATCGACATGCTGACCGTCGAAGGCGTGCCAATCCCCTAAAAGCAAAAGATCGCAGCCTGCGGCAGCTCCTACGGGGGAATGAGTAACCCTGTAGGAGCTGCCGCAGGCTGCGATCTTTTGATCTACCGGCGATTTAACGCAACGAAGGCCCGTGGAAACCCATCCACATCGCCAACTGCTCGGCCACACTAGCACCGAGCTTCTTCGAGAAGCGATCGAACGGCGACTCCTGGACAGTGAAATCGACCAGTTCTTTCTCGCCGATCACGTCACGCGCCACCGAACTGGCATTACCCAAGCCATCGATCAAGCCCAGCGGCAGCGCCTGCTCGCCCGACCAGACCAGCCCGGAGAACAGCTCCGGATGCTCTTTGTCTTTCAGGCGATCGCCACGACCCTGCTTGACGCTATTGATGAACTGCTTGTGCGTGGTATCCAGCACACCTTGCCAGAACGCTGTTTCTTCAGGCTTCTGCGGCTGGAACGGATCGAGGAACGACTTGTGCTCGCCGGACGTGTATGTGCGACGCTCGACGCCAAGCTTTTCCATGGTGCCGACAAAACCGTAACCGGCCGCCGTCACACCAATGGAACCGACCAGACTCGCCTTGTCGGCGTAGATCTGATCCGCCGCGCTGGCGATGTAGTAAGCACCGGACGCACCCAGATCGGAAATCACCGCGTACAGCTTGGTATCCGGGTGCAGGCCACGCAAACGCTTGATTTCGTCATAGACATAACCCGACTGCACCGGACTGCCACCGGGGCTGTTGATCCGCAGGATCACGCCCTTGACCTTCTTGTCTTCAAACGCCGCACGCAGACTACCGACGATATTGTCGGCACTGGCCGGCTCTTTGTCGGCAATGACGCCAGTGACATCGATCAATGCGGTGTAGTTGGGCCCGCGCGTGGCGCTCTTTTCCATGTCCATCAGCGGCGTGAACAGAATCAACGCAACAAACAGATAAACAAACGTCAGCAGCTTGAAGAAAATCCCCCAACGCCGCGAACGACGCTGCTCTTGCACACCGGCGAGCAGGGTCTTTTCCAACAGCTTCCAGCTTTTCTCGTCACCGCCGTCGGCACTTGCCTTGGCCGGTGCTTTCCATTCGTCGGTCATGCCATCCACCCCAGCAAAAACGTATTAAGCCTGCTTCCCCAGCCAGGCATGCAATTCGGAAAAACGGTCGATCGACAGGCGCGGCTCGAACTGCTGCAGCGACTCGATCGATTGCGCACCATAGCTGACAGCCACAGAATCCATTCCCGCGTTACGCGCCATCAGCAGATCAAAGGACGAATCACCGACCATCAACGCCTGCTCCGGGCGCACACAACAATGAGCGAGGATCTGCTCCAGCATCAGAGGGTGCGGCTTGCTCGCAGTTTCATCGGCAGCGCGAGTGATATCGAAATACTCTTCCCAGCCATTGGCCTTGAGCACCCGATCCAGCCCGCGACGATTCTTGCCGGTAGCCACCGCGAGGTGATAACCCTGCTCGCGAAAGGACGCCATCGACTCGACTACACCTTCGAACAACGGCGAAGGCACGGCTTCTGCGGCGATGTAGTGATCGGCGTAATACTCGCGAAACGCGGTCATCTCGGCATCACTGATTTCGGGATACAAGGTGCGAATCGCTTCGGGCAAGCCCAGACCGATAATGCCCTTTACGGCAAAATCATCACGCAACTCGAAACCGGAGCGCCCGGACGCCGAGTGCATGGCCTCGACGATCCGATGAATAGAGTCAGCCAGCGTGCCATCCCAATCGAAAATCAGCAGTTTGTAATCAGATGGGCGCACTCAATCGCTCCACGGTCTTGGCCCACATTTCGTCAACCGGCGCCTGCAAGGTCAGCTTGCCACCGTCGGGCAGCGGCACGGTAAGCATGTAAGCGTGCAGGAACAGGCGCTTGCCGCCCAGATCGCGGATTTCCCTGGTGAAATCGTCATCGCCGTACTTGCTGTCGCCAGCGATGCAATGCCCGGCGTGCAAGGTGTGGACGCGAATCTGGTGAGTACGCCCGGTGACAGGCTTGGCCTCGACCATGGTGGCGAAGTCGCCGAAGCGACGCAGCACCTTGAACACGGTCAGGGCTTCTTTGCCTTCATCGTTGACTTCAACCATACGTTCGCCAGAACGCAGATTGCTCTTGAGCAACGGCGCACTGACCTGCTTGATCGAGGTCGCCCAGTTGCCACGAACCAGCGCCATGTAGCGCTTGTCGACGCCATCGCCACGCAGTTTTTCGTGCAAGTGACGCAGCATGCTGCGTTTCTTGGCGATCATCAGCAGGCCGGAGGTGTCACGGTCGAGGCGATGAACCAGCTCCAGCTCCTTGGCGTCCGGACGCAACTGACGAAAGGCTTCGATGACGCCGAAATTCAAGCCGCTGCCGCCGTGAACCGCAATGCCGGCGGGCTTGTTGATCACAATCAGGGCTTTGTCTTCGAAGACAATCGAGGCCTCCAGGCGCTGCAACAAGCCTTGGGCCAGAGGCACCGGCTCGTCACGCTCAGGCACGCGAACCGGCGGCACGCGCACGATATCACCGGCCTGCAGCTTGTATTCGGGCTTGATCCGACCTTTGTTCACCCGTACTTCGCCTTTGCGCAAAATGCGGTAAATCAAGGTCTTGGGCACGCCTTTGAGCCGAGCGAGGAGAAAATTGTCGATTCGTTGGCCGGCATACTCCGGCGAGACTTCAAGCAGTTGAACGCCTGGAGTCGAAGGGGCAGTAGTTGTCATGCCGCGGATGATAACAATTTTTATGGAATTGAAGCACTTAATCATTGCTGCTATAGTCGCGAACGCCGCCAAAAGCGGCCTGGACAGCGGCACCACGGTCAAAAACCGGCCCTGACCAACGCAATTCACCAGGACGCGAGGCCGTCCTACGGGGCTTTCGCTACGTAACGGTGGAGTTTGCAGTTGTAACAAGCGCAGGTGACATGAGGCCTGAATTACACCGTCGAGCAGAGTTTTTACTCGCCTGACAGGCACACATTCAAGGCCAGTTCACAAAGTGCAGTCAGCTGCGAATGACCCCGAGCGAACGCTTCGGAAACAACGCCTAAATTAGCCATGATGCGTGACCTCCCCTTTCGGAGCTCACGGTAAATGCCAACCCGCTGCGGATTCTGCGCGCGGCAGCACCCGAATTATCAGGGATACGTGTAGGGTGGAGATGCACAACCGCTGGACTGTGTAGCAATAGGCTTTATCAAGACGCTTCATCTCGTCCACAGCCGCTGGTTGATTCCTCCTCCTGACTGAGTGCTTAAGTAGCCACAGCAAGCAGGACGCGTACGTCGCGGTATCGGCCCAATTGGCCGCACATCGCTGGACACGGGAATGGCCAACCACTCCCGACGCACCTGACACCGACCGTGAGAAGTCGTGTGTGCCGAACGCCGTTTCCGGCAGCCCGGAAACCGACGGTACTACATGAAAAGAATGCTGATTAACGCAACTCAACCCGAAGAGTTGCGTGTTGCACTGGTAGATGGCCAACGCCTCTACGACCTGGACATCGAATCCGGTGCACGCGAGCAGAAGAAGGCCAACATCTATAAAGGCCGCATCACTCGCATCGAACCAAGCCTTGAGGCTGCCTTTGTCGATTTCGGCTCCGAGCGCCACGGCTTCCTGCCCCTCAAAGAAATCTCCCGCGAATACTTCAAGAAAGCCCCTGAAGGCCGCGTCAACATCAAGGACGTCCTGAGCGAAGGCCAGGAAGTCATCGTTCAGGTCGAAAAAGAAGAACGTGGCAACAAGGGCGCAGCCCTGACCACCTTCATCAGCCTGGCCGGTCGTTACCTCGTGCTGATGCCGAACAACCCGCGTGCCGGCGGCATCTCCCGTCGCATCGAAGGCGAAGAGCGCAATGAACTGCGTGAAGCGCTGAACGGTCTGGTTGCTCCAGCCGACATGGGTCTGATCGTGCGCACGGCCGGCCTTGGCCGTAGCAGCGAAGAAATGCAGTGGGACCTCGATTACCTGCTGCAACTGTGGACTGCCATCAAAGAAGCCTCGCTGGATCGCTCCGCACCTTTCCTGATCTATCAGGAAAGCAACGTGATCATCCGCGCCATCCGTGATTACCTGCGCCAGGACATCGGCGAAGTGCTGATCGACAGCGTTGAAGCCCAGGACGAAGCCCTGACGTTCATCCGGCAGGTGATGCCGCAGTACGCCAGCAAGATCAAGCTGTACGAAGACAGCGTTCCGCTGTTCAACCGTTTCCAGATCGAAAGCCAGATCGAGACCGCTTTCCAGCGCGTCGTCGAACTGCCTTCCGGCGGCTCCATCGTCATCGATCCGACCGAAGCCCTGGTGTCCATCGACATCAACTCGGCGCGCGCCACCAAAGGCAGCGACATCGAAGAAACCGCCCTGCAGACCAACCTTGAAGCCGCTGAAGAAATCGCCCGTCAGTTGCGCCTGCGCGACATCGGCGGTCTGATCGTCATCGACTTCATCGACATGACACCTGCCAAGAACCAGCGCGCCGTGGAAGAGAAAGTCCGCGAATGCCTGGAAGCTGACCGCGCTCGCGTGCAGATCGGCCGCATCTCGCGCTTCGGCCTGCTGGAAATGTCCCGTCAGCGTCTGCGCCCATCGCTGGGCGAAAGCAGCGGCATCGTTTGCCCGCGTTGCAACGGCACCGGCATCATCCGTGACGTTGAATCGCTGTCGCTGGCGATCCTGCGCCTGATCGAAGAAGAAGCCCTGAAAGACCGCACTGCCGAAGTTCGCGCACAAGTGCCGATCCCGGTTGCAGCGTTCCTGCTCAACGAAAAACGCAACTCGATCACCAAGATCGAACTGCGCACCCGCGCTCGTATCATCATTCTGCCGAACGATCACCTCGAAACGCCGCACTTCGAAGTTCAGCGTCTGCGTGATGACAGCCCGGAAGCTGCTACCGGCCAGTCGAGCTATGAAATTGCTGCCGCTGCTGCCGAAGTTGAAGAAGTTCAGCCAGCCGCCGCGACCCGCACTCTGGTTCGCCAGGAAGCCGCAGTGAAGACTGCTCCGGCCCGCGCCAATGCTCCGGTCCCGGCCGAAGTGGCTGCACCGGCACCCGTTGCCGCGCCGGTTGCCCTGCCAGAACCAAGCCTGTTCAAAGGCCTGGTGAAGTCGCTGGTCAGCCTGTTCGCTACTAAAGAAGAGCCTGCCGCTCCGGTCGTGGTTGAAAAACCGGCTACCGAACGCCCTGCTCGCAACGAAGAGCGTCGCAACGGTCGTCAGCAGAGCCGCAACCGTAACGGTCGCCGCGATGAAGAGCGCAAGCCGCGCGAAGAACGTGCACCGCGTGAAGAGCGCGCCCCGCGTGAAGAGCGTCAACCACGCGAAGCCCGTGAAGTCCGCGAGCCGCGCGAAGCCCGTACCGAAGCGCCAGTTGCCCGCGAAGAGCGCGCACCACGCGCTCCACGTGAAGAACGTGCACCACGCGCTCCACGTGAAGACCGCAAGCCACGTGGCGAGCGTGAAGAGCGTGTGCGCGAACTGCGCGAACCTCTGGATGCCGCTCCAGTTGCTGCAGCCGCTGCTGCCGTAACCACTGAAGAGCGTCCGGCCCGTCAGCCACGTGAAGAGCGCGCCCCGCGTCCACCGCGTGAAGAGCGTCAACCGCGCGCCGAACAGGCCGCTACCGCCGTTGCTGAAGAAGAAGTGAACACCAACGAAGAGCAACTGCCGGAAGACGGTTCGGAGAACGCCGAAGGCGATCGCCCACGTCGTCGCTCCCGCGGCCAGCGTCGTCGCAGCAACCGTCGTGAGCGTCAGCGTGATGCCAACGGCAACGTGATCGAAGGTTCGGAAGAGTCCGAGTCCGGCGAAAACGCTGAAGCGCCAGACACTGCCGATCTGGCTGCCGGCCTGGCCGTTACCGCCGCTGTTGCCAGCAGCGTGATCAGCGCTCCAGCCGAAGCACAGGCCCACGAGCAAGCCGAACGCGCTACCGCCGCTACGCTGGAAACCGCTCCAGTTGAAGCGCCGGTTGTTGAAGCAACCACGCCGGTGGAAATGACTGCTGCTCCGGAAGTTGAAGTCGCTCCGGTTCGCGAAGCCCAGCCGCAGTTTGAAGGTTTTGCGCAGCCTGGTGTCGTCACTGAAGCGTTTGAAGTTGCAGAGCCGGTTGTCGAAACCGTGACCGAAACCGTGCGTGAAGTTCGCGAAGAGCAGACTGCATTCAACTGGGTTGCCGAGCCTGCCGCCGCTGAAACTCCAGCGCCTGTATTCGAAGCGCCAGTGGTTGAAGAAGCCAAGGCTGCCGAACCGGCTCCAGCGCCAGTCGTTGAAGCACCGGTCATCGAAGCGCCAGTGGTTGCCGAAGCACCTGCTCCGGTCGTTGAAGCGGCTCCGGTCAGCGCTCTGGCGCCAAACGGTCGCGCGCCAAACGATCCACGCGAAGTGCGTCGTCGCAAACGTGAAGAAGAGCGTCTGGCGAAGGAAGCCGAACTGGCTGCCGCTGCGGCTCCGGTTGCTGCTGAACCAGTGGTTGCTGAAGTGATCGAGGCAGAGCCTGCCCCGGTTGCTGAAGAAGCCGTGGTTGAGTCGGTGATCGCTGAAGCACCACGCTCCGTTCAGGACGCGGTAGAGCACAACGAAGAGGCCCAGGAAAAAGAACACGAGCATAAACCGCTCGTCTGATTCCAAAAGCCAATAAAAAGCCCCGCCTGATTCGTCAGGCGGGGCTTTTTTATGCCCTTGAAAATCGAAAGCTCTTGCTGTTACTTGAACACCAATGCCTCGGGCACATCGATATCCCACAACACCCCGGGATCATCCACCACCACTTCCACCACCCTTCCCTGCTTGAACAACGGCCTGGCCCCACGATCACCGTTCAAACCCAACAACCCTGGCCCGAACGAACGGCCAAACCCCACCGGATGCCCGAACTCGCCTTCCTGCACCGGCACGCTCACCGCATCGTCGGCCATTGCCGCCGCCACTCGCTCGATACTCGATGGCAAGATAAACGGCATATCGCCCAGCACGATCAGCCAGCCATCCACATCCGGACACGCCGCCACACCCGCAGCAATACTGTCGCCCATGCCAGTCGATTCAATCGAAACCACGTCACAACCATAAGCCTGCGCCATGCGCATCGCCTGCGGACGCGCTTCAGTCGTCACCAGCACGCGCTTGTCGAGGCTGGCCGGCAGATTCACCAGCACCTGCTCAATCACCGACCGCACCGCGCCATCACGTCCGGTGCAATCGGCCAGCAACTTGTCCTTGTCCGCTCCCGCCACCTGGCGAAAGCGACTGCCCTCGCCCGCCGCCAGCACAATCACACCGATGGATCGACTCATGCGCCCTCCAGTAACTTCTTCTGCTTCAACTCGACGCCGTTCTTGATCGCGACAATCTCCGCCAACAAGGACAAGGCGATTTCCGCCGGCGAATGACTGCCGATGTGCAAACCTATCGGCCCGTGCAACCGAGCGATGGCCTGTTCCGACAAGCCTAGCTGAGCCAGATTCTCCCGACGCTTCTGACTGTTGACCCGCGAACCCAGGGCGCCGACATAAAAGGCCGGCGAATCGAGCGCGGTAAGCAACGCCATGTCATCCAGGCGTGGATCGTGCGTCAGCGCGACAATTGCCGTGCGCTCATCGGTCTGGATGCTCAGCACCGCGTCATCGGGCATGCCCGGAACGAAACGACCATGATGCTCTTCCCAGCCGTAGACAAACTCGGTGCGCGGATCGCAGATCAGCACTTCGAAATCCAGCAGTCGCGCCATGTCCGCCACGTAGCGCGACAACTGCCCGGCACCGATCAACAGCAAACGCCAGCGTGGGCCATAAATGGCGCGCAGGGTCTTGCCGTCGAACACCAGCGAATCGGACTTGCTCGCGCCCGTCAGAACCACTTCGCCGGTGTCGATGTTCAGCTCACGGGCAACAATTTCATGGGCTTCACAACGTGCCAGCAGTTCAGCAACCCATGATGGATCGCCGACCCGCTCTTCAGTCAGGCGCAAGGTGCCGCCGCAAGGCAGCCCAAACCGCGCCGCCTCTTCCCGGGTGACGCCGTAGGTAATCAGTTGCACCGGCGGCCCGTCGATGGCGATGCGCCCGTCGTGCAGGCGGGCGATCAAATCATCCTCGACGCACCCGCCCGACACCGAGCCGATCACCACGCCGTCTTCGCGCAGTGCCAGCATGGCCCCGGGTACCCGGGGCGCGGTGCCCCAGGTCTGCACGACGCTGAACAGCACCACCCGCTGCCCGGCGCGGCGCCATTCGAGCACGCTGCGCAGGACGTTGAGATCGACACTGTCCATTACGCTTGCGCCTTCTGCCAGCCCTGCAACTGATAACGCACTGGCAGATTGCGGATACGTTGGCCGGTGGCGGCAAAAATCGCATTGCACAGCGCCGGCGCAATCGGCGGCACGCCTGGCTCTCCGACACCGCCCAACGGCACGTCGCCCGGCGGCGTCACCAGATGCACCGCGACCTCTTTGGGCGCCAGCGACATGCGCGCCACTTCGTACATGTGGAAGTTGTCCTGCTGCACCTTGCCATCCTTGAAGCTGATTTCACCCAGCACCGCGTTGCCAAGGCCCATGACGCAGGCGCCCTCGAATTGCGAACGGATGCGCTCAGGGTTGATCTGCGGTCCGCAATCCACAGCGATATCAGCCTTGTGCACGATCAGCGTGCCATCGTCCTTGACCTCGACTTCGATTACCGCGGCCACATAGGTGACGAAGCTGTAATGCACCGCCAGCCCCAGACCCCGGCCCTTGGGTAACTTGCGTCCCCAACCGGCAGCCTTGGCCGCGGTTTCCAGTACGGTGCGCATACGCCCTGTGTCGATCGGATAACGCTCGGGGGATTCGCCGTAGTTCCACTCTTCGCTCAAGGTGCGCGGATCGATCTGTCGATCAGGGCCAAGCAGTTTGATCTGGTACTGGAGCGGATCAACACCGGCCTTGTGCGCCAGCTCATCGACAAAACTCTGGATCGCAAACCCGTGGGGAATGTTCGACACCGAGCGATACCAGCCAACCCGCGTGTGTACCGTGGCTTCGGGGTTTTCCAGGCGCACATTGGGAATGGCATAGGCCATGTTGGTGAAGCCCATGCCCAGCTCGAAGGCCGCTTCATGGTTCATGCCCGGGGCGAACAGCGCAGTAATGCTCGGCGCCACGGTGCGATGCAGCCAGCCGGACGGCATGCCGTCCTTGGCGACACCGGCCTTAAGGTATTCGGCGGACACGGTATGGAAATACGAGTTATGGATGTCATCTTCCCGCGTCCACTGCACCCGCACGGCTTTACCGGGGAACTCTTTGGCGAGAATCGCGGCCTCCACGACAAAGTCCGGCTTCGATTTACGACCAAAACCACCGCCCAGCAGCGTCACAATAAAGGTGACGTTATCGAACGCCAGCCCGAGGCGCTCAGCGATGCGCTCACGGGTAACCTGCGGCGCCTGACTCGGTGCCCAAGCCTCGCAGACACCATCCTTGAAACGGGCGATCGCGACCATCGGTTCCATCGGCGCCTGCGCCAGGTGCGGCAAATAATAAGAAGCTTCGAGGGTGCTGGCAGCACCGCTCAGGGCTTTGTCGATATCGCCGGTATTGCGCACCACTTTGCCGGGTTTCAGCGAAGCGGCTTCCAGCTCTTTGCGATAGGCAATCGAGTCGTAACTGGCGTTAGGGCCGTCGTCCCACTCGATTTTCAGCGCTTCGCGGCCCTTGATGGCCGCCCAGGTGTTACTGGCAACGACTGCCACACCGCCCAACGGCTGGAACTCCGAAGGTAGCGGACGACTTTCGATCTGAATGACTTTCAGCACGCCGGGGACTTTCAGCGCGGCGCTGTCGTCCAGCGATTTGACCTTGCCGCCATACACCGCCGGGCGGGCAATCGTGGCGTAGACCATGCCGTCGAAATGTACATCGGCACCGTACACCGCGCGACCGTTGACGATGTCGTCACCGTCGATGGCTTTGGTGCCTTCCTTGCCAATGTAGCGAAACTCCGCCGGCTGCTTGAGGCGCAGGCTGTCACGCGCCGGTACTGCCAACGCACTGGCGGCAGCGGCGAGTTCGCCATAGCCCAGCTCGCGACCGGACGGTTTGTGAATGACTTTGTGCAACTGCGCGTGGCATTCGCCAACGGGCACTTTCCATTGCTCGGCAGCAGCCTGTTCCAGCATGGTCCGGGCCGCCGCCCCGCAGCGACGCATCGGCTCGTACCAGTGACGCATGCTGCGCGACCCGTCAGTGTCCTGATTGCCGAAGCGCACTTCATCACCCGGCGCCTGCTGCACTTTCACCTTGGCCCAATCCGCTTCCAGCTCATCGGCTACGACCATGGTCAGACTGGTGCGCACGCCCTGCCCCATCTCGGAACGGTTGCACACCACGGTCACCGTGCCATCAGCCGCGATGCTGACGTACACCTTCGGATCATCAATCCAGCCGTTGGGCATGCCATCGGCGCCAAATTTCTTTGGCTTGTCCTCGGCCAACGCGTCCTGCCAACCCCAACTGGCTGCCAGCACCAGCGCGCCGGTGGCACCAACACCTTTGAGGAAACCGCGGCGACTGAGGTTGCTCAGGGCGAAATCATTCGGTAGACGACTCATGCCTTGGCCTCCTTCAGGTGGGTGGACGCCTGGCGGATCGCGGTTTTGATCCGGTTGTAGGTGCCGCAGCGGCAGATGTTGCCGACCATCGCTTCTTCGATCTGCTCGTCGCTCGGGTTCGGGTTGGTTTTCAGCAACGCGGTGGCCGACATGATCTGCCCGCCCTGACAGAAACCGCACTGGGCCACGGCGCTGTCGAGCCAGGCTTGCTGGACGACTTGCCCGACCGGATCAGCGTGCAGGTTGTCGATGGTGGTGACGTTCTGCCCGACCACGGAGCCGATCGGCGTAATGCAACTGCGTGCCGGCAAGCCGTCGATATGAATGGTGCAGGCGCCACACAGGCCCATGCCACAACCGAACTTGGTGCCGTTGTAGCCTGCGACATCACGAATGGCCCAGAGCAGCGGCATGTCTTCAGTGACGTCTAGAGAATGGTCTTGACCGTTGAGTTTCAGGGTAATCATGGGCACGCCCGCATATTTTTGGAGGTTATGGGGTCGAGCAATCTGCCGCCGGAAACATCAGCGGCGGGTTCGCAGATCAACTCAGGCTAATCAGGCTCTCTTGCGCTGACGAAAACGTCTGCACCGGGCCTTTGGTGGAGCAAATGGTTTATATCGTTAGGTCGCTAAGTTAACCCAGCGTTAACAAAAAAGCCCTGCACTTTTTACTCAGTGCAGGGCTTTGGAGGGTGCCTGGAAAGCGTAGCTTCAATAACGATTGGGCTCCATTTCCAGTTCGACATTGAAACGCTCGGCAATATCTTTCTGGATACGCTGCGCCAGATCGAGCAATTGCAGCCCGGTCGCCGCGCCGTAGTTGACCAGCACCAGCGCCTGCAACTTGTGCACGCCAGCATCGGCTTCACGGAACCCCTTCCATCCGGCCCGCTCGATCAACCAGCCGGCGGCCAGTTTCATTTGCCCGTCCGGTTGCGCGTAGGCCACCAGATCCGGGTGCTGCGCCTTGATCTGCTCAACCAGTGCCGCCGACACCAGCGGATTCTTGAAGAAGCTGCCGGCATTGCCGAGCACCGCCGGGTCGGGCAGTTTTTCGCTTCGAATACTGCAAATCGCGCGGCTGACGTCTGTGGGCGTCGGCTGCTCAATGCCCTGCTCGGTCAAGCGCTGACGCACCGGGCCGTATTCCAGATGCAGATGTGCAACGCGATCGAGCTTGAAGCGTACCCGCAGGATCAGCCAACGTCCTGGCTCCTGCTTGAACAGGCTGTCGCGGTAGGCGAAGTTGCATTCTTCCAGGGTGAAGTCGCGCAGCTCGCCGGTCTGACGATCCAGCGCGGTGAGCCCGGCGAATACATCCTTGATCTCAACACCGTAGGCACCGATGTTCTGCATTGGCGCAGCCCCGACGGTGCCAGGGATCAGGCTGAGGTTTTCCAGCCCGGCCAACCCCTGTGCCAAGGTATGTTGCACAAACCCATGCCACGGTTCGCCCGCTTCGGCTTCAATCACGGCACGGTTGCCGTCATCGCTGATCACGCGGATACCGCGAGTGGCCATGCGCAGCACCAGCGCCGCAATGTCAGCAGTCAGCAGCAAGTTGCTGCCGCCACCGATCACCAGCAATGGCACATCGTGAGACTCGGCATACGCAAGGGCTTCGCGTACATCAGCATCGCTGTGGGCTTCGGCGAACAATTGCGCGCGAACGTCCACACCAAAACTGTTGAACGGCTTCAGGGAAACCTGCGGTTGCACCAGCAAACTCATAACCGCCCCTTCACTTCGATCAACAGTTGCTCACAGGCCGCTTCAATCAGATCCAGCACCTGCTCGAAACCCTGGTCGCCGTCGTAGTACGGGTCCGGCACTTCATCGACCAGCCCGGCATACCGACGCAGAAACAGGTCCAGTTCGGCCTTGCCGGTGGACGGTTGCAACGCCTTGAGATTGCGCAGGTTGCTGTTGTCCATGGCCAGGATCAAATCGTAGCTGGCGAAATCGGCACGGCTGACCTGCTGCGCGCGTTGCGCCGACAGATCATAACCACGCACTTTGGCCGCAGCCTGGCTGCGTTTGTCCGGCGGATTGCCGACGTGCCAGTCACCGGTGCCAGCAGAGGCCACTTCGACCTGGTCCGCCAGCCCGGCTTCACGCAATTTGTGACGCAACACGCCTTCGGCGGTGGGTGACCGGCAAATGTTGCCCAGGCACACAAACAGAACCCGCATCAGGCCTCCAGCAGGCGACGAACGCGCTCGAGGTCTTCGATGGTGTCGACACCGGTTGGCGGCGCGATCAGCGCATCGGCGACATGAATTCGCACGCCGTGCCAAAGGGCACGCAGTTGCTCCAGCGACTCAGTGTTTTCCAGCCAGCACGGGCCCCAGCTTACGAAGTCCTGGAGAAAACCGGCGCGATAGGCATAAATGCCGATGTGCCGACGGTATGGCACGCCTTCGGGCAACTGCTCGCGGCTTTTGGCAAACGCATCGCGCGCCCACGGCAAGGTTGCACGGCTGAAGGTCAGCGCCAGACCATTAAGGTCGCTGACGACCTTGACCACGTTCGGGTTGAACAGGGTTTCCACGTCTTCGATCGGCTCGGCCAAGGTGGCCATGCGCGCTTCGGTGTGGGCCGCCAGGTTGGCGGCAACCTGATCGATCACGCTCGGCGGGATCAGCGGCTCGTCGCCCTGCACGTTGACCACGATCGCGTCAGGCTCAAGGCCCAGTTTCGCCGCGACTTCGGCCAGACGATCAGTGCCGGAGTTGTGATCTTCACGGGTCAGCACCACTTCAGCGCCAAACCCCTTGCAGGCCTCGACGATACGCGCATCGTCAGTTGCAACGACCACACGGCTGGCGCTGCTTTTGCTCGCCTGTTCCCAGACGTGCTGGATCATTGGCTTACCGGCAATGTCCAGAAGCGGCTTGCCCGGCAGACGGGTCGAGGCGTAACGCGACGGGATGACAACGGTGAAGGCGGTGGTCATTTATCCAGACGCTCATCGGTGGTCAGGGTACGGGCTTCACTTTCGAGCATCACCGGGATGCCGTCGCGGATCGGGTAGGCCAGGCCAGCACCCTTGCTGATCAGTTCGGTCTTGTCGGCGCTGAGCTTGAGCGGGCCTTTGCAGATAGGGCACGCGAGGATATCGAGCAATTTGGTGTCCATGAACATTCCCTGGAATAAAGAGTTAAGGCAAAAGCCGATCGGGCAGCAGGCGCATCAATTGGGTGTCGAACCAGGCCACGAAGGCCGGCGACGGCACCGCATCGACCGCCAGATACCACCAGTCGGCAGCAGCGAAGGCGCGGCACTTCACCGCGTCCTTCTCGGTCATCACCAATGGCAATGACGGCGTGAAATTCAAGGCCTGCACGCTGTACTCGGCGTGGTCGGCAAACGCATGGTGGACTGGTCGCCAGTCTAGCGCTTCGAGGGTATTGAAGAAACGTTGCGGATTACCGATCCCGGCCACCGCGTGCACGCTCTGACCGGCAGAAAAATGATCGAGCGACTTGCGCTCGCCACTGCGCAGATTGACCAGCGCAGTGGGTTGAAGGCGAAAGGCGAATCCGTCGTCGCGATCAGCCGTCGCGCCGTTGAACAGCACGCCGTCGACGCTTTGCAGACGTTCGATCGGCTCACGCAGTGGACCTGCCGGCAAGCAGCGTTTGTTGCCCAAACCACGAGCGGCGTCGATCAGCACCAGTTCCAGATCGCGCGCCAGACGGTAATGCTGCATGCCGTCGTCGGACAGGATCAGGTCCAGCGGTTCGCTGGCGAGCAAGGCTTTGACCGCCGCGCTGCGATCAGGATCGATCATCAGCGGCACGCCGGTGCGCTGAACGATCAGCAGCGGTTCGTCGCCGGCGATGTCCGCGCTTTGCTGCGCCTCGACCCGCCACGGCAGATGCGGCGGTTTGGCGCCGTAGCCACGGCTGACCACGCCGACGCGCAAACCCCTGCGCCGGCAATGTTCGATCAGCCAGAGGATCATCGGCGTCTTGCCGGTGCCGCCGACGGTGATGTTGCCGACCACGATCAACGGCACTGGCGGCTGATAGATCTCGCCTTCGCCGTCGAGAAAGCGCTGACGTTTGCCGACCACGACGCGGCGATAGAGCATTTCCAGCGGTCGCAGCAGCGTCAGGGCCGGGTGCCCTTCGTACCATGCGGCGAGCAAGCGATCGGACAGGCTCATCAGGATTTGGGCGCCGCCTCGACCGTGGTCATGCGCAGATGGCTGAAACCGAGCTTGCCGGCCGCGTCCATGGCGGTGATCACCGATTGATGCTGAGTCTTGCCATCGGCACTGATCGACAACGGCATGTTGGTATCACCGTTGGATTCCTTCTGCATGGCTTCCATCAGGGTCGCCAGATCGTTCTTCGGCAGAATCTTGTTATTCACCGAAAACACGCCCTCGGCGCTGATGGCGACGTCGATCTGCTTGAGCTGCTGATCTTCGGCCGGCGAGCCGCTGACCGCTTCCGGCAGGTCTACACGCAACTGAGTCTCGCGAGTAAACGTGGTGGTCACGACGAAAAACAGCAGCAGGATGAACACCACGTCGATCAGCGACGCGAGGTTGATGTCCACGGTTTCCCGGGGTTTGCGACGGAATTTCACGCGCGGCCCTCGGCGAGGTCGACGTCACGGTCGCCCTGCACCACTTCAACCAGCTTGATCGCTTCCTGCTCCATGCCCACCACCAGTTCATCGATGCGGCGTTGCAGGAACCGGTGGAAGAACACCGCCGGAATACCCACCATCAGGCCCGCTGCGGTAGTGATCAGCGCCTTGGAGATACCGCCAGCCAGTACCGATGCATTGGTAGTCATACCGGAACCGGTGAAGGCGCTGAAAATATCGATCATGCCCAATACGGTACCCAACAGCCCCAGCAACGGCGCCATGGCGGCGATGGTGCCCAGTGCGTTGACGTAGCGTTCGAGCTCGTGGATGACACGCCCGGCGGCTTCTTCAATGCACTCTTTCATGATCTCGCGGCCATGTTTGGAGTTGGCCAGGCCTGCGGCAAGGATTTCCCCCAGCGGCGAGTTGGCGCGCAGTTCCTTGAGCTTTTCTTTATTGAGCTGCTTGTCCTTGATCCAGACCCAGACCTGGCCCAGCAGATGCTCGGGGGTGACGCGGCTGGCGCGCAGGGTCCACAGGCGCTCGGCGACAATCGCCATCGCAGCGATGGAACTCAGAATGATCGGCAACATCATCCAGCCGCCGGATTTGACCAATTCCCACACAGTGACAGTCCCCTCGAAAAAGTGCGCCACTTTACCATACCGGTTCGCGATTAAGACCCGCTGCTCCGACGACCGTGATGCCACATTCGTCCGTGCTCCGATCAACGGCCAAGCGCGGGTGAATCACGCCAGAAACGCGGTTGTTGACGCATCGTCCGGGGCGACTCGAAAGTGCCTAGTTGCAGATGAATGGCACCGTGTTCGGCGCTGTCGTAAATGCGCAACCCCTGTTTGCGATAACGCGCAACAACCGTCGGGTGTGGATGGCCGAACGAGTTGCCGTGGCCTCGGGAAATGAGCACGGCTGCGGGTTTCAACGCTTTGAGCAAAGCCATTGATGAGGAACTGCGGCTGCCGTGGTGTGGCGCTTGCAGCCATTGCGTCGCAACCGCCAGTGGGCTTTCCAGAAAGATGCGCTCGGCATGAGTGTCGATATCACCCGTCAGCAGCAAGCGCTCGCCGTTGGCGTCGATCTGCAACACGCAAGAGCGCTGGTTGCTGTCGTGGGCGTCCGACCATTGCCAGAGTTGAAAACTGACACCGTCCCATTGCCATCGATGGCCGCTGGCACAGATTTCGGCGTTCAGTTCGGCCGGCAAGCCTGGCGGATCACCGCTTATCACCTGCCCCACCTTTAACGCGCGCGCAACGGCCAGAGCACCGCCAGCATGGTCGGCATCGGCATGACTGAGCAGCATCAGATCAAGTTTCTCAATGTTCAGTTTGCGCAGGGCCGGCAGCACGACGCGTTCACCGAGATCGAAATCACCGAAACGCGGCCCGGCGTCGTAGAGCAAGGTGTGATGCCGGGTGCGGATCAGAATCGCCAGCCCTTGACCAACATCGAACTGCCAGATGTCCGCCAAACCTTCCTCCAGTTGTGTCTGTGGCGCAACGACCAGAATCAACAGCAAGGGCCAACCCAGTGGACGCAGCGGTACACCTCGCGGCAAAAGCAACAGCACGGCACCGAGACTAGCGATAACCAGCGCCCACACGGGAATCGACGGGGCAATCCACGCGGGCCAGTGCCCGGCGATCACGGCCAGACCTTGAAACAACCCGTCGATCAAACCACCGGCCAGCCACAACAGCCCCTCACCGACATAAGGCACCGGCAGCAATAACGTCCCAAGCAGCGCCGGTGGCAGCACCACCAGACTGACCCAAGGCACCGCCAGCAAATTCGCCAACGGCCCGCTCAGGCTGATCGGCAGGTTCAGCGCCATCAGCAGCGGACACAAACCGATTGCAATCAGCCATTGCGCCCGCGTCCATGTCTGCCACCAGCGCCACGCGCCGAGGCGGCCGCCAAAGGTGAAGATCAAGACAGCCACCGCCGCGAACGATAACCAGAAACCGGGGCGCAAACTGGCCAGCGGATCGAGCAACAGCACGCCGTTGAATGCCAGCAACAGCGGCCACCACGCGCCGAGATGGCGAAAGCGCAGACGCCACAACAAGACCAGGCCGACCATCACGCAGGCCCGTCGCACCGGCACGTCGAAACCGGCGAGCAGCCCGTAACCGAGCGCCGCCGCGAATGCCAGACCACAAGCCCAAGGCAGCCAAGGCCAACGCAGCGGCCAGAGACCGTAACGGGCTAACCCGGCGACCAGCAAGTACATCACCGCCGCCAGCATTCCAACGTGTTGGCCGGAAATCACCAGCAAATGCACGGTGCCGGTATCTTGCAGAATCTGCCAATCCTCACGACTGAGCCCCGAGCCATCACCCAGCACCAGCGCTGCCAGCGCGCCTTCACGCCCTTGCGCGTCGACCGCCAGCAAGCGCTGACGGATGCTGTCGCGCCACGCCCATCGCGCCGCGCTCAGGCGCTGGCCATCCTTGATGGTGCCGGTCGCGCCAATGCGCTGCGCCAGCAGCCAGGCTTCGTAATCGAAAGCGTCCGGATTGAGCAGACCGCTCGGGCGCTTGAGCTTGACCGCCAGGCGCCAGCGCTCACCGCTATTGACCGGCGGCCCGGCGTACCAGGCCAGACGCATCAGCGGCGGCAGCTGGCCGTGACGCGAGCGCGCATCAGCCAATTCGAAACGCACCACGCCTTCGCTGTTTTGCGGCAGGCCGACCACCCGCCCTTCGAGCCAACGGGTTTCGCCGTCGAGTTCGACCGGCAAGCGATCATTCAAAGCCCATTGCGCGCTGGCACAGGCCCAAGTGAAACCCAACAGAAAAAAAGCCAATGGATAGCTGCGAAACGGCAGCAATATCAAACCCACGACCGGCAACAACAGCATCAACCAGACCGGCGGTAAGGCCGGCATAAAAACAGGTGCGAGCAGACCGACTGCCAGCGCCATCATCCCTGTGCGCATAAGGCCGTCCTTGAGAGTCCCGCACTTAGGCATAGCGGCTCTTTCGCACGACCGTCGTCAACAATTGTCACAAAGTCTGAATGGGCGCTTCGTAGAATCCAGACATACTTGCCGCCTTAACCGACCGAGAAGCCTTATGCCCCGGCGCTTATTCAAACGTTACATGCCCGATCCGACGAGCATCAGGGAACACAAATCCTTACGCTTTCTCGGCAAGTTGCTGCATGACCCGAACCTCTGGCACCTCAACCGTCATTCGGTTGCGCGCGCAATGGCGGTCGGTCTGTTTGCCGCTTTTCTGCCGATTCCGGCGCAAATGCTGGTGGCTGCCGCGCTCGCAATCACCGTGCGCGGCAACATGCCGATTGCCGTCAGCCTGGTGTGGCTGACCAATCCGATCACCATGCCGGCGGTGTTTTTCTGCACCTATCAGGCCGGCGCGTGGCTGATGGATGTGCCCGCACGGCATTTGCCGGATGCGCTGACGTGGGAATGGATCAGCGGCGAATTGTCGACGCTGTGGCAGCCGTTTTTGCTGGGCTCGGTGGTGGTCGGGCTGGTACTGGGCGCCCTCGCCTACTTCGTGGTAATGATGTATTGGCGCTGGTGGGTGGCGCGGCAATGGGCGCGGCGCAAGAAGAAACGCATGTCGTGAATGCAAAACGGCCTCCGCAATGGGAGGCCGTTTTTGTTTTGTGCTGTCTGGACTGACGCCTTCGCGAGCAAGCCCGCTCCCACAGGGGGTCTGCGTCGTAACACAGATCCCCTGTGGGAGCGGGCTTGCTCGCGAAGCGCTAGACGCGGTCTTGGATCAGGTCCGCATCCCGCGCCCACTCACCAGCAACCGCGCACAACCGAGATACAGCACCACGGTCGCCACCAGCATGAAGGTGATCGCAATACCGATACGGATATCCGACACCCCGAGAATGCCGTAGCGGAAGGCGTTGACCATGTGCAGCACCGGGTTGGCCAGCGACACGGTCTGCCAGAAAGGTGGCAGCAAAGTGATTGAGTAGAACACGCCCCCCAGGTAGGTCAGCGGCGTCAGCACAAAGGTCGGGATGATCGAAATGTCATCGAAGTTGCGCGCAAACACGGCGTTGATAAAGCCCAGCAACGAAAAGATCGTCGCCGTCAGCACCACCACCAGCACGGTCACGCCCAGATGATGTACCTGCAAATGGGTGAAGAACAGCGACAGGATCGTCACGATCACACCAACCATCAGACCACGCAACACGCCGCCAATGGTGAAGCCGATCAGGATCGTGTGCGGCGATACCGGCGAGACCATCAGCTCTTCGATGGAGCACTGGAACTTGCTGCCGAAGAAGCTCGAGACCACGTTGCCGTAGGAGTTGGTGATCACCGACATCATGATCAGCCCCGGCACGATGTACTCCATGTAAGTGAAGCCACCCATGTCGCCGATCTGCCGACCGATCAGGTTGCCGAAGATCACGAAGTACAGAACCATGGTGATTGCCGGCGGCAGCAGGGTTTGCGGCCAGATCCGGGTGAAGCGTTTGACCTCGCGGTAAACGATGGTTTGTAGCGCGACGAGGTTGGGACGGAATTCGGAACTCATACCGCCACCTTCGACAGATTCTTCTCCACCAGGGACACGAACAGCTCCTCGAGGCGATTGGTTTTGTTACGCAGGCTCAGCACTTCGATGTTCTGCAGGGCCAGTTGGCCGAACAGCGCGGTGATCCCCGCGGATTTGTCGACCTGGACTTCCAGGGTATGGCTGTCGATCAACCGGGCGGGATAGCCGATCAATTGCGGCGCGGCGTTCAAGTCGTGTTTCAAGTCCAGCAGGAAGGTTTCGACGTGCAACTGGCCCAGCAGTTGTTTCATGCTGGTGTTCTCGACGATTGTGCCGTGGTCGATGATGCCGATGTTGCGGCACAACTGCTCAGCCTCTTCCAGATAGTGCGTGGTGAGGATGATGGTGATGCCTTTCTGGTTCAGTTCGGTGAGGAACGTCCACATCGAACGGCGCAACTCGATGTCGACCCCGGCAGTCGGTTCGTCGAGGATCAGCAGGCGCGGCTCGTGAACCAGCGCACGTGCGATCATCAAGCGACGCTTCATGCCGCCGGACAGCGACCGCGACGGCACATCGCGCTTGTCCCACAGGCCGAGCTGGGTCAGGTATTGCTCGGCGCGTTCCTTGGCGATCTTCGCCGGAATGCCGTAGTAACCAGCCTGGGTCACGACGATATCGAAGGTCTTTTCGAACTGGTTGAAGTTGAATTCCTGGGGCACCACGCCGATCGAGCGCTTGAGCGCTGCCGGGTTCTTGTCCAGGTCATTGCCAAAGATATTCACTGTGCCGCTGGTCTTGTTCACCAGGGTGGAGAGAATGCCGATGGTCGTGGACTTGCCGGCGCCGTTGGGGCCGAGCAACGCGAAAAAGTCACCTTCGGCGACGTCCAGATCGATACCACTCAAGGCTTGGAACCCGTTGCCGTAGGTTTTGGTTAGCTGCCGGATGGACAGAGCGGAACTCATATCTGATTTACGCACCATGGTGAAGGGAAGAAAGAGAGAAATAAGGGCGTACGGCGAGGGATACAACCGCGGCGCACGAGCACAATGGTGCTTGCCGACGCCGCACAAGTACAGTCAAGCGTGTCGATAGTAGTTATCAAGTCAACGCGGTCATGACTGCTTTCTGATACGCCGGACGCTGTTTCAAGCGCTCGTACCAGGCTTGCAAATGCGCTTGCGGCGCGCGTTCGATGGGCATCTCGAACCAGGCATAAATGAAACTGCCAAGTGGAATGTCGCCCATGCCGATTTCGCTGCCGGACAAGTAAGGCTGGCTGGCAAGTGCCTGATCTGCCATGTTCAGCAGTTCAGTGCATTCCTTGATCGCGGCATTGATGGCTGGCCAGTCCTGCTTGTCGACTGGAGTACGCAAAACACCCCAAAACACTGTGCGAAAGGGTCCGGCAAAACTCGAGGTGGTCCAGTCCATCCACTTGTCAGCGATGGCCCGCGCTTGCGGGTCGGCCGAATACCAAGTGCTGTTCGGCGCATGTTTGGCCAGCAGATAACGGACGATGGCGTTGGATTCCCACAGCACAAAACCGTCGTCCGCAATCACCGGCACCCGACCATTCGGGTTCATCGCCCGGTACTCGGGCGTATCGACAACGCCGAATGCACCGCCGGCATCAATCGCCTCGTAAGCCAGACCCAGTTCCTCGGCGGCCCACAATGGCTTCCTGACATTCGATGAGTTTTTCCTTCCCCAGATCTTCAGCATGACCGCCTCTTTGCAAATGCGTGGGCAGGCAGCATACGCCGGATCAGAGACGGCTTACATCACTGTGCATGTCACCCAACAGTTGCGGCTGATGATCGCCGAACAGATGCGGATAGCACTTTTCCAGATGCTCGAAAAAGAAGGTTTCCGGCACATCGGCGAACTGGCCGTGATCAACCAGATACTCCATCAGTTGCGCGCCGTCACGATTGAACGGGTGGAAAACGCTGTCGTTGACCCCGTCGAAGTCCAGCGGTGCCACATTGAACAATTCACAGAGTTTCTGGTTGAACGCCGGTGTTGCCTTGACCCAGCGCCCGTCGAGAAACAGCTCGGTATAGCCGTGCATGGCGAACATATCGCTTTTGAGCAACTCCAGCAGACGCGGGGTCGACAGATGGTTTCTGACATCCGCCAGACCGATGCGCGCCGCGATCCCGCAATGGCGGGCGCAGCCTGCGAGCAGCGTGGCTTTCGGTACGCAGTAGCTCTCCCCCACCGCCAACGCGTAACTGCCGCGCAAGGTTTGCGGATCGCGACTGAAGGTGTAGGGGTTGTAGCGCACCGCCTCGCGCACGGCGTAATAAAGACTGATCGCCTGCTCGAGCGGATTTCGGCTGGTACCACGGTGTTGTTCGGCGAACTCCACCACCGCCGGGTGGTCACTATCGATGAAGCGGCCGGGACTCAGATACTCGCGCATGACGACAGATCTCCTGGGTGAGCCCCGAGTCTAGCGACAGCTCAAGCACAGAGATAACGACGTTTCGGCCAAACATGCACGCGAAGACGCGGGATCAGCGAACGATTTCCCACACGTGTTGCCCACCGAACCTACGAAAACCATCCGGGGTTTCCCACGATTTCAATCACCTTGCTCTGACCACCCGGTTTTGCAGATGCCGTCTAAGCTCTGGAGGGTCGATTTGCCTTGGTTCACGGAGGACTGAATATGCTGTTGTTGTGGATACTGGTTTTGATCGTTGGCGTGGCGTATCTCGCCCACCGGCGCATCGCCCCGCTGCCTGCGTTGGGCATCGTTGCCGTCTACCTGCTGGCGATGGGGATTTTCAGTCACGCGCCGGGCTGGTTGTTGCTGGTGTTCTGGGTCGTTCTGGCGGTGGTCGCCGCGCCGTTGCTGCTGCCTGACCTGCGCCGCAAACATTTCACCGCGCCGCTGTTCAACTGGTTCCAGAAAACCCTGCCACCGATGTCGCAGACCGAACGCGACGCGATCGATGCCGGCACCGTGTGGTGGGATGGCGAGCTGTTCAGCGGCCGTCCGGACTGGGACAAACTGCTGTCCTATCCCAAGGTGCAACTGAGCGAAGAAGAGCAGGCCTTTATCGATGGCCCGACCGAAGAACTCTGCGCGATGGTCACTGACTGGCAGATCGGCCAGTCGATGGATCTACCACCAGAAGCATGGACACACATCAAGGAACACGGCTTCTTCGCGCTGATCATTCCCAAGGAGTTCGGCGGCAAAGGTTTCTCTGCCTATGCCCACTCGCAAGTGGCGATGAAACTTGCCACCCGCAGCGGCGACCTCGCCTCCACGGTCATGGTGCCCAACTCCCTCGGCCCCGCCGAGCTGCTGTTGCACTACGGCACCGACGAGCAACGCAATCACTATTTGCCCCGGCTGGCCCGTGGCGACGACATCCCGTGTTTTGCCCTCACCGGCCCGCTTGCCGGATCCGACGCTGGCGCGATGCCCGACACCGGAATCATCTGCAAAGGCCAGTGGGAAGGTCAGGAAGTGCTTGGCCTGCGCCTGAACTGGGAAAAGCGCTACATCACCCTCGGCCCGGTAGCAACCCTGCTCGGCCTGGCCTTCAAAGCGTATGACCCGGATCACCTGCTGGGTGACAAGGAAGACCTCGGCATCAGCCTCGCACTTATTCCCACCGATACCGCGGGCGTGGAAATCGGCCGTCGTCACTTGCCCCTTGGCGCCGCTTTCATGAACGGCCCGAACTCCGGCAAGGATGTGTTCATCCCGCTGGACTTCCTCATCGGCGGTCAGGAGATGCTCGGCAAAGGCTGGATGATGCTGATGAATTGCCTGTCTGTCGGGCGTTCGATCTCGTTGCCGGCAGTCGGCACCGGCGCGGCCAAGTTCACCAGCCTGGTGACCGGTCAATACGCGCAGATTCGCGAGCAGTTCAACGTACCGCTGTCGGCGTTCGAAGGTATTCAGGAGGCGATGGCACGCATCGGCGGCAACGCCTGGATGATGGACGCCGCACGGATGCTCACCGCCAACGCGGTGGATCTGGGCGAGAAACCGTCGGTGCTGTCGGCGATCCTCAAGTACCACCTCACCGAACGCGGTCGCGAGTGCATCAGCCACGCCATGGACGTGCACGGTGGCAAGGCAATCATCATGGGGCCGAACAACTATTTGGGGCGCAGCTGGAACGGTGCGCCGATTTTCATCACTGTGGAGGGTGCGAATATCCTGTCGCGCAACCTGATGATCTTCGGTCAGGGCGCGATTCGCTGCCATCCGTTCGTGCTCAAGGAAATGGCCCTGGCGGGTCGCGAGGACAAGGATCAGGCGCTGAAAGAGTTCGACGGCTTGCTGCTTAAGCACATCGGCTTCGCCGTGGGTAATGCCGCCAGTACGCTGGTGTTGAACCTTGGGTTCGGCCATTTCGAACATGCGCCGGGGGACAAAATCAGCCAAGGCTATTTCCGTGCTCTCAACCGTCAGGCCGCGGCGTTCGCCATGCTGGCCGACTTCAGCATGATGTTGCTGGGTGGCGAACTGAAGCGCCGTGAACGCCTGTCGGCCCGTCTGGGCGATGTGTTGAGCAACCTGTATCTGGCCTCCGCCGCGCTCAAGCGTTATCACGATCTGGATTCGCCGGCGTACATGGAGCCGCTCTTCAGATGGGCCATGGAAGAAAGCCTCGGCCAGTCGGAACGCGCACTGGATGAACTGCTGAGCAACTTCCCGAACAAGGTGTTCGGCTGTCTGTTGCGGGTGATCGTGTTCCCGTTCGGTCGGCGCCACAAAGGCCCGTCGGACAAGCTCGGTGCCGAAGTAGCCGGTGTTATTGGCCGGGCCAAGGGTGATCCGGCGCTGGAAGAGCTGCTTGCCGGCTGCTATCGCCCGCAATCGGCGGACGATGCGGTGGGTGCCTTGCAACACGCCAGCGACCTGCTGAACGCCGCGCAACCGCTGCACAAAAAGCTGCACACCTCGCTGAAAAGCGGTCAGGTCAAACCGGCCGCAGGCGAACACGCGATCGATGCGGCTTTGGAGGCAGGGGTGCTGCAACCGGTGGAAGCGCAAAGCCTGCGCGAGGCCGAAGCGGCGCGGCGCAAGGTGATCGATGTCGATGATTTCGATAAAGAGGAACTGAAACAGGCGGAGGGCAAAGTCCGCTGATCCTGACAGCCGTGTAGCTGTTTATTTGTGAAAAATGGGTGCAGGAGCTTTATACTCCCGCGCCCGTTTTGCTCTTGAGGACTTATCTCGTGTCCAACGTCGTTGCCGATCATCTTGTATTGCTCGACCACCTGCGCAGTATCCTGGTCGCCGTAGGTGAGGCCGAACAGGTTCCCGAAGAAAGCCATGCCTTGTTCCTGGAGCGCTTCGACGAACTGCTGGCGTCATTACCTATCGATCCGATCGAAAGCCAATACCTGGGCCAGGACATCCTGACTCAAGTGATTACCCGTTACCCGCAAATTGCCCACTTGATCCCGCGGGATCTGCTGTGGTTCTTCGCTGGCGACTGCCTGCACTACCTGGCCGATGAAGAAATCGACCTGTATCAGGCGCTGGAAGAACGTCGTTTTGAAGCTGAACAGAACGATGAACCGTTCGACTGGAATCAGGAAAAACAGCTGCTGGCGATGTCCGCTCAGGACAGCAAGCACTGATTTTCGTCCAGCCATTAAAAAGGCCTGCATGACTGTTCATGCGGGCCTTTTTTAAGATCAAAAGATCGCAGCCTTCGGCAGCTCCTACATAGCAACGTATTCTCCTGTAGGAGCTGCCGAAGGCTGCGATCTTTTGCTTTTGCGCTACAACAATCCCTCGCTCTCCGGCAGCTCGTATGCCATCGCAGCGTTACTGGCGCTACCGGCCTTCCCCGGTTTGCCGAGGGTCGGCTCTTTCTGCAGACACTCCACCAGATAATCGATAAACACCCGCAGCTTGGGCGGCAGGTAGCGCGTCGGCGAATGCAGCAGCCACAGGCCGCCGTGGTAGGAAGCCAGGAAAGTCCAGTCCGGCAGCACCTGCACCACCAACTTCTGCTCCAGTGCATAACGTGCGGTGAAATAAGGCAGGCTGCCAATGCCGATGTGCTGCAACACCGCGCCCAACCGCACCCCGGTGTGGTTGGCGGCATAGCGACCACGCACACCCACCGTCACCGCTTGTGTGCCTTTCTTGAATTTCCAGCGCGCGTCGCTCGGGGTTTCGCCCAGATAAATGCAGCTGTGATTGAGCAAGTCGTGGGGATGGGTCGGCGTGCCGTGCTCGGCCAGATATTGCGGGGTGGCGCAGAGCAAATGATCGATGGTCAGCAGTTGCCGCCCGACCAGTCCGGCTGGCGGCCGATCAGTGATGCGAATCGCGAGGTCAACATGATCGTCGATCAGATCGACCTGCCGATCTTCCAGCAGCAACTCCACATCTACCTTGGGATAACGCCGCAGAAACTCGGGCATGTGCGGATGAATGACGAAACGCCCCACCGCCTTCGGCACGCTGACCCGCACCAGACCCTCGGCTTCATGGGTGAATTGACCACTGATTTCCATCACTGACTTGGCGGCGCTGACCATCTCCTGGCAGCGCTTGAACACCTCTTCGCCACCATCACTGAGGCGCAACTTGCGCGTGGTGCGCTGCAGTAATCGCGTGGCCAGAGCCTTTTCCAGTCGCGAAATGCTACGACTGACGGCGGACGGCGACGAACCGAGTTGGCGCGCTGCCTCGGAGAAGCTGCCGGTCTCCACGACCTTGACGAAAATCGCCATTTCGCCGAGCAGTGGTAACGGAAGATTTATGCTCACAGCGCACAAGTCCTTTGATGTTTGAGCGGATTATCACGTTATTACACGATTCATATAATAAAAACAGAAACTTTAATAAGGACATGGAATATGACGCTTCGCCTCTTTTTCCATAGTGATGATCTCAAGGCCAATGTGGAAGTCCTCGACTGCACGCCCCACGAGAACGAGTTTGCGGTAGTGCTGCGCGCCACCCTGTTCCATCCGCAAGGTGGCGGCCAACCGTGCGATACCGGCTGGATCGGCGAAAGCCAGGTACTGCGAGTGGTACAGGAACCGGAGCGGATCGTGCATTACGTCGACCGCCCGGTAAAACCTGGCATGACCATGATTCGGGTCGATGAACAACGCCGCGGCTTCAATACCCGTATGCATTCGGCCGGGCATCTGATCGGGCATTTTGTTCAGGCCATGGGCTGGACACCGATCAAGGCACACCACTGGCCAGACGAAGGCCGGGTGCAATTCAAACCGGGCGACGGCGCTCAAGAGATCGACGCGCAAACCGTTCAACACGGTGTCGAGCAGTGGATCAAGCACGACCTGCCACGCCTGATTTCTCTGCGCGAAGGTGCGCGGGAAGTCGGTTTCGGTGAACTGCCGGCCTATGGCTGTGGTGGCACCCATGTACGCAGCCTGAAGGATCTGGGCACCGTCACGATCGCGTCCCTTTCACAGAAGAAGGGCACGTTGTCCGTCCACTACAGCGTGGCTTGAGCATTTCGGACGCCGCCTCAGGCAGCGTCCGGCGCCGGGGAACCGCATTCGCCGGTTCCGTTGACTATCGATAGATGGACCTAAAAAAAATGATGCTAGACGTCGAGCGTCTCGATGAGACGTGCATAAAAAAACTGGCCAACGAAGAAGTCCTCGCCATTCGCGTCAAAGGCTTTTTGCCCGAACCGCTGGCGATCCAGATTGGCGACAAGATTCTCGCTCCAGGCTTTGAGGGTTACATCAATGCACCGAGTATCGGTCGCATCGGCATGGCGTTTTACGAGGCAGAAAACCAGCCGCTGCTGATAGAGGATTATTTCGAACGCGCCACCAGCAACATCGCTGAACTGCGTAATCGCTGCGCCCCCTACTCCTCGCCAGTCGACACGCTGCGCTGCATGCTCGATGAATCGTGGCCGGCCGGCGCGCATCTGGAAAACCTCTACGGTCGCAAAATGTATGTCGGTCTGTCGCGCGTGGTGAAACCCGGCGTGTGCTTCCTCGCCCACCACGACATTTTCGCCAAGGACGCCCCGGAGAGCTTTCAGGCCCGCAGTCTCGAAGCGCAATTTGCCTGCAACGTGTACCTCAACATGCCAACTGAGGGGGGCGCGTTGCAGATGTGGGACGAGGACATTACGCCAGATCAGTTCGACGAGATGCGCGGCGACAGCTATGGCATCGACCCAGCCTTGCTCGGCCCGCCAACCCTCGAAGTACGGCCCAAACCCGGCGATTTCATCATGTTCAATTCGCGCTGCATGCACTCGGTAACCCCCGGTGTGGCCGATCCGCGCCTGAGCCTTTCCTTCTTTGTCGGCTATCGCGGCAATGCTTCACCCCTGACCTTCTGGAGCTGAGATGCTATCGAATTACCTGGGCGAATTTCTGGCGCTCGCCACCATCCACTTTCTGGCGGTGGTCGCTCCCGGCCCGGATTTCGCCGTCACCATCCGCCAGAGCGTGCGTTTTGGCAGGCTCATCGGGATCTGCACGGCACTGGGTATCGGCGCGGGGATTTCCGTGCATGTTCTCTACACGTTGCTCGGCGTTGGCGCCTTGATGCACACCACACCCTGGTTGTTGACAGTGGCCAAGGTGGTGGGTGGTGCTTATATTCTTTATCTGGGCATCAGCCTGATTCGCAGCAAACCCAAAACCACACTTGAAGGCGAAAAAGCGGCTGATGAGCCGGTGATCGAGCAATCACTGTTCAAGGCTTTCAGCACCGGTTTTCTGACGAATGCCACCAACCCCAAAGCCACGCTGTTTTTCCTGGCGATCTTCACCACGATCATCAGCGCGACCACGCCCTTGCAGATTCAGGCGCTGTACGGTTTATGGATGTGTCTGGTGAATGCGCTGTGGTTCGTGGTCGTTGCATTGTTTTTCTCCAGCAACCGCGTTCGAGTCCTGTTTATGCGCATGGGCCACTGGTTCGAGCGCAGCATGGGCGTGATTTTGATTCTGTTTGCCGGCAGGCTGGTGCTGTCGATATAACCCCCAGACAAAAGGCCCGATCGGTCAGTTGCACCGATCGGGCCTTTTTCATTTGTGCGCCGCTTTTGCGTTTCTGTGCGACGCATCGCACTTCAGGGGCTCCCCTTAAACACCTTCGCGGTGTTAGCTTGGAAAAGATTTGTTTCAACTTTCAAACACTTCCCACTCAACTGCCTGCAAAGGAATGCCCATCGCAATGGATTTTTCTCTCAAGCGTCTCGCCGCTGCCAGTTTGGTTTTGGCCAGTCTTTCGGCAATTGCCCTGCCCGCCCAAGCCAATATCACCGCACAGCAAAGTGCCGCTATCCTCAAGACCGTCAACGATGCGACGGTCACTGATTTCCATCAGTTTCTCGGCGCTGTAGGCAAAAGCGAGTTGAGCAAAACCGACAATCTCGCCCCGGCGATCAACGCTTTTCTCGAAAACAAAACCCTGACCTCCGAACAGCAGAACGAAATCAATCGCCTGCTGGGCCTCTATACCCGGATCAAGTACGGCAAAGCGGCCCTCGAAACCCTGCGCGAACTGGTGGAAATCCCGACCTTCCAGAAAGAAGGCGTAGCCCAGCATGACAATCCCGAGTTCATCAAGATCGCTGAAAAGATCAAGAACCTGGCCGAATCCTTCAATCTCAAATTCCGTAACGTCGACAACCGCGTCTATGAAATTTCTCTGGACGGCAGCGGTGACGAGGTCGTGGGCATTCACGCCCATGCCGACGTAGTGCCAGTCACCCCGGAAAACTGGGTGCTCAAAGACGGCACCAAACTTGATCCCTTCAAGGTCACCCTGATCGGTGATCGCATGTATGGCCGCGGCACCGAAGACGACAAGAATGGCATCGTCGTCGCGCTGTATGCCATGAAGGTGATCAAGGAAGAGCAACTGCCGCTGGCGCGCAACTTCAAACTGCTGGTGGACACCACCGAAGAAACCAGCGGCGACGCGATTCCTTACTACTTCGAACACAACCCGACGCCGAACTACAACATGGCGCTGGATGGCGGCTACCCGGTGGTCATTGCCGAGAAAGGCTACGGCACCGTCATGGCGAACTTTCCCAAGCGCAAAGGGGAAGGCAAAGGCGCGGAAATCACTTCGATGACCGGCGGCCTGGCAACCAATCAGATCCCGTCCGTTTCGGTGGCCACACTGGTCACCGACAACCCTGCCGAACTGGCCGCGAGCCTGCAAAAGGCCGGCAATGAGTTCGCCAAACGCAACGGCGGCGACTTCCAGGTAGCGGCCAAGGTCGATGGCAACGACGTCAAACTCACCGTTACCGGGGTTTCCGCTCACTCCTCGGAACCCGAGTCCGGCGTCAACCCGGTCGCCCGGATGCTGAGTTTCATTGACAGTCTCGACGGCAAAGTCGCACTCAAGCACAACCAGTTCACCGATGCAGCCCGCTATGCCGCCGACAACTGGGGTCTGGATTATCTGGGCAAAAAGCTCGGCGTGGGGTTTTCGGACTCATTCATGGGCCCGCTGACCACTTCGCTGACCTACGTTGGCATGGACGACAAGGCGTTCAAACTGGCCGTCAACCTGCGCGTTCCAAAGGGTAAATCCCCGGAAGTACTAAAGAAGGAAATCGCCGACAAGCTAGCGGCATGGAGCAAAAAGAGCCAAGTTGCCGTGGACTTCACCTACTCGATCGCCGAACCGATGTATCGCAATCCTGAAGGCGAATGGGTCAAAGCACTGCTGGCGGTGGCCACTGAGAACCTGGGCATGAAACACGAGTTCGGCACCTCTGCCGGCGCCACCTCCGTTCATGAACTGCCGAACGGTGTGCAGTTCGGCCTGGCCCGACCTGAAGTGAAATACACCGGCCACACTGATGGTGAGTTCAAGACCGTTGACCAGTTCCTGCTGGACTTGCAGATCGTGACAGAAATGATGGGGCGTGTCGGGCAACTGCCGAAACTCTGACCTTTACCCGGACCCACTATTGAGTGGGTCCATCGCGGTGCAAATACAGATAAAGACCCGAAGGTTCTTTTTCGCGCACAAATCACGCACAAACAAAAACGCCGCTCATCACTGAGCGGCGTTTTTTTAATTTGGAGCGGGAAACGAGACTCGAACTCGCGACCCCGACCTTGGCAAGGTCGTGCTCTACCAACTGAGCTATTCCCGCAATGGCGTCCCCTAGGGGACTCGAACCCCTGTTACCGCCGTGAAAGGGCGGTGTCCTAGGCCACTAGACGAAGGGGACAGGCTACAACTTTCACTAAAATAAAAACGCCGCTCTTACCGAGCGGCGTTTTTGAATTTGGAGCGGGAAACGAGACTCGAACTCGCGACCCCGACCTTGGCAAGGTCGTGCTCTACCAACTGAGCTATTCCCGCAAATGGCGTCCCCTAGGGGACTCGAACCCCTGTTACCGCCGTGAAAGGGCGGTGTCCTAGGCCACTAGACGAAGGGGACACGCTACCCGGAACACATGGTGTGTGTTTCGGTGTCCAGATCCGCATCCGAAAACTTGGTTCTGGTTTCACTCAACACTGCCCGAAAGCAATATTGTTTAAAATTGGAGCGGGAAACGAGACTCGAACTCGCGACCCCGACCTTGGCAAGGTCGTGCTCTACCAACTGAGCTATTCCCGCAATGGCGTCCCCTAGGGGACTCGAACCCCTGTTACCGCCGTGAAAGGGCGGTGTCCTAGGCCACTAGACGAAGGGGACACACTACAACATTCACTGCCTGCCGCGCTTCGCTGTGTGCTTTACGCTGCAAGTGGCGCGCATTCTATGGATGGATTGAGAGGTCGTCAACCCCCTGATATAAATTTATTTAAATCAATGACTTCGACCTGCTTTAAGGGACGGCGCAGGCTTTTCCGTCGCTTGGGGTTTGACGCCTATATTCCGACACTCGCCAAGACGTTATAGTCCACAACACAGTGGTGGCAATCTGCACATCATGCGCCAGCATTCATATAAGCAGCGCTTGGCCGATACAGATTGAACCCGCCGTTCCAACTCGTCGAGCGGCGCTAGGCGCTTATATGCCAAGCCACTACACTCGCATGCGAACCCTATAAAGAGGTCTTACCGGTGACACCACTCATGATCACCCTGCTAGTCGTAGCCGGGATCGCAATTCTGATCGCCATTGGCTACATGAACCATGTGGTGGAAAACAACAAGGTAGAGAAGATCCGTACCAAGGTCGAACTCAACGACCGCCTGCGCCGCTGCGGCGAACTGACGGAGACCTTCCCCGGCCAGTTCATGACCCCGGCACTCAAGCTGCTGCTGACCCGCCTGGAACTGAACGTCTGTCAGCGCCTGCTGAATCTGGAAAAAACCAGTGCGACGACGAAAGCACGCATTACCGAACTGAGCGCGCTGGTTGCCCAAGGCGAATCGATCCCGGTCAACAACCCGCCCGCACCGATCCTGACCGAGGCCAAAGCCAAAGACGTGCGCTTCCTGCTCGAAGCCCTCCACGGCCAGATCACCCGCGCCGCCCACGATGGTTTCCTGCCGCCAAACGAAGCCAAACAGTGGATCCGCGAAGTCCGCCACATCCTGGTGCTGCTGCACATCGAGTTCTTCAACAACCTGGGCCAACAGTCCCTGCAACAAAACCAGCCAGGCCAGGCCCGCCTCGCCTTCGAACGCGGCGTGCAATACCTGCGCAAACAACAGGACCCGCAGATCTACTCCGAACAACTGCAATACCTGGAAAAACTGCTGGCCCGTGCCAACGCTCAAGTCATGGACAAGATCGCGCCGGTCGAAGGTGAAGAGAACCAACTGACGACGGGGCTCAAAGAAGTCGATGCAGATGCCGAGTGGAAGAAAAAAGTGATCTACGACTGATCGCAAATGTTGAAAGAGGAGCCACCGAGAGGTGGCTTTTTTGTGGGCGGGTTGTTTGAAAGATCGCCTTCGCGAGCAAGCTCGCACACAGTTTTAACCGAGTCCCCCCGCACCAGAACGGTCGGCTGTCAGGCCGCCATCGCTGGCAAGCCAGCTCCCACAAGGAAATAAGTACACCCCGCACGCGGCGCATGCCGCCCCACTCAACACAATGAGCGCAAGCTCGAGTACCGCTTTTGATCTTAGAGCGCCCATCGGCAGGCTGAGTGGAGGGATTGATCCGGGGGTGGGAGCGCAGCGACCGTTTGGCGCAGCCAAACACAGCGAGAGGAGGTGCAGCGAAGCAAACCGCAGGCGCTGCGCCCGGATCAATTCCGTAACGAAGGAACCCGAGCCACAGCGAGGGCCGTACGTCAGGGCAAAGCCTTTTGGGTTACCTTTTCGCTGGGCCGGCATTCCGGCGTTTGGAAAAGGTGACCCGCCGTAGGGGCGGAACCCTAATCAGCAACACCCGCAGCAACGGATATTCACAAAAAACACCCCAAGCATGGTCGGCCCAAACGCCGCCAAGCCAAAGCGTCAAAGCCGAAAATGCCCAACCATCCCACGCAACTCACTCCCCAACTGCGCCAGTTCAACACTGGAAGCCGCATTCCCGTGCATCGCAATCGACGACTGATCCGCACTCGCGCGAATGCTCGTCACACTGCGATTGATCTCCTCCGCCACCGAACTCTGCTCCTCGGCCGCCGCCGCAATCTGCTGATTCATCTGCTGAATCAACGAAACCGCCGCCGCAATACTACCCAGCGCACTCTCGGTCTGCAGCGCATCACTCACCGCCAGCTTCACCAACTCACCACTGCTCTGAATCTGCTGCACCGATGAATGCGCTGCCGCCCGCAATGCACTGACCAGCCGCTCGATTTCCTCGGTCGATTGCTGCGTGCGCCGGGCCAGCGCGCGAACCTCATCGGCCACCACCGCAAATCCCCTGCCCTGCTCCCCGGCCCGCGCCGCCTCAATCGCCGCATTCAACGCCAAGAGATTAGTCTGCTCGGCCACGCTCTTGATCACCCCCAACACCGTGCCGATATTCTGAATTTCGGCACTGAGGCTTTCGATGCTGGAACTGGCAGACGTCGCTGAATCCGCAAGCTGTTCAATGCGCGCCATGCTCTGGCGCACCACCTGCTGACCACCCTCAACCTTGTCGTCGGCGGTCTGTGCCGCCTGAGCCGCCTCTTCGGCATTGCGCGCAACATCGTGGACGGTGGCCGTCATCTGGTTCATCGCCGTGGCGACCTGCTCGGTTTCCTCCTTCTGACTGCTCACTTCAAGGTTGGTCTGCTCGGTCACCGCCGACAGCGATTGCGCCGAACTGGCCAGTTGCTCAATCCCGGCCTGCAAGCCACTGACAATCGTGCGCAGCCCCGCTCCCATCTGCTGCATTGCCAACATCAGTTGGCCAATCTCGTCACGCCGAGTCACCTCCACGGTGGCACTCAAATCACCGGCGGCAATCCGCTGCGCGACATCAATCACACTGCGCAATGGTGCGACGATCAGCCGAGTGATCACCCACGCTGCGATCAACCCGACCAATAGCGCCAGCGCTGAGGAGCCAACAATCAACATCGAGTTCTTTTTCAGCTCCGCCTGCATGGTCGCGTCTTCGACGACGTAAGCCTGATCGACCCGATTCACCACTTGCGCGGCACGCTGGCGCAATTGCTCGTAGACCGTTTTTTCCTGCGCCAGCAGCGCGGTGTACTCGGCGAGTTTCTCGTTGAAACCGACGATATGCCCGGAGACTTCGTTGAGTACCGTCAGATACCCCTCGTCCTTGACCGTGGATTTCAGTGCCTCGGCCTGCTCCCGGGCTTGCGCGGCCTGTTCGATGTTGCCCTTGCCGGCACTGTCGGCATCGCCCTTGCGGCTTTGATCCAGACGAATACGCGCCTCGTTCATCGCTTGCAGCATCAGTCTCGACACCTGGCTGACCTGGCTGGCCTGCTCGATGAACTGCGCGCCGTCCTTACCCTCGCTGTCCTTCAAGGTGTACGCACCATCATCGGCCAGCCCGGCCTGCAACACGTCAAGGTTGTTGGCCACACTGGAGACCGACCAACTGGCCATCTCCAGCGCCAGCTCCTTGGCCTGAGTCAACGAGACGAACTCATCGAAGGCTTTTCGATAGGCTCCCAGCGACGCCTCGACATCGTTCATCACCGGCACGTTGGCCGGCGATTGCGCCTTGAGTTGCTCAGCCTGCGCAACCAGAGCAGCAATGCCTTCGTGCAAGGCATCGGCGGTTTTCGGCTCACTGTGCAAGGCGTAGTCCTGCTCCAGCAGCCGCACTTTGAGCAGTGCACTGTTGAGCGAGGACATTTGCTTGAGCCCGTCGAAGCGTTGACTGATGGTTTGCAGAGACCAGACACCCATGCCTGCCACCAGCGCAGTCAACAGCAGCACCAGGACAAACCCGACACCCAGTTTTTTCGCCATACCGAGGTTGGCAAAACGTCCTTGCACGGCCGAAATCATTGCGCGTAGTCCCCTGCCATAGTCTGTCAACGCAGATTCGCAACGGCCATCCGCCAGCACAAGTCTCTGGCGTCGGAATAATGGCAAAAAGCTACGCACGCGTCGTTTTCAGAACACTCGAGGTCGATCCGCACCGGTCTTGCGAAAAAACTGCCGGGCTCTTGGATCACAGGCATAAGCCACATTGATACGCTGCCACTCACTGGCTTCACCAGCGGGACTGAAGACGCCCGGGGTTGCCAGTTCAACGCCGTTAGACTGCGCCTGTACACGCAGACGAACGGGGTCGGTCAACGGTGAACGCGCCCAGATGAACAAGCCCCCCATCGGTTTGCCGAATACTTCCCATTCGGCGTCCTCCAGCGCCTGCAGTGCAGCGGCTCGATCGGCGTTCAGACGTTGACGCTGACGTTGCACCAGTTTGCGATAGGCGCCGCTGGCCAGAAGACTGGCGAGCACCGCCTCACTGAATCCCGAAGCGCCCATGCTGGAAATCAACTTGACCTGGGTAAGCCGGTCTATCAGCGCTGAATCGGCCAGCACGAAACCGACTCGCAAGGAACTGCTCAGGGTTTTCGAGAAACTGCCGACGTAGATCACCCGTTCGTCGAGTGCCGCCAGCCGTGTACCGTTGCCATTGTGCAAATCGGCGTAGACATCGTCTTCGATCACGCGCACATCATGGGCCGCGCACAGCTGCAACACCTGTTGCGCGACGGCGGAGCTCAGGCAAGTGCCTGTAGGGTTCTGATGATGGCTGTTGATGAACATGGCGACCGGCCGGCACTGCTGCAGTAACACCCGCAGCCCATCGGTATCCGGCCCGTTCGGTGTGCGTCGAACTTCGAGCAAGCGTACGCCGTGCAGGCGCAAAAGATCGAACAGGGGGGCGTATCCGGGGCTCTCGACCACCGCACAATCGCCAGCCTTGAACAGCGTGCGCACAATCAGATCGAGCGCGTGACTGGCGCCACTCGTGGTCAGCACCTGACTGTCGCAGGCGTCGATTCCGACGAGTCTGAGTCGTTTGACGATCTGCTCGCGTAGCGCCGGCAACCCTAATGGCGTGCTGTAGTTGAACAGACTGGCCATGTCGGTGCGGGCCACCTGGCGGATCGCGTAGCTCAGGTCATCGGATTCGCGCCAGTTTTCGGGCAGGCCTCCGCCGCCCAGCGGCAACCTGCCCCCCCGCCCGCACAGCGCGGCGCAAGTCGCCTGAGCGTATTGCAACGTCACCGAGTCGCCGCTGCCGGCGACCCTCCCGGGCGCCGCTGCCACCCTGAACCCCGAGCCCTGACCGGAGGCCAGAATGCCTTGCGCCACAAGGCGCTCACAGGCTTCAACGACACATGACTGGCTGAGCAGATTGGACCGCGCAATTTGCCGCACCGAGGGCAAACGTGTGGACGGCGGCACCCGACTTCGCGAGATCCAGTCGATCATTCCGTCAACGATCTGCTGCACGACCGGCACCATTGCCTGTCGGTCAATTCTCAATTCCATGAGCTCGCAAACTCCTGTCCGTTTTGCTGGCGGCAGTAAATCACAGCCGCGCCGCACAGGCTGTGCGACAACGCCGCCAAAAGCGACTGTTCTAACCATTTGATACACATTGTTTAACGGATCACGGAACTGAGCGTGAGACACAAAAAAGCCCGCAGGAATGCGGGCTTGTTTCAGCGATGCGCTTCAGAACGCGGTAACGCCACCATCTACCGCCAGTGAATGACCGGTGGTGAACGCCGCACCGTCGCTGCACAGGTACAGCACTGCACTGGCAATTTCCTCGACCGTGCCGATGCGCCCGACCGGATGCATCGCGTTGGCAAACTCACCCTTCTTCGGATCGGCCTCATAAGCGCGGCGAAACATGTCCGTGTCGATCACCGCCGGGCACACTGCATTGACGCGAATTTTCTTTTTCGCGTACTCGATGGCTGCCGACTTGGTCAGACCGATCACCGCGTGTTTCGACGCTGCGTAAATACTCATCTTCGGCGCCGCCCCGAGCCCAGCCACAGACGCGGTGTTGACGATAGCCCCGCCACCTTGGGCAAGCAACAGCGGCAACTGATACTTCATGCACAGCCAGACGCCTTTTACGTTGACGCCCATGATGGCGTCGAACTCATCCATCGAGCCCTCGGCCAGTTTGCCCTTCTCGATTTCGATTCCGGCGTTGTTGAAGGCGTAGTCGAGACGGCCGTAGGTATTGATGACCTCGTCCATCAGATTTTTCACTTCGCTTTCGACGGTAACGTTACAGCGCACGAACGTCGCTTCGCCGCCGGCTGTACGAATCAGCGCCACCGTACCCTCGCCCCCGGCAGCGTCCAGATCGGCCACCACCACTTTCAAACCTTCGGCGGCGAATGCCTGGGCGGTCGCGCGGCCGATGCCGTTGGCGGCTCCGGTGACTACGGCAACCTGACCGGAAAACGTCATGCTCATTGTTATGTCCTCGAACGGGATAGATGCAGGGGCGAGACTGGATATTTGCAGCATAGCCACAGCGGCCAGCTGTACGTCAGCACTATCAAAAGGCTGTTTATGCGCCCATGCGTTGCAGTGATAAACCTGTGCCGGTGACTATCACTGCACTGGATCGGTATGCATTCGCCGCATCAGCCGACCTTGCGACATCGCCGCTGAAGGTCTATCAACAAGGCTTCATTTCAGCTCGAGTGCCGGCCATGACCAACCAGACCAACCGCCAGTTCCTGCTCGCCAAACGCCCGGTGGGCGCCGCGACCCGCGAGACTTTCACTTATCAGGAAGTGCCGGTGGGCGAACCCGCAGCGGGGCAGATTCTGGTCAAGAACGAATACTTGTCCCTCGACCCGGCCATGCGCGGCTGGATGAATGAGGGCAAGTCCTACATCCCGCCGGTCGGCATCGGCGAAGTCATGCGCGCCCTGGGCGTAGGCAAAGTCGTTGCTTCGAACAATCCGGGGTTTGCGGTCGGGGACTACGTCAACGGAGCCATTGGCGTGCAGGATTATTTCCTTGGCGAACCCAGAGGTTTCTACAAAGTCGATCCGAAACTGGCGCCGTTGCCGGTGTATTTGTCCGCGCTGGGCATGACCGGCATGACCGCGTACTTCGCTTTGCTCGAAGTGGGCGCGCCGAAGGCTGGCGACACCGTGGTGCTGTCCGGCGCAGCGGGTGCGGTGGGCAGCATTGCCGGGCAGATCGCCAAGATCAAAGGCTGCCGCGTGATCGGCATTGCCGGTGGTGCCGACAAGAGCAAATACCTCATTGATGAACTGGGCTTCGACGGCGCCATCGACTACAAAAACGAAGACGTGCTGGCCGGGCTAAAGCGCGAATGCCCGAAAGGCGTGGACGTGTATTTCGATAACGTCGGCGGTGACATCCTCGACGCCGTGCTGAGTCGCTTGGCGCCGAAAGCGCGAGTGGTGATCTGCGGCGCGATCAGCCAGTACAACAACAAGGAAGCGGTCAAAGGCCCGGCCAACTACCTGTCGCTGCTGGTCAATCGCGCGCGAATGGAAGGGTTTGTGGTGATGGACTATGCCGCGCAGTACGCGAGTGCCGCGCAGGAAATGGCCGGGTGGATGGCCAAGGGTCAGCTCAAGAGCAAGGAAGATATTGTCGAGGGGCTGGAGACGTTCCCGGAGACGCTGATGAAACTGTTCAACGGTGAGAACTTTGGCAAGTTGGTGTTGAAGATCTAAAGCCACCGCAAAACCAATGTGGGAGCGGGCTTGCTCGCGAATACGCTGGATCAGTCGACATTAATGTTGAATGACCAACCGCATTCGCGAGCAAGCCCGCTCCCACATTTGGATCTTCAGCGTTGCTTAGGCGATTTCGGCGACTACCGAGGCCAGCGCCTTGGCCGGGTCCGCCGCCTGGCTGATCGGACGGCCAATCACCAGATAATCGGAGCCGGCATCCAGCGCCTGACGCGGGGTCAGAATGCGGCGCTGATCGTCCTGCGCGCTGCCCGCCGGGCGAATCCCCGGGGTCACCAGTTGCAGCGACGGATGCGCGGTTTTCAGCGCCTGAGCTTCCAGCGCCGAGCACACCAGCCCGTCCATCCCGGCTTTCTCGGCCAGTGCAGCCAGACGCAGCACTTGCTCCTGCGGCTCGATATCCAGACCGATACCGGCCAGGTCTTCTCGCTCCATGCTGGTCAGCACAGTCACGCCGATCAGCAACGGTTGCGGGCCGCTGCGCTTGTCCAGCTCTTCACGGCAGGCCGCCATCATGCGCAGGCCACCGGAGCAATGCACGTTGACCATCCACACGCCCATCTCGGCGGCGGCTTTGACGGCCATCGCGGTGGTGTTGGGGATGTCGTGGAATTTCAGGTCGAGGAACACTTCAAAACCCTTGTCACGCAGGGTGCCGACAATTTCGGCGGCGCAACTGGTGAACAGTTCCTTGCCCACTTTGACCCGGCACAGTTTCGGGTCCAACTGGTCGGCCAGCTTCAGTGCGGCGTCACGGGTGGGAAAATCCAGGGCGACGATGATAGGAGTCTGGCAGGCGGACATGAATGGGCTCTCAGGCAGGTCGAAATCGGCGCGCATTGTAGCGGAACCGGCGACGGCGCGGCACCCGATGATCGGTAAATCGTCGCCCCGGCCGTGATCAGCATAGCGCTCGCGGCTATTGTGTCGAACTCGATACACAGCGGACACGCCGCCAACAAGCGCCCCGGCTACCCTCGCCAGCCGCAACACGTCCTTACATCAGCACTTCCCGCCTCACCGCCGGACGCCTATGCTGAAACCACCACCTCGCAGCCCATCTTTGTGGTTGGCGGCCTAATGGCAGATGAACAGCCCCATGCACAACACCCAAACCACCGTGAATGATGAGCCAAAAGACGACAAGCGCTGGAGCATCCGCGCCCTGATCGTCGATGATGACGTGCCGATCCGCGAGCTGATGATCGATTACCTCGCTCGCTTCAATATTCACGCCAGCGGCGTTACCGACGGCGCGGCCATGCGTCAGGCAATGCAGGCCGAGCATTTCGATGTGGTGGTGCTGGATTTGATGCTGCCCGGCGAAGACGGCCTGTCGCTCTGCCGCTGGCTGCGCGCCGAATCGGACATCCCGATCCTGATGCTCACCGCCCGCTGCGAGCCCACCGACCGCATCATCGGTCTGGAACTGGGCGCCGATGACTACATGGCCAAACCGTTTGAACCGCGCGAACTGGTGGCACGGATCCAGACCATTCTGCGCCGCGTCCGTGATGACCGTACCGAGCAACGGGCGAACATTCGCTTCGACAACTGGCGCCTGAACAGCGTTTTGCGTCAGCTGATCGCCGACGATGGCCTCGTGGTGCCGCTGTCCAACGCCGAATTCCGTCTGCTTTGGGTGTTTATCGAACGCCCGCGCCGGGTGCTCAGCCGCGAACAATTGCTCGACGCCGCCCGCGGTCGCTCGATCGAAGCGTTCGATCGCAGCATCGACCTGCTGGTGTCACGCCTGCGGCAGAAACTCGGCGACGATCCAAAGGCCCCACAGTTGATCAAAACCGTACGCGGTGAGGGTTACCTGTTCGACGCCAGGGACATCGGCTGATGCGGGCGCGCTTTGACACGCTGTTCGGTCGCCTGTTTGGCGTGCTGTTCGTGGCGATCGTCCTGGCGCACCTGCTGGCTTTTACCTGGTTTCATCTCTACGGCCCGCCACCGCCACCACCGCCTCCGGATTTTTCGCAAAACGCCGAGGGGCAAAGACCGCCACAGGATCCGCGCTACCCGCCCCGCCCCCCTCGTCCATGGTTTGGCGGGCCGGTCGTGCCGCTGACCTTTCAGTTCATCACGCTGATGATCGCCGCGTGGTATGGCGCCAAGCTGCTCAGTCGCCCGATCCAGCGCCTGAGCGACGCCGCCGAACGCCTCAGTGAAGACCTCGACAGCCCACCGCTCGACGAATCCGGCCCCCGGGAAGCACGGCAAGCGGCGCACACCTTCAACCTGATGCAACAACGCATTCGCGAGCAAGTGCAGCAGCGCGCACGCATGCTCGGCGCCGTCTCCCACGACCTGCGCACGCCGCTGTCACGATTGAAACTGCGCCTGGAAAACATCAACGACGACAAATTACAAAGCCAGATGCGTCAGGATCTCAACGACATGATCGCCATGCTCGACGCCACCCTCACCTACCTGCACGAGCAACGCACCAGCGAAGCCTTGCAACTGATGGACGTGCAGGCGCTGGTCGAGTCATTGTGCGAAAACGCTCAGGATCAAGGCGCGGACGCACAAGTCAGCGGTCATTGCACACCGATGCAGGTGCAGCCGATGGCGCTGCGATCATGCATCAACAACCTGATGGACAACGCCCTGCGCTATGCCGGCCAGGCGCGCATCGAATTGCTGGATCAGCGCGAGCAACTGCTGATCCGCGTGATCGACCATGGGCCGGGGATTGCCGAGGACAAACGCGAGGCGGTGTTTGAACCGTTTTATCGCCTGGAAGGCTCGCGCAACCGCAACTCCGGCGGCGTCGGTCTGGGCATGACCATTGCCCGGGAAGCGGCGCAGCGTTTGGGTGGACAACTGAACCTGGAAGAAACCCCAGGTGGTGGCCTCACCGCAGTCATCCGCCTGCCTCGCCCCTGAGAAACACACAAAACCCTGTGGGAGCGAGCCTGCTCGCGAAGGCGTCAGTTGATCCAGCATCTCTGTTGTATGTTCCGGCCTGTTCGCGAGCTGGCTCGCTCCCACAGGGGTTCAGCATTGTTCTCGTGTGTACCAGCCGGTACAAACCCCACATACCCACGACAACTTGCCCCTTGAGGCTGCATAAGCCGGTACACCCACCGGCTTTCCAGTCCAAGGAGTGAGCCCGATGATCGGTAGCGTCAGCAACTACACGAGCTATACCAGCACCAGCAGCACCTCCACGCAAAACGCCCGCAGCCAGCAACTGCAAAAAGACCTGTTCGCCGAACTCGACAGCAACGGCGACGGCGCGGTGGATCAGGACGAACTGAATAGCGCCCTGTCACAAAAGTCCGACGACGGCCTGCTGGTCAACCTGAGCAAACAGTTCGGCGACCTGGACAGCGACGGCAGCGGCAACCTCAGCGCCGAAGAAATGACCGCCATGGCGCCCCCACCACCCCCGCCGCACGACCAGGCGCCCGACACGGAACTGGCCAACGCCCTGATCAGCGCACTCGACAGCGACGGCGACGGCGCCATCAGCAGCGACGAACTGAGCACTGGCCTGACCAGTGCCGGCAGCACCGCCGACAGCAACCAAATCTTCTCGGCCCTGGACAAGAACAAGGACGGCACCGTCAGCCAGGACGAACTCACCGCCAGCCTGACCCCGCCACCACCACCGCCGCCACAAGTGAACAGCGACGAGCTGTTCAGCCAGCTCGATGCCGATGGTGACGGCAGCGTTACGGCGACAGAACTGAGCAGCGCCTTGCAGGCCAGCGACAGCACCTCGACGACTAGCACCGACACCAGCGCCGCGTTGCTCAAGGTTCTCGACAGCGACAGCAGCGGTGGCGTCAGCAGCGATGAATTGAAAGCGGCTCTGCAGGCGGGGCGTGAACGTCCTGAGCAAGAACAGACTGCCAGCGCACAGACCCGCTCCGAAGCGTTGAACCGCATGATTGCCAACTTGAGCAAGCAGTACTCGCTGGATAATGCTGCGCCGGTGGGCAAGTACCTCAACGTCGCTACGTAACTCGCCTACTGGCTGTCGAGTGAAACGAGGCTGCGATCTTTTGATTTTGCTTTTTGAATCAATAGCAAGATCAACGGATCGTGGCGTTGGGCGGTTCTTGCATGGGGGTGGGGGTGGGGGTGGGGTTGGAGTTGGGGGCATATCCGTTGCTGCGGTAACGGCTGCTTAGGGTTCCGCCCTGACGGCGGGTCACCTTTTCCAAACGCCGAAAAGGTAACCCAAAAGGCTTTACCCTGACGTACGGCACTTCGCTGAGGCTCAGTGTTCCCTCGCTACGGTGTCCATCCGGGGGCATCGCCTACGGTTTGCTTCGCTGCACCTCCTCTCGATGGATGCGGCTTCGCCGCACGGCGCTACGCGCCTACCCCCGGATGAACACCTTCGCTCGGCCTGCCGATGGGCCTGAAGAGCAAGATCAAAAGCCAAAGCCAAAGCCAAAGCCAAAGCCAAAGCCAAAGCCAAAGCCAAAGCCAAGCAGATCAAAAGATCGCAGCCTTCGGCAGCTCCTACAGGTGGGTTGATTACATCTGTTAGATATTGGTCGGCTGGCAGGCCGCCTTCGCGAGCAAGCCCGCTCCCACAGGGATCGAGTTCACCCGCCAGAGCTTGGTCGGCTGTCAGGCCGCCTTCGCGAGCAAGCCCGCTCCCACAGGGATTGAGTTCACCCGCCAGAGCTTGGTTGGCTGTCAGGCCGCCATCGCTGGCAAGCCAGCTCCCACAGGGATCGAGTTCACCCGCCAGAGCTTGGTTGGCTGTCAGGCCGCCTTCGCGAGCAAGCCCGCTCCCACAGGGATCGAGTTCACCGGCCAGAGCTTGGTCGGCTGTCAGGCCGCCATCGCTGGCAAGCCAGCTCCCACAGGGATCGAGTACACCCGCCAGAAACTGGTCGGCTGTCAGGCCGCCATCGCTGGCAAGCCAGCTCCCACAGGGATTGAGTACACCCGCCAGAAACTGGTTGGCTGTCAGGCCGCCATCGCTGGCAAGCCAGCTCCCACAAGAAAATGACTACACCCCGCACGCGGCGCATGCCGCCCCACTCAACACAATGAGCGCAAGCTCGAGTACCGCTTTTGATCTTAGAGCGCCCGTCGGAAGGCTGAGTGGAGGGAGTGATCCGGGGGTGGGAGCGCAGCGACCGTTTGGCGCAGCCAAACACATCGAGAGGAGGTGCAGCGCAGCAAACCGCAGGCGACTGCGCCCGGATCAATCCCGCAGCGAAGGAACCCGAGCCTAAGCGAGGGCCGTACGTCAGGGTAAAGCCCTTTTGGTTACTTTTGGCTGGGCCGGCATTCCGGGCGTTTGTCAAAAGTGACCCGCCGTCAGGGCGGAACCCTAATCAGCAACACCCGCAGCAACGGATATTCACCCAAAAAAAATCGCAACCAAACACCTAAACCCGAGCCTGACTCTTACTCCAATCCGTCAACAAACTATAGGCAACAGCCAACAGCGTAGGCCCGATAAACAACCCGATAAACCCAAACGCAATCAACCCGCCAAACACCCCAAGCAACACAATCACCAACGGCAGATTCCCGCCGCGACTGATCAGATAAGGCTTGAGCACGTTATCCACGCCACTGATGATGAACGTCCCCCAGATCCCGAGAAACACCGCCATCCCGTACTCACCCTTCCACGCCAGCCAGGCCGTGGCCGGTACCCAGACCAGCGGTGGCCCCATCGGAATCAGACTCAGCAGAAACGTCACAATCCCCAACACCAGCGCCCCCGGCACCCCGGCAATCAAAAAGCCGATCAACGCCAGAACCGCCTGCGCCGCCGCCGTGCCAATCACCCCGTTGACCACCCGCTGCACCGTGCCGGCCACCAGATCGATGTAATAGCCAGCGCGATCACCGATCAAACGTTCCAGCAAACCATGCACGAACGCCGCCAGACGCGGCCCGTCGCGGTAGAAAAAGAATACAAAAACGATGCTCAACGTCAGCTCGAGAATCCCGCCGCCGATTTGCGCACTGCGCGCCAACAGCCAGTTACCGACCTGCCCCAGATAAGGCTTGATCGACACCATCAACGCCGCGCCCTGTTGATCGATGCTGTTCCAGATCCCGACCAGCCGTTCACCTACAAACGGCAGCCCACCTAACCACGTCGGCGCCTCGGGCAAACCATCGACCTGCACATCCTTGATGAACGCCGTAGCATCGCGCACATGATCGGCGAGGTTGAACCCCAGCCAGACCAGCGGCGCCGCCACCAACAACATCCAGCCCAAGGTCAGAATCGCCGCAGCCAGCGATTCGCGACCATTGAGCAGGCGGGTCAGAAGGCGCATCAACGGCCAACTGGCAAACGCCAGTACCGCCCCCCAGAACAGCGCCGACCAGAACGGCGCCATCACCCACAGGCTGGCACCAAACAGCACCAGCAGCAGAATCTGCACCAGCAGTCGATCGTTATTGAGCATGTAAGGTCTCGAAAAGGTCAGTCAGGCAAAGAGTAGGCGAACATGCCGCGCATGCTCGCCTGCCAGAGCTTATCGCAACAGATCGATGCGCAGGCCAACGCCGTCGACACTGCCGGTTTCCATCCGCGCCGCCCGCACGCCCTGATTGATCAATGCCTGGCGCCAGGCCTCGGCTTTCGGCCCGGACAGCGTCACGCGCTGCGTGGTATCGAGGTTCAAGCCACGGGAAATCAGCCGTAGCCAAGTGTCATCCGGATCATTGACGAGTTTGGGGAAGTCGAGTTCACCGGTGCTTTTAAGCTGGCGCAACAGGGTCGCGGAGGTCGGCAGCAAATTGCCCAGCGGCGCCCCTGCCTCGAACTGCTCGACATGCAGATAGGCTTTTCGATTGCCGCGCGTGATGCTGTAGAGCGCCACCAGTGTGTTGTCCTTCGGCGCGGCCAATCTCAGCAACAGATAGGCCTGTTGCTCGTCGGCGCCGTACAACTTGGCATTACCGAACACCTCGTTGGCCCACAGGCTGCTTTCGCCGCAGTCACGGGCCTGACACCAGAACAGCAACTCGGCGTCCTGCTTTTGCAGGGCTTCGCGGGCGGCAGTAAACGCTTCGGTGGCGGAGTGTTCGGGTGGCAACTCGTAAGTCACCGACGTGGTCTGGCCACGGGCCGTGACCTGGCTATCGAAGCGCAACTGGCCGCTGATCTTGCGAATCGAACCCAACGGGTAGATTCGCTCCAGCTCCACGGGCGGGCGATAGTCGACGATTTGCGCATCGGCCAGGCGCGGCACGATCTGCAGATCCTGACTGCCCGGCACATCGGCGGCGAACGAAACGGAACTGAAACAGCACAGCGCCAGCAGACTGAATGAGCGCATAGTCAGGCTCATCGGATCGGCATGACTTGGCTATTCGGGGTTGCAGCGGTATAGAAATCCATCGTGGTTGTCTCCCATTTCAACCCGCCCAGCCTCGACAGTTGCCCGCAGCAAGTCAAGGAATGGCGAAGAAGCGATTGAAACAGTCTGCGACAAGGTCGGCACCAGCCTCGTCGTTAAGGTGCAAATGGTGCCCGCCGGGCAGCTGTTCCCGGCTAAAGGGTAGACGCTCCAGCAGCTCCGGATGTTTGGCCAGCATGCCGTCGGCCGCGACCACCAGTTGCGCCGGGCATTCGATGCGCTGGACGAAGGCCATCGCCTGCTCCTGGGTCAGGCGCAAGGGCGATGGCAGGGTCAGGCGATTATCAGTGCGCCAAGTGTAACCACCGGGCACCGGCATCAAGCCGCGCTGAGCCAACAGTTCTGCGGCCTCTCGACTGACCGCCACCAGACCTTTCATTCGCGCTTCGATGGCACGGTCGAGGGTGCTGTAGACCGGTTTACGCTTCTCGCGTAGATCCAGTTGCGCTTGCAGGGCCATGCCCATGCGTTCGGCAGCATTTTCGCCTTTATCTGTAGGAGGAATTACACCGTCGATCAGCGCCAGATGCGTGACGCGATCCGGCAAGGAGCCTGCCAGTACCAGCGAAACAATGGCCCCCATCGAATGCCCGAGCAGGCCGAAACGCTTCCAGCCCAGTTGCTCGGCGACTTGCAGCACGTCATGGGCATAGTCCCACAGTGCATACCCGGCGCCATTCGGCCGATGCCCGGAATGCCCGTGCCCGGCCATGTCCAGCGCAACGATGCGCAGGCCTTTGAGCTTCGGCGCCAAACGGGCAAAGCTGTTGGCGTTGTCGAGCCAGCCATGCAGCGCGATCACCGGCAAGCCGTCCTCGGGGCCGAACAAATGCGCGGCCAACTCGATATGCGGCAGGCTCAGGCGCACTTCTTCGACGGTCTGACTCATGCGCAATCCTTGTCCTGGCGACTTTCCCAACGGTTAAACAGATTCTTCAGCAACCGCGCAGTGTCTTGCGGCCGCTCAAAAGGAAACATGTGGCCACCGGGCATGCTCAGCGCTTCGCCCTGGGCGAGACGCGAGACGAAACGAGTGTGATGGCGCATGACGACGTTGCTCTTGTGCCCACGCACCACCGCCAGCGGCACCTGCAACTGACGAGTGCGCCCGGGGCTGGTGTGCGGCACGCCGCGATAGATGCTGATTTCCGTGGCCGGATCGAAGCGCAGGCGCAGCTTGTCGCCGACCTGGTGCAAACCGTGTTGCAGGTAAGCGTCGAAACACTCCGGATCGAAACCACGGAACAAGGTCTTTCCGGCGAAATAGCTGCGTGCACTGGCGAGATCGGCGAATTCTTCGCGCCGCCCCAACGTGCGCCCGGCCGGCGTCAGTTTGTCGATAAAACCAAAGCGCTTGGCCGCGCGGATCACCCACTGATCGGTCCTGGTCAGCACCGGCGAATCAAGCATCACCACGCTGCGATACAGCTCAGGGCAACGCAGCGCCGCGTGCAAATGCAGGACGCGGCCGAAAGAATGACCGATGCCCCACACCGGCTGATCCTGCTGCTGCAAATGGTGAATCAACTCGTCGACGAGGTGGTACCAATTGTCATCTGCCGGGAAACGCGGGTCATGAGCATGCTGCTCCAGATGCGCAACCCGGTACTCGGGCGCCAGCGCCGCGAACAACTTGCCATAGGTGCCCGAAGGGAAACCGTTGGCGTGGGCGAAAAAGATCGGTTGCGACATGCGGGCAAATCCATGAGCGGGGAACGTGGCGTTGATTGTCCGTAAGACCGCGCCCTACAGCAATGACCGTAACTGCCAGGAATGATGACAGTCAGGTCAAAGCTATGGGCAAATCGGTAATCAACGCGGCGGCTGCTCACCCAACGGCACCACCGCCATGGTCAACCGCGACACACAACTGGCCTTGCCTTCGTCGCTGGTCAGGCGAATATCCCAAACATGGGTCGTACGGCCGAGATGAATCGGCTTGGCCACCGCCGTCACCCGGCCACTGCGCAGGCCGCGCAAATGGTTGGCGTTGATCTCGAGCCCCACGCAATAGAACTTGCTGGCGTCGATACACAAATAGCTGGCCATCGAACCGACGGTTTCCGCCAGCACCACCGATGCCCCGCCATGCAGCAAACCGTAAGGTTGATGCGTACGGTGATCGATGACCATGCTCGCGGTCAGCGACTCTTCATCGAACGCTTCAAAGCGGATGTCGAGCACTTCGCCGATGGTGTTTTTCTGGATTGCGTTCAACTGCTCGATGTCGGGAGTGGTACGCCACAGGCTCATCGCAGACTTCCTTTGTTGTTTTAGTGGTCGCTCAATCCTGCCACAGCACCACCTCGCTGCGCTCACTCCATTCTTCGAAGCGCGCACCGTAAGTGTCTTCGATGACGTTGCGTTTGATTTTCAGCGTCGGTGTGAGAAAGCCGTTCTCCACCGCCCAACTGTCCTTGACCACCACCAGGCGGCGCAGACGTTCATGCTTGTCGAGCACAGCGTTGACCTCCTCCAGCAGCTTCTCCAGACTCGAATGCAGACTTGCCCGCGGCTCCTCCTGATTGACCGTCGAGAGCACGCACAACCCCAGCGGCGCACTCAGACCGTCCCCGACCACGCATACCTGCTCGATCCCCGAATGCACCGCCAGGCGATTTTCGATCGGTGCCGGAGCGACGTATTTGCCCTTGCTGGTCTTGAAGATTTCCTTGAGTCGCCCGGTCAGGCGCAGCCGCCCCTGCGCATCCTGTTCGCCCTTGTCGCCGGTACGCAGAAAACCGTCCTCGGTCAGGGTCTCGGCGGTTTTCTGCGGTTCCTTGAAATAGCCAAGCATGTTCGCCTGACTGCGCACCTGTACCTCGCCCGACTCGTCGATGCGCACCTCGACTTCCGGGCACGGCTTGCCGATCCAACCCTGTTTGTATTGGCCCGGCAGGCAGATATGCGAGTAGCCGCAGCTTTCGGTCATGCCGTAGACCTCCAGCACATCGAGCCCGAGCTTCTGATACCAGGTGAGCAAGGTCTGCGGTACTGGTGCGGCGCCGGACAGGGCCACGCGTAATGCATCCAGCCCCAGGCCAGCGAGAACTTTGTGTCCGACCCGCTTGCCAATGAACGGCAGACCAAGAAGGAAATCCAGACGCTGTGCCGGGATCTTGCTGTACACGCCCATCTGGAACTTGGTCCAGATCCTCGGCACACCGAACATCGCCGTCGGCCGCGCACGCTTGAGGTCAGTGATGAAAGTGTCGAGACTTTCAGCAAAGAACACCGTCTGCCCGGTGTAGATCGAAGCCAGCTCAACGAACATGCGCTCGGCGACGTGGCACAGCGGCAGGTACGACAGCAGTCGGTCATTCTCGTTGAGCCCGAACAACTGCGTACCATGGGTCGTGGCGAAACCGAGATTGGCGAAGCTGTGCATCACGCCTTTGGGCAGGCCGGTGGTACCGGAGGTGTAGATGATGGTCGCCAGTTGCTCGGCGGCGGGACGCGGGTCGTCCTGGATCGGCGAGCCGCGCTGCAGGTCATCCCAGCTGAAATCGAACGTCCCGGGCGGATGCAATGGCAGGCTGATGGTCGGCAGACCCGACGGCAGCCCTTTCGACATGCCGGGCCAATCGTCGAGTTTGCCGATAAACGCCAGCACACTCTGCGAGTGAGTGAGCACCTGCGCCATGGAGTCAGCCGTGAGATTGGGATAGAGCGGCACCGAAACATGCCCGGCCATCCAGATCGCGAGATCGGCAATGATCCAGTGCGCGCAGTTTTTCGAGATCAGGGCGATATGGCTGCCTTGCGGCAATTCACGGGCACGCAGCCAGTGTGCGGCGCAGCGGGCCTGATGACCGACATCGGCCCAGGTCAGCGTCTCGATCTGCCCGCCACCGATGGGCTGCACGAGAAAGCGCTGGCGCGGGTGCCGGGCTTCACGTTCGTAAAACACGTCCAGCGGCAAACGGAAGGCGGCAGACATGCGACTCGCTCCTGTTTTTTGGGTCTGGAGCAAGCGTAGTCAACCAAGCAAGTGCTTGGTTGGAAAATTCAAACAAATAATTTCCGGCACACAGAGAACCAATGTGGGAGCGAGCCTGCTCGCGAAGGCAGCGTTTCAGACACCTAAGTTGTGAATGACACTGCGCTTTCGCGAGCAGGCTCGCTCCCACAAAGGGATCAGCGTTATGGATGTTTGAGGCTGTTAAGCGTCATCGAACCGATCAGCAGCTCAGGGCTTTCCAGCTCCGCCAGGCCAGCGGTGCTGACCTTCTCCGGTGGATATCCGGCGCCATGTTGCAGATAGCTGAGCAGGTTGCCCACCAGCGGGTTGTGGCTGACCAGCAGCACGTTACTCACCGACACCAGTTGATCGGTCACCTTGTCGGGATCGACCTCCGGCGTCAGCCACTCGACCGTGCGAATCTCCGGCTCGAAACCCAGCGCCTCGCGGACAATCTGTGCAGTCTGCTGCGCACGCAGATAAGGGCTGGCGTAGATCGCCGTCAGTGGCTGGCCGATCAATCGGGCCGCGCTGCTCAACGCTTCCTTACGACCGTGATCGGTCAGTTCCCGCTCGGAATCAGGGCACGAGCCGTAAGGCACGGCCTCACCGTGACGCAATACCCAGAGTTTCATAGCTTGGGCTCCTCATCTCGGGCCGGATGCGGTGCTGGCGGCACGACGTGTGGCGCTTCACCTTCCGGGGTACGCGGCGTTGGCCAGTCAGCGAACGGCCAGGGTTTCTGGTCGCTGTGAAAACTGCCGAAACGGCCAATCTGTGCCAGAAACTGGCTCAGGCTATCGCCGAAGTTCATCAGGCTGGCGCTTGGGGCGCCATAGATCAAACGATAGATCAGTTGCACCAGCACCACTGCGCCGAGGATGAACTGCGCCACTTGCCAGACCAGCACGTAGACGATCATCCACAGCACGCGCAGAAGGATGGATTCGTAATTGGCTTCGGTTTTCGGATCGTTCATGTGTCGTTCCCTGCTGAATCAGTTGAAACCACTGGTGGAAATAAAGTCGACGTCGGTTTTCGGCTCGGCCCGCATCAGTAGACCGATCACCTGCTCCAGCGTGCGTCCTTCGAACAGAATGGCGTGCAGCCCGGCGACCAGCGGCATGTACACGCCAACTTCCTGGGATTTGGCCTTGAGCACTTTCAGGGTGTTCACTCCCTCGGCGACTTCACCGAGGCGCGATACCGCTTCGTCGAGGCTCAGGCCCTGACCGAGGGCGAAACCGACCTGGTAGTTGCGGCTCTTGGGCGACGAACAGGTCACGATCAAATCGCCAACGCCAGCCAGACCGAGGAAGGTCATCGGGTTGGCGCCCTGATTCACCGCAAACCGGGTCATCTCGGCCAAGGCTCGAGTGATCAGCATGCTCTTGGTGTTCTCGCCCATTTCCAGCGCCACCGCCATGCCGGCGATGATCGCGTAAACGTTTTTCAACGCCCCGCCCAGCTCGACACCAAAGCGGTCGGCGCTGGCGTAAACGCGAAAGGTGCGGCCGTGTAGTGCGGCTTGCACCTGCTTGCAGAGTTCTTCGTCTTCACTGGCGACCACCGTGGCGGTCAGCGCATGTTCGGCGATTTCCCGCGCCAGATTCGGCCCGGACAACACGCCGATGCGCGCCTGCGGGGCGATCTCTTCGAGAATCTGGCTCATCAGTTTGAAGGTGTGTGCCTCGATGCCTTTGGTCAGGCTGACCAGCATTTTGCCGCTCAGCCGCTCGGCGTGGGCAGCCAGCACCGTGCGCAACGCGCTGGACGGCAGTGCAACAAAGCACAGGTCACAGGCATCGAGCGTGGCTTGCAGGTCGGTGACCGCAGTCACGCCCGGCAGAATCTTGATGCCTTTGAGGTAACGCGGGTTTTCGCGATTGACCCGGATGGCCTCGGCCTGCTCGGGGTCACGCATCCACTGCAAGACTTGATGGCCGTTCTCGGCCAGAAGATTGGCCACGGCGGTACCAAAACTTCCGCCTCCCAGGACCGCAATCGGGCGCTGTTCAGTCATATGCAATCCGTTAATCCATACCAGTGGCGATGGCGGCATTATACGGGGCGACCCGGTCGCGGCCAGCCCCCGCGTCAATTACCGATACTTGTAGGAAGAAGACCCATAAAACCTAGGAAAATGCCTGCAACGTGACTGGAAAAGTCGCGCCCCTCGGTTAACATGCGCGCCAATTCTTCGCTCTATAGGCCGTGTCGTGCTTTTTGCTCTTCCCCCATCGCGTTCGTCCCTCCTGCTGGCGCTGCTGTTCAGCCCGGTATTACTGGCGGACGACCTGTTCATGGACAGTGAGGCATTGCCGCAGGTGCTGACGGCCACACGCCTGAAGCAAACGCCGGCGGAAGTGCCGGGAAGCATGACCGTGCTCGACAGCGAACTGATCACCGCCAGCGGCGCCCGTGACATCAGCGAACTGCTGCGGCTGGTCCCTGGGATGATGGTCGGCAACATCAGCGGCAATCAGGCAGCGGTCAATTACCACGGCACCAACGCCAGCGAAGCGCGACGCATGCAGGTGTTGATCGACGGCCGTTCGGTGTACCGCGCAGGCCTGGCCACGGTGGACTGGAGCGATATTCCGGTGGCCATCGAGGACATCGAGCGCATCGAAGTGTTTCGCGGCCCGAACACCGTCAGTTACGGCGCTAATGCGCTGATGGCGGTGGTCAACATCATCACGCGTCATCCGGCAGACAGCCATGGCACGCGGCTGAAGATCACTCGCGGCCAACTTGGCATCAATGACTTCTATGCCAGCCAGAGCAAGGGATGGAATGGCGGCGACCTGCGCTTGTCGCTGTCCGGTCAGGAAGATGACGGATTCGATACCGATCGAACCGGCGCCGACTACCGTGACAGCCGCCGCTTGAACCGTTTCAGTCTCGCCGTCAGCCAGACGTTGAATGAAAACCAGAGCCTCGACTGGCAGGTCAACGCAAAGGATGGCACCAACCAGCGGCCCTACACCTACCGCCCGGTGTTCTCGGGGATTACTGACGCCGGGAACAATTCCGACGTAGTCGCCAAGGATTACGCCGGTTCGGTGCGCTGGAACCTCGACATCAATCCCGAACACAGCCTCTATATACAAGGCTCGGCACAGCACTGGGATCGCCAGCAAACCTGGCGCGCCTGCGACGCCGAGGTGTCGTTCAGCCCCGAGCTGACGCAGCTGTGGCAAATCGACCCGAATTACACCGAACGTCTGGCGCGTAATATCACCCGTTTCCTGGGTCCCGGCCCTGAAACAGGCACCGCGCAGCAAATGACGTTGGCCAATCGCGTGCTCGATCAGTGGCGCAACGGCGCCAGTAAAACCCTGTGCGGCGATATCGACCAGAGCGCCCGAGAATCGCGTTACGACCTCGAATTGCAAGACACCCTCAGCCTGTCCGACAGCCTGCGCCTGGTCAGCGGCATGAACTATCGTTACGATCGGGCCGACTCCGAGACCTACTTCAACGGCACGCTGGACGACACCACGTGGCGCGCGTTCGGCCAACTGGAGTGGCGCGCCAGTGAACACTGGCTGTTGCAGGGCGGCGCAATGTTCGAAGACACGCAATTGATCGGCAGTTCGCTGACCCCACGCTTCGCGGTCAATTACCTGATCAATCCGCGCCACGGTCTGCGCGCGGTGTACTCGGAAGCGATCCGCTCGCCGGACATGTTCGAGAACAACGTCAACTGGAGTTATCAGGTCAGCAATCTGCGGCCCTTGGCGTATGGCCAGTCTTCGGCGCGCTATTTCGTCAAGACCCGCGGCCCCGGCGATCTCGATCAGGAACACATGCGTTCGCGGGAACTGGGCTACAACGGCTATTTCGCCGAATGGGGGCTGGCGCTGGACGTGAAGCTGTTCTACGACGAGATCACCGGCATGATCAGCGAGCCGCTGCGCAATAACCAATACATCGCCAGCAACGCCAACAGCTCACGTTTTCGCGGCACGGAAACCCAACTCGACTGGCGTGTGAGCCAGGCCGATCGCTTGCGTTTCACTTATGCCTATGTCGACGCCGAGGCGAGTAATCCGCTGGATCAGCAATTCACCGCGAGCAACAGCGGCTCCGCCGGCTGGCTGCGCGATTGGGGCCACGGCTGGAACAGCGCCCTCTTCTATTACGGCGACAACGCGCTCAACGGCTACCGCTTCGAACGGCTCGACACGCGCATCGCCAAACGCATCGCCTTGGGCAAGGCTCATCTGCAACTGGCCGGTGTGCTGCAACAACGTCTGGACCATGAGCCCACCACGTTCATCGATAACAATTACGACCAACGCCGCGTGATGTACTTCAGTGCCGAGCTGGAGTTCTAAGGTGCGCTACGGCCTGACGCGCAAGACGCCAACGCTGGCTCATTGGCTGGCCGGGCTGTGTGTGTTTCTGACGGCGTGGCTGCATGGCGTGGCGGTACAAGCCGCCGACATCCTGCTGACCGGTGCCGAAGAAAGCCCCGGCGTGCAGGCCTTCGTTCAGGCGCTGAGTGAATTACGCCCGACCGACACCGTACGCTTCCAGCCATTGGCCAGCCTGCCGGCGCCGGGCGAGTTGCCGTCCAGCCTGCGCCTGATTCTGCTCGACCTGCCAAGCTTCGACTGGCGCCTGCAAGAATCCCAGGGCCCGGCGACACTGGTGCTACGCATCAGCCGTCTGCAAGCCCGACAACGCCTCGGTTCGACGCAACCCTCGCACCTGAGCTTGCTGTGGAGCGATCCGCCGCTGGGCCGGCAACTGCAATTGATCCGGCGTATCTTGCCGCAGGCGCGACGGGTTGGCGTATTGTTCGATGAGCACAGCGAATTCCTCCTCAAAGAGCTGCACCTGGCCGCCACGCCACTGAATCTGGAAATCGTCAGCCAGCGCTGGGACAACACCCACGACAGTCGCCCCTTGCAAGCCGTTCTGAAAAACAGCGATGTGTTACTGGGTCTTGATGATCCCGATCTGTACAACCCGAAGACCGCGAAAAACCTGCTGCTCAGCAGTTACTCAAGACAATTGGCGCTGGTCGGCCCGAACGTCGCATTTGTGCGCGCGGGTAGCCTGGCGAGCAGTTACAGCGACCAGAGCGACTGGCTCGGCGTGCTCGACCATTTGCTCGACCAGCCCCCGGCCAATTGGCCGCGAACGCTCTATCCCGAACGTTTTAAAGTCTCAAGTAATACGCAGGTGGCTCGTTCCTTAGGGATCGAACCGCTGGATGATGCATCTGTCGCCAGAGCGATGGCAGAAGGAGAACGCCACCCATGAGTTTTCGTCGCCGTTGGGACATCAACACCCGCACCCAACTGATCAGCCTGGGCCCGGCACTGTTGCTGACCCTGTTGCTGATCAGCTTCTTCACCTTCGTGCGCATCCAGGATTTGCGTCAGGAGCTGAACCACACCGGCCAATTGATCGCCAACCAGCTGGCGCCCGCGACCGAATACGGGGTGATTTCCGGCAACAACGAAGTGTTGGAGAGTTTGCTCAAGGCCACGCTGGCGACACCCAACGTGCGTTTTCTTGAGGTACAGGACAGCGCCAACCGGATTCTGGTGTATGTCGAACAACCGGCGGACGCCCACCGGCGACCGCATCAGGTAGAAGTGTTCCAGGCGCCGGTGCGGTTGCAACGAATCGCTTTGAACACTGATTTTTTTCAGGACACAAAAGTCAGCAGTGGCGCTGCCAATGAGGATTATCTGGGGCGCGTGATCGTCGGGCTGTCCAACGACGCCTTCAGTCAGCGTCAACAGGAAATCTTGCTCAAGGCCGCAATCCTCGCGCTGTTCGCCCTGCTCTTCACCTTCGTCGTGGCACGACGCCTGGCCGGCAGCCTGTCGCAGCCGATCCACGATATCGGCAATGCGGTCAAGGCGATTCAGGACGGCGACTTCAAAACGCCGCTGCCGATTGTCGACGACACCGAACTGGGCGCCCTGTCGCAGCACATCAACAACCTCGCCCAGGCGCTGGATCAGGCCAGTCGTGAACAGCAGCAGGCCATGGCGCAGTTGATCCAGACCCGCGAGGAAGCGGAAAAGGCCAACAACGCCAAATCCGATTTTCTGGCGATGATGAGCCATGAACTGCGCACGCCCATGAACGGCGTGCTGGGCATGCTGCAATTGCTTGAAACAACTGAAATGACTGAAGAGCAGCTCGAATACGCCGCGCTTGCTTCGGAATCCACCGAGCATTTGCTCAAGGTCATCAACGACATCCTCGATTTCTCGCGCATCGAACGTTCGGAGCTTGAGCTTGAGCACATTCCGTTCAACCTCGCCGAACTGATCGGGGCCTGCGCCCAGTCGTTCCAGCACAGCGCAGTGCAACGTGACCTGACCCTGAATCTGCGGATTCCCGAGGATATGCGCGGCTTGCAGGTACAAGGCGATCCGACGCGGATCCGGCAGATTCTGGTCAACCTGGTCGGCAATGCCTTGAAGTTCACCGAACGGGGCCGGGTCAGTATCGAGGCGCAGTGGCAATCGCTGGATCACGAACTGCTGTGGTTCACCTGCTCGGTGCGCGACAGCGGCATCGGTATTTCGTCCGAAAGTCTGGAGCTGATGTTCAACGCCTTCCAGCAGGCGGACAGTTCAATCTCCCGGCGTTACGGCGGCACCGGTCTCGGCCTGCCGATTGCCCGTACGCTCGCCGAGCGCATGGGTGGCACATTGCGCGCGCAAAGCGAGGAAGGCCTGGGCTCGGTGTTCACCCTGGAAATCCCATTGGCACTTTATAAGCAGGCGTTACCGCAACTGACCGCGCCGCGAATGCTGGACGGCGGCCGCCACGGCGAAGGGCGCAACGTGTTGCTGGTCGAAGACAACCCGGTGAACCAGACGGTCATTGAAGCAATGCTTCGCAGCCTGGGCTTTACTGTCAATGTCGCCACCGATGGCGCACAGGCAGTACGTAGCGCCGAGGGCAACGATTACGAAGTGATTCTGATGGATTGCCGTTTGCCGATCATCGACGGCTACGAGGCCACCCGGCAGATTCGCCGCCTGCCCGGCCGCGGCGATGTACCGATCATCGCGCTGACGGCCAACGCTTTGCAGGGCGACCGGGAAACCTGCCTGTCGGCCGGCATGAACGATTACCTTGCCAAGCCGTTCAAACGCAATGACCTACAGCAGATTCTGCAGCGATGGGTGCAGTAGTGACGGTTTTTCGACCATCTGCGACTGGCGTGGAAAGCGAAAGTGCGGCAGTCTTAGGCACCCGAACAAGCCTCAAAAGGGGCTTGAATAAAAATTTCAGTGCACAAGTGTACATTCATGTCCTTGGTGCTGTGACTTTCACCACAACGCAATAGTCTATGAGTAGGCTGCCGGTTCGAGGCATGAACGCTTCGAACGGTCGGGAGATTTGCCCCACCTGCCGCATGGGATTATTGAGGAGCTCGCATGACCAAACAAAACGCCTTTACTCGGGAAGACCTGCTGCGCTGCAGTCGCGGTGAGCTGTTCGGCCCAGGTAACGCGCAACTGCCCGCGCCGAACATGCTGATGGTGGATCGCATCACCCATATCAGCGAAGAAGGTGGCAAGTACGGCAAAGGTGAATTGGTCGCCGAGCTGGATATCAACCCTGACCTGTGGTTCTTCGCGTGCCACTTCGAAGGCGATCCGGTGATGCCGGGCTGCCTGGGTCTGGATGCCATGTGGCAACTGGTCGGCTTCTTCCTGGGCTGGCAAGGCCTGCCGGGCCGCGGCCGTGCGCTGGGTTCGGGCGAAGTGAAGTTCTTCGGTCAGGTGCTGCCGACCGCCAAGAAAGTCACCTACAACATTCATATCAAACGCGTCCTCAAGGGCAAGCTGAACCTGGCCATCGCCGATGGTTCGGTGACCGTCGACGGTCGCGAAATCTACACCGCCGAAGGCCTTCGCGTCGGCGTGTTCACCTCCACTGACAACTTCTAAGGGTTATTCGCATGCGCCGCGTCGTTATCACTGGTCTGGGCATTGTTTCGTGCCTGGGCAATGACAAAGAGACCGTCTCCGCTAACCTGCGTGCAAGCCGCCCTGGCATCCGGTTCAACCCGGAATATGCCGAAATGGGTCTGCGTAGCCAGGTTTCCGGCTCCATCGACCTCAACCTTGAAGAGCTGATCGATCGCAAGATCTATCGCTTCGTCGGCCACGCAGCGGCTTACGCCTACCTGGCCATGAAAGACGCCATTGCTGACTCCGGCCTGACCGAAGAGCAAGTGTCCAACCCGCGTACCGGCCTGATCGCCGGCTCGGGCGGCGCGTCCACCTTGAACCAGATGGAAGCGCTGGACATCCTGCGCGAGAAAGGCGTCAAGCGCGTCGGTCCATACCGCGTCACGCGGACCATGAGCAGCACCGTTTCCGCTTGCCTGGCCACGCCGTTCAAGATCAAGGGCCTGAACTACTCCATCGCTTCTGCCTGCGCCACCAGTGCTCACTGCATCGGTACCGCCATGGAACAGATCCAGATGGGCAAGCAGGACATCGTTTTCGCCGGTGGCGGTGAAGAGGAGCACTGGAGCCAGTCGTTCCTGTTCGACGCAATGGGCGCACTGTCCAGCAAGCGTAACGACACCCCGGAACAAGCCTCCCGCGCCTACGACGCCGACCGTGACGGTTTCGTCATCGCTGGCGGTGGCGGCATGGTTGTGGTTGAAGAGCTGGAACACGCTCTGGCCCGTGGCGCGAAGATCTACGCGGAAATCGTTGGCTACGGCGCGACGTCCGACGGCTACGACATGGTTGCCCCAAGTGGCGAAGGCGCGATCCGCTGCATGCAGATGGCGATGTCCACCGTTGATACTCCGATCGACTACCTGAACACCCACGGCACCTCGACTCCGGTCGGCGACGTTGCGGAAATGAAAGGTGTGCGTGAAGTGTTCGGCGACAAGGCACCAGCGATCAGCTCGACCAAGAGCCTGTCCGGTCACTCCCTGGGCGCCGCCGGCGTTCACGAAGCGATCTACTGCATGCTGATGATGGAAGGCAACTTCATTGCCGGTTCCGCCAACATCGACGAACTGGACCCTGAAGTGGCCGATCTGCCGGTGCTGACCAAGACCCGCGAAAACGCCACCATCAATACCGTGATGAGCAACAGCTTCGGCTTCGGCGGCACCAACGCCACGCTGGTACTGAAGCGCTGGGAAGGCAAGTAATTCCCCGCTGAGCCACACATGAAAACGCCCCGACTGGTTCGGGGCGTTTTTTTTGGCCTGCAGAAAATAGCAGCCACACCGCAAAAACCTGTGGGAGCGAGCCTGCTCGCGAATGCGATATTCCAGTCACTCTATCGTCGTCTGACCCACCGAATTCGCGAGCAGGCTCGCTCCCACAATGGGTTTCAGTGCTTATGAAAATGAAACTTCTGTCATGAAACTTTCTGCCCTGCGACCGAATGTCGCGGATTGCGCGGGCTGCAGCACTGTTGCAAAAAACGCAACAACACCTTGCGTGAATCACCGGTTTACTTAGCTACCTAACAAATCCTATAAAAGAGTCCTGCACACGCCTTGCTGCAGATAACTTGAGATTTGGAGCTAGCAGATGACTGTAAAAGTAACTGAACGCGACGATTCACACATGTCCCATGAAGGCGTAGCCGCCGGTATCCGGATTTGGGACGTGCATCAACAAGACTTGCTGGTCGGGATGTTCCACAACGAAATCGACGCCCACAACTACAAGGCCGAACTCGAAGTGCAAGAGCAGCAGCGGGATCTGAAATCCGCCTGATTCAACCACAGCATTGAAAACGACAAACCCCGCCATGAGCGGGGTTTGTCGTTGTTACAGCTCTATCGATTTACCACATCAGATCGTCAGGGATCTGATAGGCCGCGTACGGATCGTCCTCGGTGCTGACTTCTTCGGTTTGCACGTTGAGCTGCACGATGCGCTGCGGATCGCGCTCCTGGATCTTCAGGGCCGCCTCACGCGGGATTACTTCGTAGCCACCGGCATGATGGACGATCGCCAGCGAACCGCTACTGAGCTTGTTGCGCATCAGCGTGTTGACCGAGATGCGCTTGACCTTCTTGTCGTCGACGAAGTTGTAGTAGTCCTCGGTGGTCAGCTTCGGCAGACGCGAAACCTCGATCAACTGCTTGACCTGCGCTGCACGCGCCTTGGCTTCGGCTTTCTCTTTCTGCTGACGGTTCAGCTCCTGGTCGCGCTTGACCTTCTCGGCCATCGCTTCCTGGGCGGCGCGCTGCTGCGAGTCGTCCAGCTCGATCTGACCTTTGTGGGCCAGACGCTGCTGCTTCTGTTTGTCCTTGCTGACCTGCTTGGCCTGCTTTTGGTTGACCAGCCCTGCTTTGAGCAACTGATCGCGAAGGGAAATACTCATGTGCTTACTCACTTGGGCAGTTGCTCAGCCGCAGCCGGGCAAATTCTTTTCCTGACGTTTGGCTTCACCCCACAGGGCGTCCAACTCTTCGAGGGTGCAATCTTCTATGGGACGGTGGGTGTCGCGCAATGCCTGTTCGATAAATCGGAACCGTCTTTCGAACTTGCCGTTGGCGCCACGCAATGCGGTTTCCGGATCGACCTTGAGATGCCGGGCCAGATTGACCACGGAAAACAGCAAATCGCCGATTTCGTCAGCCACCGCTACCGGATCGTTTTCGGACATGGCCTGGAGCACTTCATCGAGCTCTTCGCGCACTTTGTCGAACACGGGCAAGGCATCCGGCCAGTCAAAACCAACCTGCCCTGCGCGCTTTTGCAACTTGGCTGAACGGGACAATGCCGGCAACGTGGCAGGCACGTCGTCGAGCAGTGACAGTTGCTCTGGCGCGGTTGATTTCTCGGCGCGCTCTTCGGCCTTGATTTCTTCCCAGCGCTGCTTGACCTGTTCTTCGCTCAAGCGCGGCACGTCCAGCGGCGCGTAAAGATCGCCGGTGGGAAACACATGCGGGTGACGACGGATCAGCTTGCGGGTAATGCTGTCGATCACCCCGGCGAATTCAAAGCGCCCTTCTTCCCGCGCCAACTGACTGTAATAGACGACCTGAAACAGCAGATCGCCCAACTCACCCTGCAAATGATCGAAGTCACCCCGCTCGATGGCATCGGCCACTTCGTAGGCTTCTTCGAGGGTGTGCGGGACGATGGTCGCGTAGGTTTGCTTGATGTCCCACGGGCAACCGTACTGCGGATCGCGCAGGCGGTTCATGAGATGGAGCAGGTCTTCAAGGCTGTACATCATTCTTCTGTCTCACCACAAAACCACTGTGGGAGCGAGCCTGCTCGCGAAAGCGGTGTGTCTGCAACTATGTTGTCGACTGACACGCCCTCTTCGCGAGCAGGCTCGCTCCCACAGAGAAGCCACATCACGGCGTACGGTTACGCCGCGTTTCGATGATGTTCGGCAACTGCGATATGCGCCCGAGCAACCGCCCCAGTGCATCCAGACCCGGGATCTCGATGGTCAGGGACATCAATGCGGTGTTGTCCTCCTTGTTCGAGCGGGTGTTGACCGCCAGTACGTTGATCCGCTCGTTGAGCAGCACCTGCGAGACGTCACGCAGCAGACCGGAACGGTCGTAGGCGCGGATGACGATGTCCACCGGGTAGGTGAGCACCGGCACCGGGCCCCAGCTGACCTGGATGATGCGCTCTGGCTCGCGTCCGCCCAGTTGCAGCACCGAGGCGCAGTCCTGGCGGTGAATGCTCACGCCACGGCCCTGAGTGATGTAACCGACAATCGCATCGCCCGGCAGCGGCTGGCAGCAGCCGGCCATTTGCGTCATCAGGTTGCCGACGCCCTGGATCTGGATGTCGCCACGCTTGCCCGGTTTGTAACCGGTGGCTTTGCGCGGGATCAGCTCCAACTGTTCGTTGCCGCGTTCCGGCTCGACCAGTTGCTGCGCCAGGTTGACCAGTTGCGCCAAACGCAGGTCGCCGGCACCGAGGGCGGCGAACATGTCTTCGGCGGTTTTCATATTGGCCTTGTCCGCCAACTTGTCGAAATCCACCGCCGGCAGGCCGAGACGCGTCAGTTCGCGTTCGATCAGGGTTTTACCGGCGGCGACGTTCTGGTCACGCGCCTGCAACTTGAACCAGTGAACAATCTTCGCCCGCGCTCGCGACGTGGTGACGTAACCCAGGTTCGAGTTCAGCCAGTCACGGCTCGGCGTGCCGTGTTTGCTGGTGATGATCTCGACCTGCTCACCGGTTTGCAGGCTGTAGTTGAGCGGCACGATCCGCCCGTTGATCTTCGCACCACGGCAGTTATGACCGATTTCAGTGTGCACGCGGTAGGCGAAGTCCAGCGGCGTCGCGCCCTTCGGCAAGTCGATGGCGTGCCCGTCGGGGGTGAAGATGTACACCCGATCCGGTTCGATATCGACCCGCAGCTGTTCGGCCAGACCGCCGATGTCGCCCAACTCTTCGTGCCACTCGAGCACCTGACGCAGCCAGGAGATTTTCTCTTCGTAGTGATTGGAGCCGGATTTGACGTCGGTGCCCTTATAGCGCCAGTGCGCGCACACCCCGAGTTCGGCTTCTTCGTGCATGGAGTGGGTGCGGATCTGCACTTCCAGCACCTTGCCTTCCGGGCCGATCACGGCGGTGTGCAGCGAGCGGTAGCCGTTCTCTTTCGGGTTGGCGATGTAGTCGTCAAATTCTTTCGGGATGTGCCGCCACAGGGTGTGGACGATGCCGAGCGCGGTGTAGCAGTCGCGCATTTCCGGGACCAGCACGCGCACCGCACGCACGTCATAGATCTGGCTGAATTCCAGACCCTTGCGCTGCATTTTGCGCCAGATCGAATAGATGTGTTTGGCCCGGCCGCTGATGTCGGCGTCGACGCCGGTGGCCTGCAATTCATCCTTGAGCTGGGTCATCACGTCGGCGATGAAACGCTCGCGATCCAGCCGTCGCTCATGGAGCAGCTTGGCGATCTGCTTGTATTGGTCAGGCTCCAGGTAACGGAAGGACAAGTCCTCCAGTTCCCATTTGATATGACCGATGCCGAGCCGGTGCGCGAGCGGCGCATAAATGTCGAAGACTTCCCGGGCGACACGGTTACGTTTTTCGTCGTCAGCGGTTTTCACCGCACGAATGGCGCACGTACGTTCGGCCAGTTTGATCAGGGCGACACGGACGTCATCGACCATTGCCACGAGCATCTTGCGCAGGTTTTCCACCTGCCCTTGCGTGCCCATGACCATCGACTGACGCGGACTCAGACTGGCGCTGATGGCGGCCATGCGCTGCACGCCGTCGATCAGCTTGGCGACCACCGGACCGAAGCGCTGGCCGACTGCCGCAAGTTCGATCTGGCCTTCGCGAACGCCGCGATACAGGACGGCCGCGACCAGCGAATCCTGATCGAGCTTGAGGTCGGCGAGAATCTCGGCGATTTCCAGGCCGGTGCTGAAACTGCCGGAGCCTTCGGCCCACAGATTCTTCTTGGCATTGGACTGTTGTTCGGCCTCGCGAGCGAACTCGCAGGCTTCTTTCAAGGCTTCGCGATCCAGTGCCAGATCGACACTGACCGCATGATCGAGCCAAGCCTCGAGATTGATACTGCCGTCAGTGTTGATCGGCTGGTGTGCTCTCACCTGTACCATCTTGCTTTACCTTCCCTACGACGCAGATTCAATGCGTCAAATCGCTGACCTTCAACGCCCCTTTGCGCTCGCGGGGCTAATGCGAGCGCGGCACGGGCAGACCAGACGGATCAGACGAGCCATCCTGGCTCGCTTCAAATAACGCCATGGCCTCGACATGTGCCGTCTGAGGAAACATATCGAGAATCCCGGCACGTTTTAACCGGTAGCCCTGCTTGATCAATTCAACCGTGTCGCGCGCCAGCGTTGCCGGGTTGCACGACACATAAACCAGCCGCTTGGCACCCAGGGTCGCGAGCTTGCGCACCACCTCGAAAGCACCGTCACGCGGTGGGTCCAAGAGTACCGCAGAAAAGCCGTTTGCGATCCACTCGGCATCGGCCAGAGGCTGGGATAAATCGGCTTGAAAAAACTTTGTATTATGCAAATTGTTACTAGCGGCGTTCGCCGCGGCGCGCTCGACCATGGTCTGCACACCCTCCACCGCGACCACTTCGCGAGCGGCTTTGGCCAGCGGCAACGCGAAGTTGCCAAGACCGCAGAACAAATCCAGCACGCGCTCATCGCGAGTCGGTTTCAGCCAGTCCAGCGCCTGCGCGACCATTGCTTCATTGACGCCAGCGTTGACCTGGATGAAATCCCCCGGCCGATAAGCCAGATCCAGATCCCACTGTTCCAGGCGATAGCCCAGCGATTGCGCGGCATCGACCGGTTGCGGTTCACCTTCGCCATGCAGCCACAGTTGCGTTTCATGGAATTGGCAGAAGTCCTTGAGGATCGTCAGATCCGCTTCGGACAACGGCGCCATGTGCCGCAGCAACACCGCCAGCGATGAACCGCTGAACAACTCCACATGCCCCAGTGCCTGAGGTTTGCTCAAGCGACGGAGCATCTCCGGCAAACGGGTCATGATCGGTTGCAAGGGCTGTACCAGCACCGGGCATTCGCTGATCGCGATGATGTCCTGACTGCCAGCAGCGCGGAAACCGACTTCCAGCTTCTTCGCTTTCACGTCCCAGCGCACGGCGACGCGGGCACGCCGCCGATAGCCGAACTCGGGGCCGGTCAACGGCGCCGCCCACTCTTGCGGTTCGACACCGGCGACCTTCGATAATTGCTCGGCGAGCATGCGCTGTTTCAGGGCAAGCTGTTCGCTGTGGGGCAAATGCTGAACGCTGCAACCACCGCAACGACCGGAGTGCTGACACGGCGCCGGGCGGCGCAGTTCGCTGGCGCTGAACACGCGTTCGGTGCGTGCTTCGACCACTTTGCCGTGAGCGCCAAGCACTCGCGCCTCGACCTCTTCACCGGCAAGGGCGCCGAGGACAAACCAGGTGCGGCCTTCGAAAAACGCGATGCCGCGACCGTCATTGGCCAGGCGCTCGATGCTCAAGCGCTGCTTCTTGCCGGTCGGGATTTGCGGGGCCTTGCTGCCGCCGGTGGGCTGGAAGCGCAGGCCTCTCTCGTGCTTGGCCATCAGTTGGGCGCGTCGAAAATGCCGGTCGACAGGTAACGGTCGCCACGGTCACAAATGATCGCGACGATCACTGCGTTTTCAACTTCTCTGGACAGGCGCAGCATCGCCGCCACCGCACCACCCGAGGACACACCACAGAAGATGCCTTCTTCGCGAGCCAGACGCCGGGTGACGTCCTCGGCTTCGCTTTGCGCCATGTCGACGATACGGTCGACGCGGTCAGCCTGATAAATCTTTGGCAGGTATTCCTGCGGCCAGCGGCGAATGCCGGGGATGGCCGAGCCTTCCATCGGTTGCAGACCGACGATCTGCACGTTGTCGCTCTGCTCTTTCAAGTAGCGCGACACACCCATGATGGTGCCGGTGGTGCCCATCGAGCTGACGAAGTGAGTGATGGTGCCCTGGGTCTGACGCCAGATTTCCGGGCCGGTGGTGGTGTAGTGCGCTTCGGGGTTGTCGCCGTTGGCGAACTGATCGAGCACCTTGCCACGGCCTTCGGCTTCCATCCGCTGAGCGAGATCGCGAGCGCCTTCCATCCCCTCTTCCTGACTGACCAGAATCAGCTCGGCACCGTAAGCGGTCATCGCCGCTTTGCGCTCGGCGCTGGAGTTGTCCGGCATGATCAGGATCATCTTGTAACCCTTGATCGCGGCCGCCATGGCCAGGGCGATCCCGGTGTTGCCCGAGGTCGCTTCGATCAGCGTATCGCCAGCGTGGATCTGCCCGCGCAACTCGGCACGGGTGATCATCGACAGCGCCGGACGGTCCTTGACCGAACCCGCAGGGTTGTTCCCTTCGAGCTTGAGCAATAGGGTGTTGCTGGTGGCACCGGGCAGGCGCTGCAAACGCACCAGCGGAGTGTTGCCGACGCAATCGGCGATGGTTGGGTACTGCAGGGTCATGGCGTATTCGCAATCCAGACGTGCGGGGGCGCCTATCATACCGGCAAACCTGCGCAGGCCATATCACGCAAAGTGCGGTGCTTATGGTTTATGGGAATAAGGGATTAAAAGTCGCGCCAGTGGTGCGACTTTTGCGGTGTCATCTTAATTGGCGGTGATGCGTATGGCCTCTTCGCGAGCAGGCTCGCTCCCACAGGGGGATCAGCGTTGATCACACAATCTGCGGTGAACCCAGTTCCAATGTGGGAGCGAGCCTGCTCGCGAAGGCGTCAGTCGGCGCAACACCCTCATCAGCCAACAACCGCAAATTCAACCGCAACCCCGCCCCGCTATTCTCCGCCCACAACCTCCCGCCCTGGCGCTGCACCGCATTCCTGGCAATGCTCAACCCCAGCCCAAACCCCCCATCACCGGGCCGCGAGCCGTCGAGGCGAGTGAACGGCGAAAAGATCCGCTCAAGATCCGCGTCAGCCACCCCGCCGCCCTGATCGTCCAGCCACAGATGCCAGTAATCGCCATCCCGGCGTCCATCAAGACGCACGATCCCGCCCTCGGGCGAGTGACGAATGGCATTGCGCAAAATGTTCTCCAGCGCCTGCGCCAGCGTGTTGAGATTGCCGCGCACCCAGCACGACGCCTCCACCGCGCACTGCAATTGCAGACTCGGCCAGCCGCTTTCATAACAGGCGTTGTCGGTAAGCATTTCCCACAACGCCTGAATCTGGATCGCTTCGTCCGGCAACGGCGAACGCTCCGTGTCCAGCCACGCCAACTGCAAAGTATCTTCGACCAGCCGTTGCATGCCGTCGACTTCACGACCGATGCGTTCGCGCAGTTGCCCAAGCCCCTGCTCGCTTTCGCTGGCCACGCGCAGTCGACTCAACGGCGTACGCAATTCATGTGAAAGGTCGCGGAGCAATTGCTGTTGCAGGGAGACCGTGCTTTGCAGGCGTTCGGACATCGAGTCGAACGCCCGAGCCAGCTCACCGAGTTCGTCCGGCCGCTGAGTGATGCCGCTCGACAGCCGCACGTTCAATTGATCGGCGCGCCAGGCGTTGGCCTGCTCACGCAAGTTGTTCAACGGCACCACCAGCAAACGATACAGGCCGACGCACAGTAATAAGGTGAACAACCCCGGAATCACACCGTTGGTGATAACTCGCCAGAACACCCGGTATTTGCCCGGCAGAAAACGCTCGGGCAGTTCGATCACCAGACTGCCGGCGGACGGTTCCTTGGGAAAGGGGATGCGCAGCCACGGCCGCCCCTGCTTGTGGATCGGCCAATCGAGCCCGCGCAGAAAGGTCAGGCGCTGGATTTCCTGATCGTTCAGCGGCTCATTGCTCAGCGACTGCAAATTACCGCCAATCACGCCGACCCAGGCAGCCTCGCGCAATTCCATGCTCTGTAACCAGCTATCAATGCCGTCGCGCTGCCCTTGCTGCCACGCCCGCTCCGCTTCAGCGGCATAACGCGTAAGCGTGCCGCGCGCCTCGTTAGAGAGGAACTGATTGCGCTGTTCCATATAACGGCCCCACGACCAGCTCAGCCAGATCATCAGCAGACAGAACGCCACCAGCAGGCAGGCCAGTTTCCAGAACAGCGAATGACGCCCCGGCAACTCAGAGATTTTCATCAGCGCCACTCAGTACGTAGCCCTTGCCCCACACCGTGCGCACTTCGCGGTCGGTGTAACCGATGGCCTTGAGTTTGCGGCGGATCTGGCTGATGTGCATGTCGAGGCTACGATCATGGGCCGCGTAGCCACGTTGCAGGACATGCTGATAAAGGAAGGCTTTGCTCAGCACTTCCTCATCATTGCGATTGAGGGTTTCCAGCAGGCGGAATTCGCTGCGGGTCAGGCCGGCGGCTCGCTCGCGAAAGAACACGTCGCACTGCTCATCGTCAAAGTGCAACGTGCCCGTCGCCACCGGCACAGCGAGAGCGGCGGGACGACGATCAAGAGCCACCCGGCGCAGGATCGCTTCGATGCGCACATGCAGCTCGGCCATGCTGAACGGCTTGGGCAAATAATCGTCGGCGCCCAGTCGAAAACCACTGATGCGATCGGCCTCGGCACCCAGAGCCGACATCAGCAACACGGGCGTCGAATGACTCTGGCGCAGTTGGGTCAGCACGTTCAAGCCGTCCAGCCCCGGCAGCAGAATGTCCATCAAGACCACGTCGAACGGCTGGCGCCGGGCAATGCTCAAGCCTTCCTGACCGTTCTGGCACCAGGTCACCTGAAAGCCGCTGCGCCCCAGATGTTCGTGAACATAGGCACCGAGGACCGGATCGTCTTCGATGGAAAGGATGCGTGGCGGGCCAACGGAAACAGGAGTCATGAGTATCTGCAAGTAATTCTCAGTTGTAGGCAATTATTCAAGATTGCCGGACAACGGGCAACACAAGGTTCAGTGGTCAGACGAACGCCCTCTTGAACGCTGACTAACGAGGACAGCATTTTTCCGGAGATTGCCCGCGAGCAAATCGCTACACTGCGCCCATGTCGCGTGCCGGATGTACGTGTGAGTCAACAGATCAGCGGGATGCAGGAGATAGGCGTGCTCAAGAAACTGGGAATCAAAGGTCGCGTATTGTTGCTGACCTTGTTGCCGACCAGCCTGATGGCGCTGGTGCTGGGTGGTTATTTCACCTGGACGCAGCAGGCCGACCTGCAAACCCAACTGATGCAGCGCGGCGAAATGATCGCCGAGCAACTGGCGCCGCTGGTGGCGCCCGCCATGGGCCATGGCAACAGCGACCTGCTCGAGCGCATCGCTACTCAGTCCCTTGAACAACCGGATGTGCGCGCGGTGACCTTCCTCGCGCCCGATCGCTCGCCGCTGGCCCACGCCGGCCCGACCATGCTCAATCAGGCGCCAAGCGGCGACAGTGCCCATCTGCAACGGCGCAGCGGCAACGATGCAACGCGTTACCTCATGCCGGTGTTCGGCAAGCATCGCAACCTCGCTGGCGAACTGATTCCCGAAGAATCCGAGCGCCTGCTTGGCTGGGTCGAACTGGAGCTGTCGCACAACGGCATGCTGCTGCGCGGTTATCGCAGCTTGTTCGCCAGCCTGTTACTGATTGCCGCCGGCCTGGCCGGTGCCGCGCTGCTCGCGTTGCGCATGGGCCGCACGATCAATCGACCGCTGGGCCAGATCAAGCAGGCCGTCGCACAACTCAAGGACGGCCACCTGGAAACCCGCCTGCCGCCGCTCGGCAGCCAGGAGCTGGATGAACTGGCATCGGGCATCAACCGCATGGCCGGCACTCTGCAGAACGCCCGCGAAGAACTGCAGCACAGCGTCGATCAGGCCACCGAAGACGTGCGCCAGAACCTGGAAACCATCGAGATCCAGAACATCGAACTGGATCTGGCCCGTAAAGAGGCGCTGGAAGCCAGCCGGATCAAATCCGAATTCCTCGCCAACATGAGCCACGAGATCCGTACGCCGCTCAACGGCATTCTCGGCTTCACTCATCTATTGCAGAAAAGCGAACTGACCCCGCGCCAGCTCGATTATCTGGGCACCATCGAAAAATCTGCCGACAGCCTGCTCGGGATCATCAACGAGATCCTCGACTTCTCGAAGATCGAGGCCGGCAAACTGGTCCTCGACCACATTCCGTTCAACCTGCGCGACCTGCTGCAGGACACCCTGACCATTCTCGCCCCTGCTGCTCACGCCAAGCAGCTTGAACTGGTCAGCCTGGTCTATCGCGACACGCCGTTGTCGCTGGTCGGTGATCCGCTGCGTTTGAAGCAGATCCTCACCAACCTGGTCAGCAACGCAATCAAGTTCACCCGCGAGGGCACCATCGTTGCCCGGGCGATGCTCGAAGAAGAACACGAAGACAGCGTGCAGTTGCGCATCAGCATTCAAGACACCGGCATCGGTCTGTCGAATGAGGACGTGCGTGCGTTGTTCCAGGCATTCAGCCAGGCCGACAACTCACTGTCGCGACAACCCGGCGGCACCGGTCTGGGGCTGGTGATTTCCAAGCGTCTGATCGAACAGATGGGCGGCGAGATCGGTGTCGACAGCACACCGGGCGAAGGCTCGGAATTCTGGATCAGCCTGAGCCTGCCGAAAACCCGTGACGATGCCGAAGACCTGCCATCAGCGCCGCTGCTCGGACGCCGCGTCGCAGTGTTGGAAAATCACGAACTGGCACGTCAGGCCCTGCAGCATCAACTGGAAGACTGTGGCCTCATCGTCACGCCGTTCAACACCCTGGAAAGCCTGGCCAATGGCGTCACCGGCGCCCATCAGACTGATCAGGCGATTGATCTGGCAGTCATCGGCATCACCAGCAATGACATGCTGCCGGAGCGCCTGAACCAGCACATTTGGGATCTCGAACACCTCGGCTGCAAGGTGTTGGTGTTGTGTCCGACCACCGAGCAGACACTGTTCCATCTGTCGGTGCCCAATCCGCACAGTCAGTTGCAGGCCAAACCGGCCTGCACACGCAAACTGCGGCGGGTGCTGTCGGATCTGGCCAACCCGCGCCAGCCGCGCAACGAGCCTGGCGAACCGCTGTCGAGCCGGGCACCAAAGGTACTGTGTGTCGACGACAACCCGGCCAACCTGTTGCTGGTGCAGACGCTGCTCGAAGACATGGGGGCCAAGGTACTCGCGGTGGAAAGCGGTTACGCAGCGGTCAAAGCCGTGCAGAGTGAATCGTTCGATCTGGTGCTGATGGATGTGCAGATGCCGGGCATGGACGGGCGCCAGAGCACTGAAACCATCCGTCAGTGGGAAAGCGAGCGGCATTGCACGCCATTGCCGATCGTCGCCCTCACCGCCCACGCCATGGCGAACGAAAAACGCGCATTGCTGCAAAGCGGCATGGACGACTACCTGACCAAGCCGATCAGCGAACGGCAACTGGCGCAGGTGGTGCTTAAGTGGACCGGCCTGGCGTTGCGCAATCAAGGGCCGGAACGGGTCAATGACAGCGCGGCAGGCAGTCATGAACTGCCAGTACTCGACCACGAAGAAGGCTTGCGTCTGGCTGCCGGCAAAGCGGATCTGGCGGCGGACATGCTGGCGATGTTGCTCGCCTCGCTGGAAGCCGATCGCGAAGCGATCCGCAACGCCCGCGACAGTCATGACCAGAACGCCTTGCTGGAACGGGTGCATCGCCTGCATGGCGCCACGCGCTACTGTGGCGTACCGCAACTGCGCGCTGCCTGCCAGCGCAGCGAGACCCTGCTCAAACAGAACGACCCGAAAGCGCCGACCGCGCTGGATGAACTGGAACGGGCGATCAATCGCCTGGCCACGCAAGCCAGGATCAGCGCCTGACCCAAAGCAATGCCGACCCGCGCGGACAGCGCTAAAGTTGTCGCGGCTCATGTGAGCCCGCGTCAACGCTCCAGGAGGATGTCATGCGCACGATCGTTTTCAGCAGCCAGACTTACGACCGCGAGAGTTTCCTCGCCGCCGATTGCCCGGCGGATATCGAACTGCATTTCCAACCGGCCCGACTCAGCCTCGACACCGCGGCCCTGGCCGACCGGCACGAAGTGGTCTGCGCCTTTATCAACGATGACCTCAGTGCCGCGGTGCTGGAGCGTCTGGCCGCCGGCGGTACACGGCTGATTGCCCTGCGCTCGGCCGGTTACAACCACGTCGATCTGGGCGCTGCGAAACGCCTCGGCCTGGCCATCGTGCGCGTCCCGGCCTACTCGCCGCACGCCGTGGCCGAACATGCCGTGGCGCTGATCCTCGCCCTCAATCGTCGCCTGCACCGCGCCTACAACCGCACCCGCGAAGGCGATTTCAGCCTGCACGGCCTGACCGGTTTCGATCTGGTCGGCAAGACCGTCGGCATCGTCGGCACCGGGCAGATCGGCGCCACGTTCGCGAAAATCATGCACGGCTTCGGCTGTGAGTTGCTGGCTTACGATCCGTATCCAAACCCCGATGTTCTGGCGCTCGGCGCGCGTTATCTGAGCCTGCCGGAACTGCTCGCGCAATCGCGCATCATCAGCCTGCACTGCCCGCTCAACGCGCAGAGCAAACACCTGATCAACCGCGACTCACTGGCGCACCTGCAAGCGGGCACCATGCTGATCAACACCGGTCGCGGAGGGCTGGTCGATACGCCGGCGCTGATCGACGCCTTGAAGGACGGTCAGCTCGGTTATCTGGGGCTGGATGTGTATGAAGAAGAGGCGCAGCTGTTTTTCGAGGATCGTTCCGACCTGCCATTGCAGGACGATGTGCTGGCGCGCTTGCTGACGTTTCCCAACGTGATCATCACCGCGCATCAGGCCTTTCTGACGCAGGAGGCGTTAGGCGCAATTGCCGCGACCACCTTGCACAACATCGCGACCTGGGCGGCAGGAGCGCCGCAGAACCAGGTCGAGGGTTGATACTTACTTCGGTGACAGCGAGGACGCCAGAATCAACAGCGCCAGCCAGCCGAAGCCAAAAAAGCGCTGCTTCGCCGAGTGGCCGTTGCGCAGCAGGAACCAGACGAACACCATCGGCAACAGGAACACCATGATCTTCAACCAGCCTTCCACCGGGCGGCTGCCATCTGGATTGATTTGTGGCTCAACCGCTTGCGCGGCCTGTTGCCGGCGCCGACGCCCCGCTGCGGCCGGCATGACTTTTGGCAAAGGCTGCGCCGCTGGAGAAATGACAGCCTCCGGAACCGCTCTGTTACGCGGCAGACTGCCAAAAGAAATCGTCGAAGCCGGTGCCGCTGCGGGCTGCGCTTGTGCGTGGGCCTGGTGCTCCGCCATCGGAGCCCCGCAATGAATGCACGCCTGGGCTTCGGAGCTGATGCTCCGCTTGCATTCATAACATTCGATCAGCGCCATGTTCCGTTCCTTCAGAGTCGAGGGCGGCAGTTTGCCATGTGCGCAAGTCGATTTGAACCGGATCGAAGGTCGCACGCGCGAGTCAATTTGCAACCAAGCCCGTGCTAGCATGTCGCGCATATTTGGAGGACCCATGGTCGAACACGATTTCCGCTACACCCTGATGAACCCGCAACACACCCTCACCGAATGCCGCGCCCTCGTTCCGGGCCGCTATCAGGTCACCGGCAATGGTGGCTCGATTCGCATCGGTGACGCGCTGTTGGTCACCCTCAAAGGCAGCAAGGACTTGTCCATGCGCCTGACCGTTGAAACCGTCCGCCACCTGATCAATCCGCCGGGCCAATGGACCGCGATGACCACAGGCCCGGTGTTCGGCGAACTGGCGATCCATACCTGGCAGGTCAACTGCGACAGCTGCGCCAAAGAGCTGAACTTCGAATTTGCCGTCGACGCCAAACTGGGCAAAACCGCAGAAAAACCGGCCGCCACTGCGCGCATCGCCGAGCTGGGCTGGAAAGCCGTTGGCGACAAGCACCTGTGCCCGAAATGCCAGGAGCCTGCGTGATGAAACGCCTTGCCCTGACCGCTCTGGTCGGTGTTGGCCTGGCGGGCTGCGCCGCGGAGCCTGTGCAACTGCAACAGAACCGCAGCTACATTCTGGAGTGGATCGGCGAACGGCCTCTGATGGATTACAGCCATCTGACCGTGACCCTGGGCGATGACGGTCGCGCCTACGGTAACGGCGGCTGCAACCATTGGTTTGCCCCGTACACGCTGGATGGCGACAAGCTGAGCTTCGGCAAGATCGGCAAGACCCGCAAACTGTGTGCGCCAGCGTTGATGGAGCAGGAACAACGTTTCCTGCAAGCGCTGGAACACGTCGAGCGCTGGGATATTTCGCCGATCGAGCAGATGCGCTTCTGGCCGGCGCAAGGCAAGCCGCTGCGCTGGTGGCTGGAAGAGGGTTAAGCCCCTCACGCTGATCGTTCCCACGCTCCAGCGTGGGAATGCATCAAGTGACGCTCTGCGTCTCAGGGACGCGGAGCGTCCCGGGCATCATTCCCACGCAGAGCGTGAGAACGAGCCTGACTGAAAACGGGCTACTTGGTCGCCTGCAACGCCTCAAGCTTCGCCATCACTCCCGCCGCCGTCTGCTCACCCAGCAACTGTTCCCGCACCTTGCCCTTGTTGTCGATGATGTACGTCACCGGCAACGCCTCGCTGCGCGGCAAGTCGAACAACTCCGCCGGATCCTGCGCCAGCACGGTGAACTTGATGCCCAGTTTCTCGCTGGCGCTCTTGAGCTCTTCACCCTGCACGTTGTCGAAGTTGACCCCGAACACACCGACGTTCTTGCTTTTCAGCTCATCCGCCAGATGATTGAGTTCCGGGATCTCGGTACGGCACGGGCCACACCATTCGGCCCAGTAATTGAGCACCACCCATTGCTTGTCCAGACGCTCGGACGCCACTTTCTGACCGTTCTGGTCGATGCCATAGTCATTGCCGCAGCCCCCCAGCATCAACGCCCCGAGTATCGTCAATGCCGCTGCCAATCGCCGTGTCATGTCGTGTTCCTTGTGAAAATTTGAAGGCGCCTGCGACCCATCGCCTCTGAAGGTTCTGGATTGGGCGCTGCACAGTTAGAATAACCGCCACTTTACGCCAGAAGCGACCCGCCATGACCGATCTGACGCTTTATCACAATCCGCGCTGCTCGAAATCCCGCGGCGCGCTGGAACTGCTTGAAGCCCGCGGCCTGACCGCCAACGTCGTGCGTTATCTCGAAACCCCGCTGGACGCCGCGCAAATCAAGGCCTTGCTCGGCAAGCTGGGGATCAGTGCACGGCAACTGCTGCGCACCGGGGAAGATGAATACAAAACCCTGAACCTGGCCGACGCCAGTCTCACCGAGAAACAATTGATCGAAGCCATTGCGGCCCATCCCAAGCTGATGGAACGGCCAATCCTTGAAGTCGGCAACAAAGCCGTCATCGGCCGTCCACCGGAGCAGATCCTGGAGTTGCTGCCGTGAGCGCACCGTACATTCTGGTTCTGTATTACAGCCGCAACGGCTCGACCAACGAGATGGCCCGGCAAATCGCTCGCGGTGTCGAGCAGGCCGGCCTCGAAGCGCGCCTGCGTACCGTGCCGGCGATTTCCACCGAATGCGAAGCGGTTGCCCCGGACATCCCGGACGAAGGCGCGCTCTACGCCACCCTCGATGACCTGAAGAACTGCGCCGGTCTGGCGCTGGGCAGTCCGACCCGTTTCGGCAACATGGCCGCCCCGCTCAAGTACTTCCTCGACGGCACCAGCAATCTGTGGCTGACCGGCGCACTGGTCGGCAAACCGGCCGGGGTTTTCACTTCCACCGCCAGCCTGCACGGCGGCCAGGAAACCACCCTGCTGTCGATGATGCTGCCGCTGCTGCACCACGGCATGCTGATCACCGGCCTGCCATACAGTGAGTCGGCGCTGCTGGAAACCCAGGGCGGCGGTACGCCTTACGGCGCCAGCCATCACGCTGGGGCGGATGGCAAAAAAGGCCTTGATCAGCACGAAGTGGCGCTGTGCCGAGCACTCGGCCTGCGTCTGGCCAAGACTGCGCAGAAACTGGAGGACTGAAGTGGCCAAGAAGCCGAAAATCCTGCCCGCCGTCGAGTGGCTTGAGCCCCGTGTGAAAGCGATGCGGGTGCTCAGTCTGCTGAGCTTCTTCGCCCTCGCCGGGTTGCTCGCCGCCTATTACCTGATCTTCGCCGACCTGCATGGCGCGCGACCGTGGGTGATTCTGCTGGTCGAATTGATCCCGTGGCTCGTCCTCGCCCCGGCAATGATCATGGGCAGCGCACGCGGGCACTCGTGGATGTGTTTTGTGGTGAATCTGTATTTCATCAAAGGCGCACTGGCGGCGTATGACCCGAACCGGCAGTGGTTTGGTGTGCTGGAGATGGTCGCGAGCCTGGCGGTGTTCTGCTCGGCGCTGCTGTATGTGCGGTGGCGGTATCAGTTGAATCGCAAGTTGGCGGGTGAAGGCGAGATCAGCGTCGCCTGAGCTGACGCCTTCGCGAGCAAGCCCGCTCCCACAGGGGAACGCATTCCAAAATGTGGGAGCGGGCTTGCTCGCGAATGGGGCGACGCGGTCTTAATGATTCACGGTGTACGCGAGCATCATCGAAATCTGGCTCATCGGCCGGCCGCCGCTCTCTTCATGCCACTGGTTGAACACGTTCTGCACAATGGCCAGATCGCGCAGGCTGGTCGGCGCCTTGTCGACGACTTTCTGCGCATTCAGCGCCGCGACCACGTCGTAGCTCGGCACAAACGTATCCTTGCCGACCATGCGCAAAAACCGTGGCGCCGACAACCCGCCCAATTGATGGCCGTGCTTTTTCAGGTACGTCCACAGACCGACGATATCGGTCACCGGCCAGTCGGCGATCAACGCGCCGAAACTGCCCTTTTCCTTCTCCACATCGAGAATGAACTGCGCATTGCGCGGCACGCTCTTGAGCTTGCCCAGGTGACGGATGATCCGCGTGTCCTGCATCAGCCGTTCAAGGTGCTCGGCGCTCATCAGCACGACTTTTTCCGGGTCGAACTTGAAGAACACTTCTTCGAAGGCCGGCCACTTGGCATCCACCAGACTGTGCTTGAGCCCGGCGCGAAACACGCGCAGGGCCATGGTCGAAAGGTAGCGGTCGTCGCTGATCTTGCGCAGTTGTGCCGGGGTCTTGGGAACGGGCAGATGGGCTTCCAGTTCAGCCGCTGAACCAAAGCGGTTCAGACAGTATTCGTGCAGCCACTTGTAATCGCGCATGCCCTCTCCTGATGAATAAAGCGAAGAAACCAATGTGGGAGCGAGCCTGCTCGCGAAAGCAGTGTGTCAGTCAACATTGATGCTGGCTGACATGACGCCTTCGCGAGCAGGCTCGCTCCCACAGTGATCGGGTTTAGAGATTGACGACATTGACGAACCGCGAAGCCGCTGTCTCGTCGATCTTCAGGCTGGTGAAGTCGAACAGATTGCGGTCGGCCAGTTGCGACGGCACCACGTTCTGCAGACTGCGGAAGATGCTTTCAGTTCGACCCGGGGTCTTGCGATCCCAGTCCTGAAGCATTTCCTTGACCACCTGACGCTGCAGGTTTTCCTGCGAACCGCAGAGGTTGCACGGGATGATCGGGAATTGCTTCAAGTCCGAGTAAGCCTGAATGTCTTTCTCGTTGCAGTACGCCAGCGGACGGATCACCACGTTGCGGCCGTCATCGGCGCGCAGCTTCGGCGGCATGGCTTTAAGCGAACCGTTGAAGAACATGTTGAGGAAGAACGTCTCGACGATGTCGTCGCGGTGATGACCGAGGGCCATTTTGGTCGCACCGATTTCATCGGCAAAGGTGTACAGCGTGCCGCGACGCAGGCGCGAGCACAGTGAGCAGGTGGTCTTGCCTTCCGGAATCAGTTCTTTGACCACCGAGTAAGTGTCTTTCTCGACGATGTGGTACTCGATGCCCAGCGTTTTGAGGTAGGCCGGCAGCACGTGCTCGGGGAAGCCCGGCTGCTTCTGGTCCATGTTCACGGCGACGATCTCGAACTTGATCGGGGCAACCTTCTGCAGGTGCATCAGCACGTCGAGCATGGTGTAGCTGTCCTTGCCCCCGGACAGGCAGACCATGACCTTGTCGCCGTCTTCGATCATATTGAAGTCGGCGACCGCTTCGCCGGCCAGGCGGCGCAGGCGCTTTTGCAGTTTGTTCTGGTTGACCGTAAGAGTGCCCATGACGCGAAATCCGTGAGGTGTGACGAAAGGCGGGCATTTTACGCAAAAACCCCTGGTTTGTGCTCACGGGTTGTCGCCACTGGCCAATTCGGTCTTTACAGACCTCAAGGCGATTAAGCCCCCTGTTTACAGCGCGATTTGCTCTAACCCCCTAGTCCCGGTGCGGTTAAGACCTTTCTATACTGCGACGTAAGGTCGCACACATCTGAAGACCTGAATTTGCTCGGCCTCATTGGCCCGTAGGCGCTCCGTTGGGGGGCGATGGCAATAACAAGAGGAGTGACTGGCATGATCCATCACGTAGTGGGACTTTTTACCCACCCCGATCAGGAATGGAAGGAAATCCGTGGCGACCAAGAGGAAAGCATCAGCCACATGTACTTGACGCACACGCTGATTCTGGCGGCGATCCCCGCCGTATCGGCATTCATCGGCACCACGCAGGTCGGCTGGGTGATCGGCAATCGCGCACCGGTGATGCTCACGGTCGAAAGCGCCATCTGGATGACCGTGATGTCGTACCTGGCGATGCTCGGCGGCGTCGCGGTCATGGGTGCCTTTGTGCACTGGATGGCCCGCACTTATGACGCCAACCCGAGCCTGGCCCGTTGCGTGGCATTTGCCACCTACACCGCGACACCGTTGTTTGTCGGCGGGCTGGCGGCGCTGTATCCGCATATGTGGCTGGGGATGATCGTCGGCACGGCGGCCATCTGCTACACGGTGTATCTGCTGTATGTGGGATTGCCGACTTTTATGAACATTCCCTCGGACGAGGGCTTTCTGTTTTCAAGTTCAGTGCTAGCGGTGGGTCTGGTGGTGCTGGTGGCCATCATGGCGTTCACCGTGATCGTCTGGGGCCTCGGCGTAGGGCCGGTGTATACCAACTGACATGATTCCCCCCGAGAAAAACAAGATCTGCCAATACAGGCCGCCGCAAGGCGGCCTTCTCGTTTGGCGGATGACCATTCGGCAGGTCAGCGATTCGCAAGTCCGGGAGGTTGCGGCATACTCGACACCTCTGGAGATCCATCAAGCATGCCCGAGCAACTCAATACCCGCGTCGAAGACTGTTACCAACTCGCTGAATCCTTTTTCAAACGTCATTTCCAACGCCCAGTGGTGAGCCTCAAGCTGCGCGGGCAAAAAGCCGGGGTCGCGCATCTGCACGAGAACCTGCTGCGCTTCAACCCGCAGCTGTACCGGGAAAACACCGAACACTTCCTCAAGCAGACCGTGGCTCACGAAGTCGCCCACTTGATCGCCCATCAGTTGTTCGGCGACCGCATCCAGCCCCACGGCGAGGAGTGGCAACTGATCATGCGCGGCGTTTACGAACTGCCGCCGGATCGCTGCCACACCTACGCAATCAAACGCCGCAGTGTGACCCGCTATATCTACAAATGCCCATGTGCGGAAAGTGATTTTCCGTTTTCGGCGCAGCGCCATAGCCTGGTGCGGCAGGGGCGACGGTATTTGTGCCGCAGATGCCGCAACACTTTGGTGTTCAGTGGTGAGATGCGCGTCGAATAATTGAGGTTTGTGTCGTTCATATTGCCCTCTTCGCGAGCAGGCTCGCTCCCACCCTGGAATGCAGTCAGCTGTGGGAGCGAGCCTGCTCGCGAAAGGGCAGGTACAGACACTAGAGAATGACCTTGGCTCGGCGCAGTTCAACTATTCGCTCAGCACTGAACCCCAACTCTCCCAACACCTGATCCGTATGCTGCCCCAACGCCGCCCCGACATGCCGAGGCGCCGGTAATCCTTCGGAAAACTTCAGCGGACACGCGATCTGCGCCTGCGTCGTCCCATCCCCTCGCGGCACTTGCGTCACCAGTTCCCGCGCTTGCAATTGCGGATGCTGCACCGCCTCACCCAGACTCAACACCGGTTCGACACACGCATCAATCCCGGCAAACAATGCACACAGCTCAGCAAAGTCATGCCGCTCGAACTCGACCTTTAACGCTTCCTTCAATGCCTGCTGTTGCTCAGGCTTGGTGGACAAGCCGTGCACCGCCAACTCCGGCCGGCCCAGCGCCGCACACAATTGCTGCATGAAGCCCGGCTCCAGGCTGCCCACCGACATCCAGCGGCCATCGCGAGAACGGTAGTAATCATAAAAACTGCCGCCATTGAGCATCTGCTCTTCCCAACCCGGCTCTTCGCCGCAGGCCAGATACCCGGCGCCGGCCATCGCATTCAGGCTGAACGCACAGTCAGTCATGCTCACGTCCAGGTGCGTGCCCTGCCCGGTTTGCTGGCGCGCAATCACCGCCGCCAACAGCCCGATCACTCCGTGCAGCGAGCCTCCAGCGATATCCGCCACTTGCATGCCCAAGGGCAACGGCCCGCTGTCGGCGCGACCGGTATAGCTGGAGAGTCCGGCCAGCGCCAGATAGTTGATGTCATGCCCAGCACGATCCTTGTACGGCCCGGTCTGGCCGTAACCGCTGATCGACACGTAAATCAGCTTTGGGTTGATCGCCTTCAACGCTTCATAACCCAGACCCAGGCGCTCCATCACACCGGGGCGAAACTGCTCGAGCACGATGTCGTAATCGGCGAGCAACTGCTTGACCACCCCGAGTGCCTCGGGCTGTTTGAGGTCGAGTGCCAGGCTTCGTTTATTGCGATTGAGATAAGCGTGGCTGGCCGACATCCCCTGATCGTGGGGCGGCAACACCCGCAGCAGATCCATGCGGGTCGGCGATTCGATGCGCAAAACTTCAGCCCCCATGTCCGCCAGCAGCAGCGAAGCAAACGGGCCCGGCAACAGGGTCGAGAAATCGAGAATCTTCAATGAGGCCAGCGGTGCGGACATGGGTGAGCTCCTTGTGCGATGCACTCAGCCTAGGCAGCGATGCCGCGCACAGCAATCACCGTATGTGTCAGCAAACATGACCGTTGCGCTCAAATTGCAGGCAAGAAAAAACCCGCCGGAGCGGGTTTTTCATTCAAGCGATGCTTACTTCACATTGCTCGGGGTTGGGCCTTCAGCCACACCCAGGTCGTCTTCTTCACGCTCATCGGAGATACCGCGACCGCCAGAAGCCAGTTCGGCTTGCAGTACATCGGTGTCCAACTCTTTCACCCACTTGGCGACAACGATGGTGGCAACGGCGTTACCCACCAGGTTGGTCAGCGCGCGGGCTTCGGACATGAAGCGGTCGATACCCAGGATCAGCGCCAGACCGGCCACCGGCAGGTGACCGACGGCCGACAGCGTGGCCGCCAGCACGATGAAGCCCGAACCGGTCACACCGGCAGCGCCTTTGGAGGACAGCAGCAACACCAGCAGCAGAGTGATCTGGTGAGTGATGTCCATATGGGTGTCGGTCGCCTGAGCGATAAACACAGCCGCCATGGTCAGGTAGATCGACGTACCGTCGAGGTTGAACGAGTAACCGGTCGGGATCACCAGACCCACGACGGATTTCTTCGCGCCCAGGCGTTCCATCTTGATCAGCATGCGTGGCAATGCCGATTCGGACGAAGACGTACCCAGTACGATCAACAGTTCTTCACGGATGTAACGCACCAGTTTCAGCACGCTGAAACCGTGGGCACGGCAGATCGCGCCCAGCACCACCACCACGAACAGCACGCAGGTGATGTAGAAGCAGATCATCAACTGACCCAACTGCACCAGCGAGCCGACACCGTAGGCACCGATGGTGAAGGCCATCGCACCGAACGCTCCGAGTGGCGCCAGTTTCATGATCATGTTGATGATGTTGAACATCACGTGGGCAAAGCGATCGATCAGATCCAGCAGCGGACGACCGTACGAACCCAGGCGATGCAGGGCGTAACCGAAGATCACCGAGAACATCAGCACTTGCAGGATGTCACCGGTGGCGAATGCACCGACGATGGTGTTCGGGATCACATTAAGGAGGAAACCGACAATGCTCTGGTCTTTACTGGCCGTCACATAGGTGGCGATTTTCGAGGCGTCCAGGGTGGTGACATCGATGTGCATGCCGGCGCCCGGTTGCACGACGTTGACTACAACCAGACCGATCAGCAAGGCAATGGTGGAAACGATTTCGAAGTACAGCAGCGCGTAGCCGCCAGTCTTGCCCACCGACTTCATGTTCTGCATGCCGGCGATGCCGCTGACAACAGTACAGAAAATGATCGGGGCAATGACCATTTTGATCAATTTGATGAACCCGTCACCCAGCGGCTTGAGGGCCACACCGGTCTGTGGGTAGAAGTGACCGAGCAGGATGCCGATGGCGATTGCAACGATCACCTGGAAGTACAGGGATTTGTAGAGTGGCTGACGAGTCGTCATTGCAAATTTCCTCAAGAGTCCCACGGGGCAACTTCCATCTGTTGTCCGCAAAACCTTAAATTGCGAACCCTCCTGCACTGGAGGGATTTGTTGTTGGAGCAGCGTTTTCCATCAGGGCCAAACGCACGCTTCTGTGGCTTGTATCGCAAACGCCGTGCCACTTTGGTGCGATTGCCTGCAAGCCTTTTGATATCAGGGATTACAGGTTCATTTGTGTCACTGTCCGGTGACTTGTATGTGGCGGTTTTCCGCCAACTCACCGAATCTCGTCCTACAATTTGGCGGAAATCCGCCTTGTTGCCCGTTCCGACCCCAGCTACCATCCGGCGCCTGAGGAAGGATCAGCTGCCAATGCGCGAACGTACCATCGCCAGCCATTTCGCCCGCGCCGCTCTGGGTGGCGCACGTCGCCTCGGGTTCGACTACTCGGGCCTACTGCTGCAATTGGGGATCAGCCCGGAATTGCTTGACGAGCCTCGTGCGCGCATCGCCCCGGAGCAGTTCACCCGTTTGATCCAGAGCCTGTGGCTGGCGCTGGACGACGAATACCTCGGTTTCGGCAAGGCACCGAGCAAACCCGGCAGCTTCGCCATGATGTGCCACGCCTCGATTCATTGCCGCAACCTGGAGAAGGCTCTGCAACGCGGCTTGTTTTTTTACAGCCTATTCCCCGAAGCCCCGCGCCTGAGCCTCACACGCGAAGACGAATGGGTGCGCCTGAGCCTCGACGATTCGCAGTTGTGGGACCCGGATCACTTTCTCACCGAAAGCCTGCTGGTGATCTGGCATCGCCTCGGCAGTTGGCTGATCGGCCAGCGAATCCGCCTGGAGCAGGCAACCTTCAGCTATGCGAAACCTGCGCATGGCGCTGAATACGATCTTTTGTTCCCCTGCCCTTTGGTGTTTTCAGCCGAACAAAGCAGCCTGCTGTTCCACAGCCGCTACCTGCAAATGCCGCTGTTGCAGGACGAACGCACTCTCAAGCACTTCCTTGAACGCTCCCCCGCTGACTTGCTCTCGCGCCCGGATGATGGCGACAGCCTGAGCAGCCGCCTGCGCCGCTTGCTCAGCCGCGACAGTGCGCGCTGGCCGGATCTGGAGGCTGTGGCCGCGCACCTGCACATCAGCCCGCAGACGCTGCGCCGGCACTTGCGTGAGGAAGGCACCAGTTTTCAGGAGTTGAAAGATCAGTTGCGGCGGGATATCGCCATCTACCATTTGGGGCGGGCGGATCTGTCGTTGCAACAAATTGCCGAGCAGTTGGGGTTTTCCGAGCCGTCGGCGTTTCACCGGGCGTTCAAGAAGTGGACAGGGCTGACGCCGGGGGCTTATCGGGCTCAGGAGCAGTGAGGCTAGTTTGGGTTGGGGTTGGGGTGTATATCCGTTTTTTTGGTGATGGCTGATTAGGGTTCCGCCCTTACGGCCATCCCTTTCAAGGTCTTTTAGTTTTGGCAGCCTTGATTACTCTGTCCGTTGAAACATGCGCATGCACCGCCGTGCCTTGGACCCATGTCTTGGGCTTAGGCACTTTGGGGCCACGGGGGCTTTTCGCAACTTGTTTGGGTTGGATGTTGCTGGCCAGCTCTAGTAAGCGCTGGGCCAGTTTTTCCAGAGGAATGACGGGAAGATATTCCGAAGGCAGCGCAATCTGCATTC